>JAMNXV010000226.1 GCA_023623185.1 Bacillota bacterium
ACGGCCGTGGGGCCCCGGCGGCTGAAGGCGGCGGACCTGAAAACCCTGCCCTACCCGGGCTTCCCCACCGACATGCAGCCGCAGATGATGGCGCTGATGGCCGCGGCCGATGGGACGAGCATCATCACCGAAACGATCTTCGAGAACCGGTTCAAGGTGGCCGACGAGCTGCGCCGGATGGGGGCGAACATCAAGACCGAGGGGCGCACCGCGGTGGTGCAGGGGGTGCCGTCGCTCTCGGGGGCGACGGTGGTCTGCCCGGCCCTGCGGGAGGGGATGGCCCTCATCCTCGCCGGCCTGGTGGCCGAGGGCGAGACCACCATCGACGAGATTTACCACATCGACCGGGGATACCAGCACCTGGACCAGAAGCTGACCCAGCTGGGGGCGACGATCGTTCGGCAGTAGGGAATCGGGACCGGCGCAGGCTGGTCCCGATTCCGCGCGTTTAAGCCTGTCCCCGTCCGCATATCTATTGGCAGGCCCATCGCGACGGACCGTGCGCTGAGGGGAAGGCGGCCTCCGGCACCCCGCGCGGGCTTACGGGCTACACCAGACAAAGGAGGGCCAGGTTATGGGACGCCCGCTCATCGAGATCGATCCGACCAAACCCATCTCGGAGTACCACGAGGTGCTCCAGAACCGCTGGCACCCGGACATCCCGGCTGTGGCCAGCGTGCGGCCGGGCGAGGTGTTCACCGTGGAATGCCCCGACTGGACCGGCGGACAGGTGCGGAACGACGACTCGGCCACCGACATCCGCGACATGGAGCTCTCGCCAAACCACCACCTCACCGGCCCCATCGAGGTGGCCGGCGCCGAGCCCGGCGACCTGCTCGTCGTCGACATCCTGGACATCGGCCCGCACCCGAAGCAGAAGTGGGGCTACACCGGCATCTTCTGCAAGCACAACGGCGGCGGCTTCCTCACCGACCACTTCCCCCACGCCCACAAGGCCATCTGGGAGTTCGACGGCGTGTGGGCCCGCTCCCGCCACGTGCCCGGCGTGCGCATCCCCTACCTGGCGCATCCCGGCATCCTGGGCACCGCGCCCTCGCACGAGCTGCTGGCCCGCTGGAATGAGCGGGAGCGCCGGCTCATCGCCCAGAATCCCGAGCGGGTGCCGCCGCTGGCCCTGCCGCCCGAGCCCCGCAACGCCGTGCTCAGCTCGCTGCGGCCCGGCACGCCGGAGTACGAGCGGGTGGCCCGCGAAGCCGCCCGCACCATTCCGCCCCGGGAGAACGGGGGCAACCGCGATATCAAGAACCTCACCCGCGGCTCCCGGGCCCTGCTGCCCGTACATGTGAAGGGCGCGAAGCTCACGGTGGGGGACCTGCACTACAGCCAGGGCGACGGGGAGATCACCTTCTGCGGCGCCATCGAGATGCCCGGCTACATCACCATGTGCGTCGACCTGATCAAGGACGGCATGAACAAGTACAACCTGCAGCACGCCGTCTTCCAGCCCAGTTTCACCGAGCCCCGCTTCTCCAGCTACATCGTGTTCGAGGGTTACTCGGTGGACGAGGAGGACCGGCAGTACTACCTGGATGCGCACGTGGCCTACCGGCGGGCCTGCCTGGAGGCGATCAACTACCTGAAGAGCTTCGGCTACACCGGCGAGGAGGCGTACATGATCCTGGGGACGGCACCCATCGAGGGCCGCATCAGCGCCATCGTCGACATCCCCAACGCCTGCTGCACGCTCTGGCTGCCCACGGAGATCTTCGAGTTCGACATCCGCCCGAAGAAGGAAGGCCCTGTGCGGGTGGTGAGCGGCGGCAACCTGCCCACGGCGATCTGGAACGAAAGGTAAGATGTGGGGAGGCGGGCCCTGCACCTGGTGCAGGGCCCGCACCGTCTGTATCTGGGAGAGCGGTGGCCGCCCCGGCCGCCCGTGCCCGCGCCCGGGCCTGCGCGATCCCCTCCCCATGCAGGAAAATGCAGCCACTGGAGTGAAAACGTACTGCGAGCCGTGTGCCACGGAGGTGACGAGCCATGACTCGTGTATGCTTCATCGTCAACCCCGTTGCCGGGCGCGGGCAGGGTCTGGCCCGCTGGAAGAGAATCGAGCCGCTGGCCGCCCGGCTGGGAGAGTACGGCGTCAAGTTCACCGAGGGTCCCGGAGATGGCACCGAACTGGCACGGTTAGCAGTGAAGGAAGGATACGACCGGGTGGTTTCCCTGGGCGGCGACGGCACCCTCAACGAGGTGGGAAACGGCCTCGTGGGGACCGACGCGGCTCTGGCCGTCATTCCGGCGGGCACGGGCAACGACTGGGTTCGCACCACCGGCGTCCCGACCGATCCGGAGGCGGGCTGCCGGCTGGCGTTCGGGGGCCGGGTTGCCAGGATGGATGTGGGCGTGGCCCACGGCTACCGCTACTTCTTCAACGCGGCCGGCTTCGGCTTCGACGCGGAGGTGTGCGCACGCGTCAACACCTATGGGGAGCGGTTCCGGAAACTCAGCTACGTACGGGGGGTGTTCGACACCCTCTTTCATTTCACCGGTGTGCCGGTGGACGTGGAGATCGACGGCGAGAAGCGCCGCCTCGACCGCGTGCTGCTGCTCGCCGTGGGCATAGGCCGCTACTTCGGCGGCGGGATGAAGGTCTTTCCCGAGGCCGAGATCGCCGACGGGCTCCTGGAAATCGCCTGGGGCGAGGACCTCGGCCGGCTGGAGCTGCTCCGGCTCGTGACCTTGATTTACGGCGGCAACCACGTCGGCCACCCGAAGGTGCGCATGATGCGCGGGCGGAAGGTGACGGCCGACTCGCCCGAGCAGGTGGTCTTCCAGCTGGACGGCGATGTGATCGGCCACCTGCCGGTGAGCTTCGAGATCCTGCCTGCCGCCCTGAATGTGGTGCTGCCTGTATGATGATGATA
This sequence comes from Bacillota bacterium, assembly GCA_023623185.1. Taxonomy (GTDB): domain Bacteria; phylum Bacillota; class Sulfobacillia; order Symbiobacteriales; family Symbiobacteriaceae; genus Symbiobacterium. Next base: position 2,886 of record JAMNXV010000226.1, read on the forward strand.
TGTCAGAATCTGAAGGGGTCGGCATGGAGCGGGGCTGGAGTATAATTGAAGCTGCGGTTCTGCGGGGAGGGGCGGTGACGGTGTGACGACGAGCGCAGTGCGGATGAAGGGGAAGGGGGCGGCGCGGCCGCGCAGCCGGTGGGGCTTCGTGATGGCCCTCGCCGTACTTCTGGGCATCTGCCTGTTCGCCGCTTACCGCTCGGCCCTCTTCCGGCTGGAGCGCGTGCAGATCGCCGGGAACCGGCGGCTCAGCCAGGCCGAGGTGATGGCGATCGCGGGTGTGATGCCCGGCGACCTGAAGTGGGAGGTGCCGGAGGGGCGCGTCCGACAGCGGCTGCTGGCCGATCCCTGGGTGGAGTCGGCGCAGGTCACCTGGCGCGGCAACGCGCTGGTCATCACCGTTTCGGAGCGGGAGCCGCTGGCCCTGCTGCAGTACCACGGGCGCTTCTACCTGATGCTGGACGCCGACGGGCGCGTCCTCGGCCAGCGGCTGCTGGAGGAGGGGGAGCGGCTGCCGGTGGTCAGCGGCGTGGCCGTGGACCGCGCGCTGCGCGGCGACGTGCTGGACGATCTGGGCCTGAAGGACGCCCTGACCCTGCTCTGGTGGACCGGCGATCCGCTGCTGGAGCAGCTTTCGGAGGTGCACGTGCGCGAGGACCGCTACCTGCGGCTTTACCTCACCGGCGGCACCACGGTGGAGGTCGGGATACTGCCCGACGACGCCGCCCGTCGGCAGGAGCACATCCAGACGCAGCTCAGGGGGCTGCTGGACCAGCTCGACCGGGTTCCGCCGTCCGCGCGCTCCACCTGTCAGATCGACCTCCGGGTGTTCGGCAAGGTGCTGGCACAGGGGTGCCAATAATGCGGGGGTGAGGCCATGACCACACAGCTGAGGAGGATGCCCTGGGCGACGGCACTGGTCGGGGTCGCCCTGGGTCTCATGCTTTCGATGCAGTTCAAGGTGCAGCGCCAGGTGGCCCTGGCCGACCTGGCCGCGGTGCAGCGCACGGAAGAGCTGGTCGCGCAGCTGGCCAGCGCCGAGGCGCTCCGCGACGAGCTCGCCGCAGAGGTGGAGTTCCTGCGCCAGCAGCAGCTCATCTCGGTCAAGACGCAGAACGAGTACCAGGCCCTGGCGGAGCGGCTGGAGCAGGCGCAGATCCACGCCGGGCTGCTGCCCCTGCAGGGACCCGGTGTCACGGTCGTCATGGCCGACTCGGTGCTGCCGGCCACCCCGGGGGAGAACGCCAACAACTTCATCATCCACGACGAGGACGTGCTGCGGGTCATCAACGAGCTGCAGGCGGCCGGCGCCGAGGCCATCGCCATCAACGGGCAGCGGGTGACGGGCCGGACCGAGATCCGCTGCACGGGCCCCGTGGTCACCATCAATGGCGTGCGCACCGCGCCCCCGCTCAACATCGTGGCCATCGGCAACCCGGACGAACTGGAGCGGGCCATCACGATGAAGGGCGGCGTGGCCGAGTCGCTGCGCTACTGGGGCATTCAGGTGTCGGTCAAGAAGGAGGCTGTGGTCCGGGTGCCCGCATATACGGCCCGGCTGCGGCTGGACTACGCCCAGCCGATCCTCGAGGAGGTCGCACCCTGACATGTGGATTATTATTGTAGGTTTCATCGCGGGGATTCTCATTGGCATCCTGTCGCCCTTCACGCTGCCCGTCGCCTACGCCCGCTACCTGTCCATCGCCGTGCTGGCGGCCCTCGACACCACCTTCGGCGGGCTGCGGGCCAGCCTGGAAGGGACATATGACAACACCATCTTCATCACCGGGTTCTTCACCAACGTGCTGCTGGCCGCCGGTCTGGTCTACCTGGGCGACCGCATCGGCGTCGAGAACCTCTACCTGGCCGGCGTGGTGGCCATGGGCATCCGGATGTTCCAGAACCTCGGCATCATCCGGCGGCTGGTCCTGCAGCGGTGGGGGTTCTTCCAGCGGGACGAGGAGACGCTTTCGCACCACGGCCTTCAGGACTGAGCGCGCAGCCCGGGCTTCTCCAAAGAAGCGGGCTGCGCGTTCCACCATCTGCTCCCAAGAATTATAGCGTCACCCATTATCAGGAGGAGGATTCGCTTCTCTGGCGTTGAATGAAGTTAAGAAGTGCACGCATGATGCCAGAGTGGAGGGGGCCGGCTCTGTGGCGGAGAACCTGGTTCTGGGTCTGGATGCCGGCAGCACCCACGTGGCGGCCGCCCTGGCAGAAGTGGCGGAGGACGGGGAGCCGCGGGTGATCGGCGTCGGACTCGTGCCGTCCACCGGGGTCTACCGGGGGCTGATCAGCGACCTCGGCGCAGCGGCGCAGGAGATGCGCAAGGCCGCAGAAGCCGCCTGTGCGATGGCCGATCGTCCGAAGGTAGACCGGGCCGTCATCTCCATCTCCGGCGCCCACCTCCGTTCCGAGGTCGGCGCGGCGGCGATCGCGGTGCCCCGGCCGGCTGCAGGGGTGACACCGGAGTTGGTGCGCCGGGTGCTCGACGCGGCGGCCGAGGCGGTGGAGCCCCGGGCGGGCCGTGAGCGGGTGCACGTGGTGCCCCGCAGCTACCAGCTGGATGGCAGCGTGCCCCTCCGGGATCCGATCGGCCTGTGCGGGCGGACGCTCGCCGCCGAGGTGCAGGTGGTCACCGGCGATGCGCTGCAGGTGCAGAACCACCTGCGGGCCGCCAGCGAGGCGGGCATGGAGGTGGCCGACTACCTGGTGGCCGTGCGGGCGGCCGGCGAGGCGGTGCTCACGCCGGAGGAGCGCGACGAGGGCGTCCTGCTGCTGGACATGGGCGGCGGAACGACCGGCGTCGCGGTTTACGAACTGGGACATCTCTTCCACCTGGCGGTTCTGCCCGTCGGTGGCGACCATATCACCCACGACCTGGCGACCGTGCTCCGCATTCCGGTGGAGACGGCCGAGCGGTTGAAGCGGGAGCGGGGCTGGGCCACGCCCAGCCTGGCGGCGGACGCCAGCGTTACCGTGCCCAGCCCTTCGGGGCTGAACACCCACGAAGTCAGTGAGAAATACGTGGCTGAGATCATCGCCTCGCGGGTGGAGGAGATCCTCCAGATGGCGGCGGCCGCGGTCAAGCGATCGGGCTACGCCGGCCTCTTTCCCGCCGGGCTGGTGCTCACCGGCGGTGGAAGCCGCCTGCGCGGGCTTGCCGCTTATGCCGGCGACTGCCTCAACCTGAAGAGCCGCATCGGCACGCCTGCGGATTCCCTGGCTGCCGAACCCGAGATGGCCGCGGCGGCCGGGCTCGCATTGTGGGGTGCGCGGGCCGCGCTGGAGGCCCCGGAGAGCGGGGAGCCAGGCGACCCGCCCGAGGCTCCGGCCCTGGCAAGGCCGGCGCGAGCAGGACGGTTACGGGACTGGCTGAAAGCCCTGTTCCACTAGCGCCACGTGAGGAGGATCACAGTCGTGAACGATTATGAGCCGGGGTTTGAGCAGTTAGCCTGTATCAAGGTCATCGGCGTTGGTGGCGGCGGCAACAACGCGGTCAACCGCATGATTTCGGCCGGCCTCCAGGGCGTCGATTTCGTCGCAGTCAATACGGATGCGCAGGCGCTGAAGAACGCGCAGGCCCCGACGCGGCTCCAGATCGGCGCCAAGCTGACCAAGGGCCTGGGGGCCGGGGCCGACCCGGAGATCGGCAACCGGGCGGCCGAGGAGAGCCGTGAGGAGATCGCCAACGCCCTGCGGGGCGCCGACATGGTCTTCGTGACCGCGGGCATGGGCGGCGGCACGGGCACCGGCGCGGCGCCCGTGGTGGCCGAGATCGCGAAGGAGCTCGGCGCGCTCACCGTCGGCGTCGTCACCAAGCCCTTCACCTTCGAGGGCAAGAAGCGGGCCATGCAGGCCGAGAAGGGCATCCAGAACCTGAAGCAGAAGGTCGACACCCTGATCACCATCCCCAACGACCGGCTGCTGCAGGTGGTGGACAAGAAGACCAGCCTGATGGAGGCCTTCCGCACGGCCGACGACGTGCTGCGCCAGGGCGTGCAGGGCATCTCCGACCTGATCGCGGTGCCGGGCCTGATCAACCTGGACTTCGCCGACGTGCGCACGATCATGTCCAACACCGGCTCCGCCTTGATGGGCATCGGCGTGGGCAGCGGCGACTCCCGCGCGGCCGACGCGGCCCGTGCAGCCATTTCGAGCCCGCTCCTGGAGACCACCATCGAAGGGGCCAAGGGCGTGCTGCTCAACATCACCGGCGGCGCCGACCTGGGGCTGATGGAGGTTAACGAGGCGGCGGAGATCATCGCCCAGGCCGCCGATCCCGAGGCCACCATCATCTTCGGCGCGGTCATCGACGAGTCGATTCAGGATGAGATCCGGGTGACGGTCATCGCCACCGGCTTCGGCGACGGCGAGTTCCCCGCCTGGGGCCGCCGTCGGCCCGGTCAGGTGGGCGAGGTCAAGCCCGTCGTGGACGAGCTGGACATCCCGGCGTTCCTGCGCCGCAAGCCGCAGTAGCAGACCGCAGCGTTGAGGGGCGCCCCCGCGAGGGGGGCGCCTTTTTCGCGCGTCTGGCGTGCGACGTACACGGGGCGCTGCCTGCGCGGCCGTTGAGGTGGTGCTGGGCGCCGATGGCCGGCGGGAGCGGGTCGTGATGCCCTTGGTGCGCCATCCGTTCTGTTCGTGCTCAGTGTGGGTGGGACGGGTCGTGATGCCCCTGTGCGCGATCTGTTCTGTTCGTCTTCAGTGTTGCCCGGGGCGGGAGGAGAGACCCTACCGTGTCCGGCGCCCACCAGGAGATGCGAATAGATCCGTTCCGAGTGGGAGATGGGCCTGCGGTTGCGGGCCACAGCGAATGCGAACAGAGCGGGCGCTTACGAGAAAGACAGGCCAACCGGAGGTCACCCACAGCGAACACGAACAGAAAGGATAGGTCCGGGAGAGACAGGGCAGCCAGAGGCGACCCACAGGCCGGGGTGATTCGACAGAAAGCGTCAGGAATCCCCGCCAGGTTCCGACCACAAGCGACAGCGAGACTGGGCTAAGATGTTGGCATAAATCCGGGACTTGCTTCGTACTCTCGCGCTGCGGGACGGGGTGAGCCTGACGGGGGTGCCTGGTGTGCCCGGTCTGCCCGCAGTCCGCCGGCCGGAACTCCTGTTCATCATCAACCTGGCCCTCGACCTGGCCCTGCTCTGGTTCGCCGCCCGGGTGGCGAGGGTGCGCTACCGCGTGTGGCGCTTGTGGACGGCAGCGTTGCTCGGGTCGATCATGGCGGTGGTGCCGGTCCTGGTTCCTGCCGCACCCGGGGTCGGCTGGGGATGGCTTCTCTCCGCCGCGGGGCTGGTGGCCGGCAGCGCGCTGCTGGTGCTGCTCCTGATCTGGCCCGGCACCTGGTCGCAGTTCGTGGCTGTGTTCGGCTTCTTCTGGGCGGGCCTGATCCTGGCCGGGGGGCTGCTTCTCCTGCTGGCTGAACGCTACCCGGCGGTCTTCGCCTCACCGCCGGCTGCGCTGGTGGCCGGGGGGGTGGGCGTGGCCCTGGGCGGCGTGCAGCTGCTCTGGCAGGCCCACCGGGAGCGCGCCGAAGTGGACGACGGGCTGTATGAGCTCGAGGTGCGCGTGGGGGAGCGCCGGGCGGTCCTGGAAGCGCTGCTGGACTCCGGGAACCTGCTGCGCACGCCCATCAGCCGCCAGCCGGTGGCCGTGGTCGACTGTGAGCGGCTGCGCGGCTGCCTGCCGCAGGCGGTTCTGGACGCCGCGGCGGCCGGCCCGGAGGGGCTGGACGGGCTGCCCGCCGACTGGCAGAGCCGGTGCCAGTTGGTGCCGTATGCCGTCGTGGGCCGGGGGGACGCGCTGCTGCTGGTGATCCGGCCCGACGGGCTGTCGGCCCGCCCGCGGGGGCGGGGAGACTGGGTGGCCCTGGAGGGCCGGCTCGGCCTGGCGGCGGGTCCGCTGGACCCGGAGGGGCGCTACGCGGCGCTGCTTCCCGCGGCGATGGCGGCGGCGGTGCGCCGGGCGCAGGGCCGCTCCCGGGGGAGTCCCGTGGAGACACAAACCGGCGAGAGAGGAGAGGAGAGGCCCGATGTACAGGTTCGTTAGGAGGCAGTGGCAGGCGTTTCAGTGGGCTCTCTTCCGGGTGTCTGCCCGCGTGCTGCGCTGGCTGGCGGCCAGGGGGCTGATCCGGCCCAGAGCCATCTACTACGTCGGTTCCAGCGAGGCGCTGCCCCCGCCGCTGACCAGCGAGGAAGAGGCCGCACTGCTGATGCGCCTGACCGAAGGCGATGAGAGCGTCAAGAACACGCTCATTGAGCGCAACCTGCGCCTGGTAGTCTACATCGCCCGCAAGTTCGACAACACGGGCATCTGGGTGGAGGACCTGGTCTCCATCGGCACCATCGGCCTGATCAAGGCGGTCAAGACCTTCGATCCCTCCAAGCGGATCAAGCTGGCCACGTATGCATCGAAATGTATTGAGAATGAAATTTTGATGTACCTGCGCCGCGCGTCGCGCACCCGGAGCGAGGTCTCGTTCGACGAGCCGCTCAACAAGGACTGGGAGGGCAACGAACTGCTCCTCTCCGACGTCATGGGTACCGACAGCGACATCACCTACCGGGGCCTCGAGGAGGAGGTCGACCGGCAGCTCCTCCGCAAGGCGATGGCCAAGCTGACCGGCCGGGAGAAGCGGATCATGGAGCTGCGGTTCGGGCTCGTCGACGGCCGCGAGCGCACCCAGAAGGAGGTGGCCGACCTCCTGGGGATCTCCCAGAGCTACATCTCCCGGCTGGAGAAGCGCATCTTCAAGCGCTTGAAAAAGGAAATCCTGCGTATGGAATGACGAAGGGTAGATTATATTACATGATATGTAAGTGGTTCCTGAACACGGAATAGCGGTTCCCGGCCGTGGACATACTCCCATTTGAATGGGGCAGCCGTTCGGCGCCCATGGGGGAGGCATTGTCCCGGCATGATGATCAACAAAGTGGAGATCCCCGGGGTCAACACCGCCAAGCTTCCGGTCCTGACCAACGCCCAGATGCGGGAGCTTTTTGTCCGGATGCACAGCGGTGAAAGAGCAGCCCGCGACCAGTTGATCACAGGAAACCTTCGCCTGGTGCTCAGCGTCATCCAGCGGTTCAACAACCGGGGGGAGTACGTCGACGACCTGTTTCAGGTGGGCTGCATCGGCCTCATGAAGGCCATCGACAACTTCGACCTGGGGCAGAACGTGAAGTTCAGTACCTATGCCGTTCCCATGATCATCGGCGAGATCCGGCGCTACCTGCGGGACAACAACCCGATCCGGGTCAGCCGCTCGCTCAGGGACATCGCCTATAAGGCCCTGCAGGTGCGCGACACCCTCGTCAGCCGGCTCTCGCGCGAGCCCACTGTGCAGGAAATCGCCGACGAGCTGAAGCTTCCCCTGGAGGAGATCGTCTACGCCCTGGATTCAATCCAGGAGCCGGTGTCGCTCTTCGAGCCCCTGTACCACGACGGGGGCGACCCCATCTACGTCATGGACCAGGTGAGCGACGAATCTCAGCAGGACGCCCAGTGGCTGGAGGGCATCAGCATCCGTCAGGCGCTGCACCGGCTCAACGAGCGGGAGCGGCTCATCCTGACCCTCCGCTTCTTCGAGGGAAAGACTCAGATGGAGGTGGCAGAGGAGATCGGCATCTCGCAGGCCCAGGTAAGCCGGCTCGAGAAGGCCGCCCTGTCGCACATGCGCAAGTACGTATAAGATCCAGCGCGCAGGCCCCATCTCCGCAGCGGGGATGGGGCTGCTTGCTGCCCGCCTGCATGCTGCGCTGGCTGCCCGCCTGCGCGGCTCGCAAGTCGCATGCCGGGCGTGCGCGTGATTTATGTCAAGCTGGTTTAGATTATGGTTAACCTGGGTATAACTCTTCCCGAGAGGAAGGGGGCGGAGAGCCCCCGACGGGAGGAGCAACGATGAATCGGAAGGTGATTACCGGCTGGCTGCTGATCACCCTGGGCCTGATGCAGGTGGGCGGCGGGGTGCTGCTGGCCCGGACCGCCGGGGCCGGAGAGGCGGAGCTGGCCGATGCCAATCTGGTGCGGATCCATGTGATCGCCCACAGCGACGCGGTGGACGAGCAGGCGCTGAAGCTGGCGGTGCGGGATGCGGTGCTCGACCGGCTGCGCCCGGCTCTCTCCGGCGCACGCAGCCGCGCCGAGGCGGAGGCGGCGATCCGGGCCGTGCTGAACGAGTTGGAACAGGCTGCTGCGGCCGTGGTGGCCGACTGGGGAATGACCCATCCCGTGCGGGCCGAGCTGGGCACCTTCGATTTCCCGGGCAAGGCGTATCATGATCTCTACCTGCCGGCCGGAAGGTACCGGGCCCTCCGCATCCTGATCGGGGATGCCGCCGGGGCCAACTTCTGGTGTCTCGTCTACCCGTCGTTCTGCTATACCATTCGCGAGGTGCAGATGCCCACCGCCGCAGCTTCCGGGGTGAACGGCCAGGAGACCTGTGCGAGCGAGCGCCCTGACACCGGTGTAAACAAGTGCCTGGACGCCTGTACAGGCGGGTGTCTGGACGCCTGTGTAGGCGGGTGTCTGGAGATCTGCACGGGCGGGTGTGCGACGACGGATGCCAGCTTCACGCACGCCGGTCCGGCAAGCCACGTGGGCATCTCCCCGCTGTAGGCGCCGCGGATTCGGCCAAGCCCACTCCGCATAAGATTGGGTTGATGAGCGCGGAGGAGGGCGGTCACGGTGGCCAAGGCATCGGACCTGCGCAAGGACGTGATCGACATCCGGACCGGACGCCGGCTGGGTGAGCTGATCGACGTGGAGATCGACGAGAAGTCCGGCCGGATTACAGCGATCATCGTGCCGGGAGAGGGCCGCTGGTTCGGCTTGTGGGGCGGCGGCCCCGACATCGTGATTCCCTGGACGAAGATCGTCTGCATCGGGCCCGACTGCATCCTGGTCGAGATCGAGCGGCCGGCTCCGCTCTGAGGTGTAATCCGGCGCAGCGGCACAGCGGCCTGCTGAGGCAGCGTGGAGCGGTTCCCCGTCCCGCGGGCGAGCCGCTTCCTGCATTCTGACGGGCCGGTCCGCTCAGGATGGAGTCGCGCATGCGGTTTTCTGCTAAAATAGAGGCCATGAAAAGTTAAATTGCGAGAGGAGATGGCGCCGGGGTGAGCGTGGCCACGTGGGCGGAACATGAAGGAGTGCCCGTGCTGCGCCTGAGGGCGCTGGAGGCGCTGGGGGGCGTCCGGGCCATCTTTACGGGACGGCGCGGCGGGGTCAGCCCGCGCTGGGGCGACGGGCTCAACTGGAGCCTGAGCGTGGGGGACCGGCCGGAGCAGGTGCGGGAGAACCGGCGCCGCACCCTGGCCATTCTGGGGCTGGATCCGGGCGACGCCGTGATGGGCGGGCTGGTCCACGGCGATCGGGTCGTGGCCGTGGACAACGAGCCGCAAGGGATCCGCAAGCCCGGCGGGTCTGGCGGCGCGCAGGCGATGCCCAAGTCCGACGGGCCCGGCGGCGACGTGCAGGTGATCCCCAACGCCGACGGGCTGATCACCGACCGGCGCGGGCTCGCCCTGGTGATCACGGCCGCCGACTGCGTGCCCGTCTACCTGTATGACCCTGTCCGCAGGGTGATCGGCATGGTGCACGCCGGCTGGCGCGGCACGGTGGCCGGCATCGCCGCGGCCGCGGTCAGGGCCATGCAGGCCCATTACGGCTGCGACCCGGCCGACATCCACGCGGCCATCGGCCCGTCCATCGGACCCTGCTGTTACGAGGTGGATGAACCGGTGGCCGGACCCGTGCGCCGGCACTACGGCGCGCAGGCGTCTGCCCTGCTGCGCCCGGCAACCCGGGACGGCCGCTACATGCTGGACCTGTGGGCCGCCAACCGGCTGGATCTGGCGTCCGCCGGTGTGGGACAGGTTTACACCGCCGCGGTCTGCACCGCCTGCCAGCGCGACCGGCTCTTCAGCCACCGGGCAGAGGCCGGGGGCGCCGGGCGCGCCGCGGCCATCATCGTCATGTGCTAGTAAGTGAAGGGAGGATTCCCATGGGCTCCGTCACGCAACTGCGGCCACGGGCCCGGCGGCGGCCCCGCCGCCGGTGGCCCGCCGCATTCCTCGCCCTTGCCGCTCTGGGAACCGCCCTTTACATATGGAAGCCGGCGACGCTTCCCTCCGCCTCGCCCGCACAGCCCGAGCCGCTGGCGGGCGTGCGGCCGGGGATCCTGAGGGTGACGCTTGATGCCGATGCCGTCCTGGTGCGGCGTGAGCAGGTCTACCGGGCGCCGCAGCCGGGGAACGTCCGCCGGCTCGCCGAGGAGGGCGCCCGGGTCCGGGTGGGCGGCCAGGTGGTGGCGTTCACCGCCGGCGCAGCGCCGCCCGGGGACGCGCGCAGCCACAGCGGGGGATCGGCTTCCGCCCCGGAGGCGGCCCAGGGCGAACCCACTGCAGCCGGGAGCGAACCCACTGCAGCGCAGGGCGCAGCCGCTGCAGCCCGGGGCGCATCCCCTGCCGCGCTGCCACCGCCGGTCTCCCCTGTCCGGCAGGAGTACGACCGACTGGCTGAGGAACTCTACGCCACCGCCGTGGCCCTGCAGGAGGCCCAGTTCCGGGGCGAGCCGACGGCCGCCTACCAGGAGCGGCTGGACGATCTGGCCCGGCAGCAGGCTGCCTTGTTGCCCGCCTTGCGGCAGGATATGGCCGGCGCCGGCACCGAGGCCGCCCCGCTGCCGCCGGAAGCGGGGCAGGGTTCCGCTCAGGCGCCCGCCCCGGGGGAGGGGTCTCACATCCCGGCGGACCTGCCTGTGGGGACCGAGCAGGTGATCACCACCGATGTCTCGGGCGTGGTGCTCTACCAGACAGACGGGCTGGAGAGCCTGCTCACCCCGGAGGCGGTGGCCGGCTGGGGGCCGTCGGCGCTTTACGCCCTGCCCTACCCGGACGTCGGCGCGATCACCGACGGGCCCGTGGCTGCGGGCGCCCCGCTTTTCAAGCTGGTGGACGACCTCTCCGTGGAAATGCTGCTGCTGGTTCCGGCCGCCAGCCTTACGGAAGCCCAGCAGTCCGCGCTGCCCGGGCGGGAGGTGGAGCTGCAGGTCAGCGGGCGCGACCTGCCCCTCACGGCCAGGGTGCTGCGAGTCGCCGCAGGGGGGTCCGACCTGCTGATCCACCTGGAGGCGCCCCTCCCGTCCTCGGAGGCCCTGCGGCTCCGGCGGATGCGGGTGTCGCTGCTCCTGGCCGAGTACGAGGGCACCATCGTGCCCCGCGCGGCCATCGACGTGGATGAAGGGCGCACCGGGGTTTGGATGGCCCAGCGCGGCGGCTATCGGTTTGTGCCGGTGCGGGTGCTGGGCGGCACGGCCGACGAGGTGGCGGTGGAGGGGGAGCTGCCGCCGGACGCGCAGGTGCTGACCGACCCGCCGCCCCCGGGGCGGTGAGCGGCGGCCGGCGCCTTGCCCTGTGGTAATTCCATCCGTTATTGGAAGGGAAGTTGGTTCGTGGTGTCGAAGATCATGGAAAACGTAGGGTTGGTCCTGGAAAAGATCAGGGAGGCGGCAGAACGGGCCGGACGCGATCCCGGCGAGGTGCGGCTGATCGCCGTCACCAAGACCCGCACCGTCGAGGAGATCGAGGCGGCCCTCGCGGCCGGCATCCGCGACCTGGGCGAGAACCGGGTGCAGGAGCTGCGCAGCAAGGCGCCGTTCCTGCAGGACAAGCAGCCGACCTGGCACCTGATCGGGACGCTGCAGACCAACAAGGTGAAACAGGCCCTCGAATGGGCGGATCTCATCCACTCGCTCGACCGGCCCTCGCTGCTGGCTGAGCTGGCCAAGCAGGCCGAGCGGCGCGGCCGCCCCTGCGATGCCCTGGTTCAGGTGAACGTGTCGGGCGAGGCGTCGAAGCACGGATTGCCGCCCGGCGACCTGGAGCCGTTCCTGCGCTTGGTGGCGCAGCAGCGCTGGGTCCGGGTCCGCGGGCTGATGACCATGGCGCCCCTCTCCGACGACCCCGAGGACGCCCGCCCGCACTTCCGCCGCCTGCGGGAGCTGCGGGACCAGATGGCGGCGCTGGGTCTGGAGGGGGTCAGCATGGAGCACCTGTCGATGGGGATGTCCGGCGACTACGTCGTCGGCGTCGAGGAGGGCGCCACCTTGGTCCGTGTCGGCACGGCCATCTTTGGGCCGAGAGATTGAGCACCCGGGGAGGTAACCGATCAATGCCGAACAAGCCTGGCCTCTGGAGTCGACTGGTTGACTACCTGGGGTTCGGTCCGGAAGAAGACGAGTTTGAAGACGAAGAGTTCGAGGAGGGCACCGTTCCGACCGCGTACCAGGAGGAGATGCCGCGCCGCAGCGCGCCGGACCGGCGCGCCCAGGTCGTGCCGCTGAGCGCGGTGCCCGGCAAGCAGGGGGCCGTGAAGGTCATCGTCGTGGAGCCGCGCTCCTTCGAAGAGGTTCAGACGATCGTCGATCAGATGAAGGCACGGCGGCCTGTAATCCTCAACCTCGAATCGCTGGACAAGGACCTCGCCCAGAAGATCCTCAACTTCCTCAATGGCGCGATCTACGCGCTGAACGGCGAAACCCAGCGCGTTTCGGCAGGGATCTTCTTCTTTGCCCCGCCCGGCGTAGATGTGTCCACGATGGGACGGGGGCTGACCGGAACAGCCATCGGCGGCGGCGCCGTCGATCTCCCTCCGGGCATCCTGGAGAAGCTGACCGGTCAGGCCGCCCCCGGCAGCCAGGAGAGCGACCTGCTCGCCCGGACGGCCCGGCGGGCGGAGGACGGCGAGCGCGATGGCGTCGACCGGTCCAAGTTCGACTGGCGCAACCAGTAAGCGGCTGCCGACCGCGGACCGAGAGGAGACCGGACCTGGATGACGTTTCTCATCTACCAGACGATCAGCATCTTCGTGCGCATCCTGGAGGTGCTGATCTGGGCTCGTGTTCTCATGTCCTGGTTTCGCCCGCGTTACCGAACCAGCAGCAACAGCTGGTTCTTTACGATTGAGGACTATGTGTGGCGTGCGACTGAGCCCATGCTGGCCCCCATTCGCAACATCCTGCCCGATACGGGCATGATCGACTTCTCACCGTTCGTGCTCATGATCCTGCTCGCCCTGGTGCGCCGGCTGCTGTGGCAGTTGATGTTGGGATTGCCTCTATAACAGGGGCAGGAGGAGTGTAGAAATGGCGCTGACCCCCGTCGACATCGCCAACAAGGAGTTTCCCGTGCGGATGCGCGGCTACGACCGCGACGCCGTGGACGATTTTCTGGATCAGGTTGTCCAGGAGTTCGAGGCCCTCATCCGCGAGAACGCCAGCCTGCGGGAGCAGATCGAGAGCCTGAACGAGCGGCTGGAGCAGTACCGCAGCCTGGAGCAGACGATCAACCGCACGCTGGTGCTCGCCGAGGAGTCGGCGGAGGAGATCCGGGAGAACGCCCGCCGCGAGGCCGACCTGCTGCTCAGCGAGACCCGGGCGCAGGTGGAGCGCATGCTGGAGAGCGGCCAGGAGAAGGCGCGCCAGATTCTCGCGGATAACAGCGATCTCATCCGCGTGCTCGACACGCTGCGCACGCAGGTGCGGTCCCTGCTGAAGTCGCAGCTGGACGCCCTGGACGGGCTGCCCGACCCCTTCGCCCACGTGGCGGCGGCCCGGCTCAACGAGCCACGCGGTGAGGGCGGCCGCGGTTGAGCGGCCGGGCCCCAGCCCATGGCGGCGGGCCCCGGCCCGCGGCTTGACAGCCCAGCGGGGCCGTGGTAACCTAATCCAATAACGCTTCCGGCGATGATGAGGACGAGTAGCAGGCAGGCGCGGGTCAGAGAGCCGGTCGGGTTGGTGTGAGACCGGCCCCGGATGCGGCCTGTGAACATCACCTCTGAGCTCCTGCCCGAAGCCCGCGGCGCCCATGGCCCGGGCGGTAGGCGCAGGCGGTCTCGCCCCCGTTAGACAGGCGGCAGAGTAGGCGGCAGGCCGCGGCGCGGCCGGTCGCTCAATGAGGGTGGTACCGCGAGCGCAGCCTCGCCCCTTGCCGGGGCGAGGTTTTTCAGTTCTTCCGGAAGGAGCGGCGCAGATGTCTGAGAAGATCGATTACAAGGCGACACTGAACATGCCCCGCACGGACTTCCCGATGCGGGCCAACCTGCCCAAGCGGGAGCCCGAGCAGCTGAAGGCGTGGGAGGAGATGGACCTCTACAACCTGGTCCAGCGCGCGACGGCCGGCCGGCCGAAGTTCGTGCTGCATGACGGCCCGCCCTACGCCAACGGCGACATTCACCTGGGCACTGCACTCAACAAGATCTTGAAGGACATCATCGTGAAGCACGCCACGATGGCGGGTTACGACGCGCCTTACGTGCCGGGCTGGGACATGCACGGCCTGCCCATCGAGCTGCGGGCCCTGAAGGACATGAAGATCGATCGCAAGCAGATCGATCCCCTGGAGCTGCGGGCCAGGTGCTACGAGTACGCCCACCACTGGCTGAACGTCCAGCGGGAGCAGTTCAAGCGGCTCGGGGTGCGGGGCGACTGGGAGAACCCGTACAAGACCGTCACCCCCGAGTTCGAGGCCAAAGAGGTCGAGGTCTTCGGCGCCATGGCTGCGCAGGGGTACATCTACCGCGGACTGAAGCCGGTCTACTGGTGCCCGCACTGTGAGACCGCCCTGGCCGAGGCGGAGATCGAGTACGCCGAGAAGACCTCGTTCTCCATCTACGTGCGCTTCCCGGTGGTGGATGCGCGCGGGCGCATTCCCGAGGGCAGCTACCTGGTCATCTGGACCACCACCCCGTGGACCATCCCCGCCAACCTGGCGGTGGCGGTCCATCCCGAGGTGGAGTACGGCGTCTACCCCACCGGGAAGGGCACGCTGGTCATCGCCAACGCCCTGGCCGAGAAGTTCTTCCAGGCCGTGGACCTGCCCGCGGTGGAGCCCGCGGCCACGCTGAAGGGCGCCGAACTGGAGGGGATCACCTACCGCCACCTGCTCTACGACCGGGTCTCGCCGGTGATCCTGGGCGAGCACGTCACCACCGAGGACGGCACCGGCCTGGTGCACACCGCCCCGGGCCACGGCCACGAGGACTTCGAGGTGGGCCAGAAGTATGGTCTTCCGGTGCTCAACCCAGTCAACGACCAGGGCGTCTTCACCGCGGAGGCCGGGCCGTTTGCCGGCATGTTCATCGAGAAGGCCAATCCGGAGATCGTCCGGGCCCTGGACGAGGCCGGTATGCTGCTGGGCCAGGGCAAGATCCGCCACCAGTACGCCCACTGCTGGCGCTGCAAAAACCCGGTGATCTACCGGGCGACGGTGCAGTGGTTTGTCCGGGTGGAGGGCTTCATGGACATCGCCAAGGAGGCGATGAACCACGTCCGGTGGATCCCCGAGTGGGGTTACAACCGCATGTACGCGATGATCGACGGGCTGGCGGACTGGTGCATCAGCCGGCAGCGCGCCTGGGGCCTGCCGATCCCCATCCTCACCTGCTCCAGCTGCGACGAGCCCTCCTTTGAGCCGAAGATGTTCGAGAAGATCGCCGAGATCTTCCGCGCCGAGGGCTCCGATGCCTGGTGGAAGCGCCCGGCCGAGGACTTCATGCCCGAGGGCGGGCTGACCTGCGCCAAGTGCGGCGGGCGTACCTTCCACAAGGAGAAGGACATCCTGGACGTCTGGTTCGACTCCGGCTCCAGCCACGCCGGCGTCCTGGAGACCCGGCCCGAGCTCACCTGGCCGGCCGACCTGTACCTGGAGGGCTCCGACCAGCACCGGGGCTGGTTCAAGTCCTCGCTGCTCACCTCCGTGGTCGCCCGCGGCGGGCGTCCGCCGTACAAGGGCGTGCTTACCCACGGCTTCACGGTCGACGAGCAGGGCCGGAAGATGTCGAAGTCGCTGGGCAACGTGGTGGACCCGGCCGACGTGATCAAGAAGTACGGCGCGGACATCCTGCGCCTCTGGGTGGCCTCCACCGATTACCGGCACGACATGGCCCTGTCGGAGAACATCCTGAAGCAGGTGGCCGACGCCTACCGCAAGATGCGCAACACCCTGCGGTACCTGCTGGGCAACCTCTACGACTTCAACCCCGAGACCGACATGGTGGAGCGGGACGACCTGCTGGAGATCGACCGCTGGCAGATGCACCGCCTGCAGGAGGTCATCGGCAAGGTCTCGGAGGCCTACCGGAACTACGAATACCACGTGGTCTACCATACCCTGAACAACTACTGCGCGGTGGACCTCTCGGCCGTCTACCTCGATATCCTGAAGGACCGGCTCTACACCAGCGGCGCCACGTCGCGGGAGCGGCGCTCGGCGCAGACCGTGCTCTACCACGTGGCCGATGCCCTGATCCGCATGCTGACGCCGATTCTCTCCTTCACCGCCGAGGAGGCCTACGGCTACCTGCCGAAGCCGGCCGACTCCCCGGCCACGTGCCAGCTCCTCATGATGCCCCAGGTGGATCCGACCTATCTCGACGAGGACCTGGCGGCGGAGTGGGAGAAGCTGATGGAGGTGCGGGACGCCGTCCAGGCCGTTCTCGAGCGGGCCCGGGTCGACAAGAAGATCGGCTCCAGCCAGGAGGCCGCCGTCCATCTGTACGCCAGTGGCGGAGAGGGCGCTTGGGCGGAGCTCCTGGAGAAGCACCTGGCCGAACTGCCGACGATCTTCATCGTCTCCGATGTGAAGCTCTTCGTCGGCGGTCAGTCGGCCCCCAGCGGCACCTACTTCGGCGAGGGCCCCGGTGACCTCACGGTGGAGGTCGTGCGGGCCTCGGGCGACAAGTGCGAGCGCTGCTGGAACTACCGTGAGCTCGGCGTGATCGAACAGCACCCGACGCTCTGCGAGCGCTGCGCCGGCGTGGTGCTGGCACAGAACCTCGAAGAGGCGTGATGTGGTTCGGGTCTGATGTGGTTCGCACTTGATGTGGCTGGCCCCGGGTCAGGGCGGCGCTGCGCCCCGGTCCGGGGCCGGTTCGCGCTAGTACGTGGGCCGGATGATTCAGGTCTATAAGGTTATCGGGTGCGGGGGTATGTGCGCCGGCGCCTTGTCGTCTGTTCGTGTTGGCTGTGGGTATGGTGGCCTTAGGGTCTGTTCGTGCTGGCTGTGGGTGTGGCTGCCTCAGGTTCTGTTCGTAGTGGCTGTGGGTGTGGCTGCCTTAGGTTCTGTTCGTGGTGGCTGTGGGTGTGGCTGCCTTAGGGTTTGCTCGTTCGGCGTGACTGTTGATGGACGGTGCGATGCCGTGTTCGTCGTGAATGTTGGTGCCGTTCCCGGCCGGCGCCGGTGGCAGCGCTGGACCTGTTACGCCCATGCACTTGGCGGCTGGCAACACCGACCACGAACAGAGCGGATGGGCGTCGACCAATGGGCATGGGCGGCGTCAGCGGGAACCGGGGCGCCGGCGGCCAGCCATCCACAGCAAGTACGAACAGAGCGAAAGGGCTGCGGCATGGCGCCGCAGCCCTTCCCATCAACCGGAACTACTTCGTCACGCTGTCCTTGACTTCCTGAAGCTCCTTCTTCACCTCGGCGATGTCCTCTCCGAGGCCGCCCTTCATCGCGTCCTTGAACCCGCGAATCGATTCACCGAGGGACCTGGCGAGCTGAGGAAGCTTCTTGGGGCCAAAGATCAGCAAGGCTACTACGAGGATCAAGATAATCTCGGTGGTTCCGAGCCTGCCCATAGTCGCACCCCCCGAAAGCGTCAACACCCGTTCCTGTCGTTAGTCTACAGGAAAATCGCGAGGTTGAACATTCGTCGTTCGGGCCATCCTCTGCGGGCCTTCGGCGTCGATCAGTTAGTCTTCCTATAGGGTATACCATCGGCAGCGGGGGCAACCGACTTGCCCACGAAGCCGGCCAGGATCAGCATGGTCAGCACGTAGGGCAGCATGTTGAAGAACTGCGTCGGAATGCCCTGGATGCCCATGAGCTGGAAGATGACGCTCAGCGACTGCGACGCACCGAAGAGCAGCGTGGCTCCCACCGCGCCCAGCGGGTTCCACTTGCCGAAGATCATGGCCGCCAGTGCGATAAAGCCCTTGCCGGCGGACATGCCGTCGACGAACCGGGAGAGGAGGCCGATCGAGAGCGAGGCCCCCGCCAGGCCGCCCAGCACGCCGGAGAGCAGCACGCCGGCGTAGCGCATCTTGAACACGTCGATGCCCAGGGTGTCGGCCGCCAGCGGGTGTTCCCCCACCGACCGCAGCCGCAGGCCCCAGGGGGTCCGGTACAGGGCGACCCACGAGACGATCGCCAGGATGAAGGCGAGATAGATCATGAAGTTGAGGGGGCCGATGTTGGGCAGCGAGGCCACCTCGGGCGAGCTGCCGGCCTGGCCCCAGATGCGGTTCAGCATGAACTCGGTGAAGCCCACGGCCAGCAGGTTGATCGCCGTGCCGCTGACCACCTGGTCGGCGTAGTACTTGATGGAGGCGACGGCATGCAGCCCGGCCATGATGACCCCGATGAAGACTGCCCCCAGCAGGCCGATCCAGGCGCTGCCGCTGATGAAGGAGAAGTAGGCCGCACCCCAGGCGCCGGCCAGCATGATGCCCTCCAGGGCGATGTTGACGACGCCGGCACGCTCGGAGAAGACGCCGCCCAGCGCGGCCAGCAGCAGCGGCGTGGTGGCACGCAGTGTGGCCATGATGAAGGTGAGGAGGATGGTACCAAAGGCGACCGTCATGCCGGCGTCACCTCCTTCTTGGCCCTGCGCCGCTGCAGGAAGCTCCAGAGCCCCTCAGCAGCGACGAAGAAGATCACGGCCGCCTGCACGATGGAGACGACCGCCTTCGGCACGCCGGCCATCGCCTGCATCAGGCCGCTGCTGGCCTGCAGCGCGCCGAACAGAAGCGCTGCCAGCACCACGCCCACCGGGTGGAGCCGGCCCACCAGGGCGACGGCGATGCCGTCGAACCCGTAGCCGAGCAGCGCCGTGGTCTCGTTGAACCGGTGGTTCAGCCCCATGGTCTGCACCGACCCGGCCATGCCGGCGATGGCCCCGGAGATGGCCATGGTGATGATGAGCGCCCGGGCCACCGAGATACCGCCGTACTCCGCCGCACCCGGGGAGTGGCCGACGGCGCGAATCTCGTAACCCAGCGGGGTCTTGAAGAGGATAATCCAGACCACCACGGCGGTGCCCAGCGCGATCCAGATGCCGGTGTGCAGCCGGGAGCCCTCGATGAGCCCCTGGGACAGCCAGGCGGTCTGCTGCAGGTCGTAGGAGGCGGCCCGGCTGTTGTCCGGCCGCAGGTAGGCCTTCAGGAGCCAGTCGGCCAGGAACAGGGCGATCCAGTTCATCATGATGGAGTTGATGACTTCGTGCACGCCCTTCCAGGCCTTCAGCAGGCCGACGATGCCGCCCCAGATCGCGCCGGCGACCGCCCCGGCCCCCAGCGCGAAGATCGGGTGCAGCCACTCGAAGCCCTGGGGCGGCGTCCACCACACGCCCACGACGACGGTGGCGATCTGGGCCATGAGGTACTGGCCCTCCACGCCGATGTTGAACAGGCCGGCCCGGTAGGCGAACGCCACCGCCAGACCCGTGAAGATCAGCGGAATGGTGGAGACCAGGACGTTGCCGAACATGCGGGGCTCACCGGCGACCGCCCGGTAGAAGGCCTTGGCGGCCAGCACCGGGTCCTTGCCGGCGATGAGGATGCAGAGGATGCCGACGAGCAGGCCGACGATCGTGGCCAGGACGGGGATGCCGATGGCCCGCAGCCCGGCTTTCCACTTGGACTGATCAGGCACTCGCGCTCCCCCCCATCATCAGCAGACCGAGGCCCTCTTCGGTGGCCTCGTGGCCCGGCACTTCGGCCACGATCTGCCCCTTGTACATGACCAGGATGCGGTCTGCCAGATTCATGATCTCGTCCAGTTCCAGCGAGACCAGCAGGATGGCCCGCCCCGCGTCGCGCTCGGACACCAGATTGCGGTGGATGAACTCGATCGCCCCCACGTCGAGCCCGCGGGTGGGCTGGACGGCGATCATGAGGTCGGGGTTGCGCAGGATCTCGCGCCCCACGATGACCTTCTGCTGGTTGCCCCCGGAAAGCGACCGGGCCAGATAGTCATGGCGGGGAGGGCGCACGTCGAAGCCGCTGATGATCTCCTTCGCCTTGTCCACCATGCGCTGGTAGCTCAGCCATCCCCTGCGGGCAAACGCCCTGTGGTCGCCAAGGGCCGCATTTTCCGCCACAGTGAAATTCAGCACCAGTCCCCGCTTCTGCCGGTCCTCGGGGATGTGGCCCACACCCGCGTCCCGGATGCGGCGCGGGCTCTGGCCGGTGACGTCCTGGCCGTTGACCGTGACGGTGCCCGACGTGGGCTTGCGCAGACCGGTGAGGCAGGCGATCAGCTCAGACTGGCCGTTGCCGTCGACGCCCGCGATACCGACGATCTCCCCGGCCCGCACGGTGAAGGAGACGTCGCGCACCGCCTCCACGCCCCGGTCGTTCTTGGCGTGAAGGTTCTTCACCTCCAGCACCACCTTCCCGGGCTTGGCCGGTTCCTTGTCCACCGTCAGGATGACGTCGCGGCCCACCATCAGGCGGGCGAGCTCGGCCTCGGTCTGGCCGGCGGCATCCAGCGTGGCGATCTTCTTGCCCCGCCGGATCACGGTCACCCGGTCCGCGAGGTGCAGCACCTCTTTGAGCTTGTGCGTGATGATGATGATGGTGTGCCCCTGGGCGACCAGCCGCTTCATGATCTTACCCAGCTCCTCGACCTCCTGAGGCGTGAGCACCGCCGTCGGCTCGTCGAGGATCAGGAGCTCCGCGCCGCGGTAGAGCGCCTTCAGGATCTCCACGCGCTGCTGCTGGCCCACCGAGATGGACTCGATGCGGTCGTCGGGGTTCACCTCCAGGCCGAACCGCTGCGACAGCTCCTCAACGCGCTTCCGGGCTTCGTTCATGTCCAGGAAGCGGTTTCGGGTCACTTCCTTGCCCAGGGTGATGTTCTCGGCGACGGTGAAGACCGGAATCAGCATGAAGTGCTGGTGCACCATGCCGATCCCCAGGTCGATGGCGTGCCTGGGGTTGCGGATCTTCACCTCTTTGCCCTTCCAGAAGATGCGCCCCTCGTCGGGGGTGTAGAGGCCGTACAGGATGTTCATCAGCGTCGACTTGCCGGCCCCGTTCTCGCCGAGCAGGGCGTGGATCTCCCCCTGCCTGATCTCCAGGTCGATGTGGTCGTTGGCCACCAGCGACCCGAAGCGCTTGGTTATGCCTTCAAGTTTTAACAGCATCGTGATAGGCAAAGGGTGGGACCGGAGTCCCACCCTTGTTCCCCCTTTCTCTCCTGGGTAGTCCTGTGTGTCAGGATTTTACAGGGTCGGGGCAGTCCAGGTATCGGCCTCCTCAGGCGTCTCGGGAACGACGACCTTGCCGTCCTTGATCGCCTGAGCCCACTTGTCAACCTCTTCCTGCAGCCCTTCGGGCAGCTTGTCCCACAGGGTGCTGTCCGCGTAGCCCACGCCGTCCTCGGCCAGGCCCAGCCGCAGGGTCTCGCCGCCGGGGAAGTTGCCCTCGACGGTCTGCTTGATGACCTCAAACACGGCCACGTCGACCCGCTTGATCATCGAGGTGATGACGTTCTCCGGGGCCAGGTAGTTCTGGTCGGAGTCGACACCGATGGCGTAGAGGTTCCGGTCCTTGGCCGCTTCGATCACGCCCTGGCCGGTGCCGCCGGCGGCGTGGAAGATGATGTCGGAGCCGGTGTCGAACATGGTCAGGGCGATGTTCTTGCCCTTCTCGGGATCGTCAAAGGCGGCCGCGTAGACGACGTCAACCTGAACGTCGGGGTTGGCGGCCTTCACGCCGGCCCGGTAGCCGGCCTCAAACCGGCCGATGACGGGGCTCTCGACGCCGCCCACGAAGCCGACCTTGCCCGTCTTCGTGGACTTGCCGGCGATGTAGCCGACCAGGAAGGAGCCCTCCTGCTCCTTGAACAGCACGGAGGCGGCGTTGGGCTGGTTGACCACCTCGTCGACGATGCCGAACTTCTTGTCGGGATTGGCCTGCGCCATCTCATCGATGGAGGCCTGCATCATGAAGCCGACGCCCCATACGATGTCAGCGCCGCTGTCGATGAGGGTCTGCAGGTTGGTGATGTAGTCTTCCGGACGCTGCGACTCGATGATGACGTGGTCCGTGCCGAGCTCCTGCTGCGCGCGCAGGATGCCCCGGTGGGCGGCGGCGTTGAAGGAGTCGTCGTTCAGGCCGCCGACGTCCGTGGCCATGCCGACGATGAAGTCGATCTCGTTGGCGGGCTTCTCCGACTGCTGCGGCTGCTCCTGCGGCTGCTGGCTGGCCGGGGGCTGCGTGCTGGGCGTCTGATCCTGCGGCTGCTGCGAACCGCCGCATCCTGCCAGAAGAGACAGGGTGAGGGCCACAACGGCAACCTTGGCGAACCACTTTTGAGCCATGTCGATACCTCCTAGGATTGGTGTCGATCCGAAAACTCCAGGCCCGGTCCAAATCATACCATGTGGAATGTTGCATTGCTAGCTCCCAAAAAGGGCCAAGTCCTGGAGGAAGCAGGCACCGGCGACAGGAAGCCGGCGAAATTTCCCGTATCTCTCTTCAGTAACCAATTTCGCCAGCAGGGAGCGATTTTCCTATGTGCGCGTCCACAATCTTCATCGGCGGGAGAGTCTACACAGGCGATCCGGGCAGGCCGCCGGAAACCTGCCTCGCGGTGGCCGATGGAAGGGTGGCGGCGGTGGGCGACGAGACGGCGGTACGCGCCATTCAGCGGCCGGACACGCGCGTGATCGACCTGGACGGCCGGGCCGTGGTTCCGGGCCTCACCGACGCCCACCTCCACATCCTGGGCTACGCCCTGTCGCTCGATCAGCTCCAGCTCGCCGGGGTACGGTCCCTGGCCGAGATCCGCGCCGCGGTGGCGGAGGCCGCCGGGCGGCGGGCGCCGGGGGAGTGGATCACCGGCCGCGGGTGGGACCAGGATCAGCTGGCGGAGCGGCGGCTGCCGACGAAACATGATCTGGATGAAGTATCTCCGCACCACCCCGTTTTCGTTCAGCGCAATTGCAACCATATTGCGGTGGTCAACAGCGCCGCCCTGCGCGCGGCGGGCATCGGCCGCGACACCGCCGATCCGCCCGGGGGCCGGATCGACCGCGACCCGGTTACCGGAGAGCCGATCGGCATCCTGCGGGAGAAGGCGATGGACCTGGTCACGCGGCTCATCCCCCCGCCCACGCCGGCCCGCCGGCGGGAGCTGCTCGCCCGGGCCCTGCGCGAGGCCCTGCAGCACGGCCTCACGCAGCTTCAGACCGACGACTGCCAGTACGCCGGCGGCCTGGGGCCCACCGAGGCGCTCTTCCGGGAGCTCATCGGGCCGGAGGCGATCCCCATCCGCATCATCCAGGCGATTCCGGCCGCGGACGTGGCCGAGGCGGCGGAACGGGGCATCCGCACCGGGCGCGGCGACCAGTGGTACCGCTGGGGCCACGTGAAGATCTTCGCGGACGGCTCCCTGGGCGGCCGCACGGCGGCCCTGCTGGAGCCCTACGCCGACGACCCCTCCACCGGGGGCATCTACATCCACGAGCGGGACGATCTCATCGAACAGGTGGCGGAGGCCCATCGCCTCGGCAACCAGGTGGGCTGCCACGCGATCGGCGACGGGGCGGCGGCCCTCTTCCTGGACGCCGTGGCGGAGAGCCAGCGGCGCCATCCCCGGCCGGACGCCCGCCACCGCATGATCCACTGCCAGATCCTCTCGGAGCCGCTCATGGTCCGGATGGCCGCCCTGGGCGTGGTGGGCGATATCCAGCCGGTCTTCCTGCGCAGCGACGGCCACTGGTTCGTCGACCGGGTCGGCCCCGAGCGGGCTGCCACCTCCTACTCCTGGCGGTCGATGCAGCAGCACGGCATCGCCCTCTGCGGCGGGTCCGACTGCCCCATCGAGCCGCTGAACCCCTGGTATGGCGTCCACCTGGCCGTCCACCGCCAGGACCTGACCGGCTTCCCGCCCGGCGGCTGGCAGCCCGCGCAGCGGCTCACGGTGGCCGAGGCCATGCGCCTGTACACCGCCGGCCCGGCCTACGCCGCATTCGAGGAGGCCTTCCGCGGCCGGCTCGTTCCCGGCATGGCCGCCGACCTGGCCGTGCTGGACCGCGATCCCTTCACCTGCGACCCGGCGGAGCTGAAGGACATCCGGTCGGCGCTGACCATGGTGGGCGGGGTCATCGGATACGAGGCGTAGGTGTGGAGCATCGTGCCAGGGCCCAGGGTGAGTGCGGGCCCGCGACTGCTTGAGCCCAGGACAGGGCAGCCGAAGCGCCCCTGTCCTGGGCCTTGACATGTCGGGGCGGGGCCGGCCTCTACCCCATGGTCTCCGCCAGGTAGTGCCAGAAGCGGTAGAGCGCCCGCATGCCCAGGTCGAAGTTCTCGAGGTGGAAGTGCTCGTCCGGGGCGTGGAAGTTCTCCTCCTCCAGGCCGAAGCCCATCAGGACGCACGGCGCGCCCAGCACGGCCCCGAAGGTGCCCACGATCGGGATGGATCCGCCGGTGCGGATGAAGCGGGCCTCGGCGCCGTAGGCCTCCGTAAGGGCCTTCATCGCGGCCTGGATGGCCGGGTGGTCGATGGGCGTGATGGCGGCCGGTGCGCCGCCCATGCGCCGGATCTCCACCTTCACGCCGGGCGGGCAGTGGGCCGTGAGGTGCGCCTCGATGACGTCCAGCACCTGCTCCGGCTCCTGGTCGGGCACCAGGCGGCAGGTGATCTTGGCGCCGGCCCGGGCCGGGATGACCGTCTTGGTGCCCTCGCCCTGGAAGCCGCCGAAGATCCCGTTGATCTCCAGGGTCGGCCGGGCCCAGAGCCGCTCCAGGGCGGTGTAGCCGGGCTCGCCGGGCAGGGCGTCCACGCCCAGTTCGGCCTTCAGTCTCTCCTCGTCGAAGCCCAGGGCGGCGAAGCCGTCCCGCTCCTCCTGGGTGAGCGGCCGCACCTGGTCATAGAAGCCTTCCACGGCGACGCCGCCATCCGGCCGGTGCAGGGTGGCCAGAAGCTGGACCAGGGCCTGCGCCGCGTTGGGCGCCGCGCCGCCGAAGGCGCCCGAGTGCAGGTCGCCCCTGGCGCCGGTCACGTGCACCTCCAGGGCCGCCAGGCCCCGCAGGGCGTAGGTGAGGGAGGGGACGCCCCGGGCGTAGAGCGCGGTGTCGGAGATGACGACCACGTCCGCCTTCAGGAGGTCCTTGTGCGCGGCGATGAACCGCTCCAGGTTCTCGGAGCCGATCTCCTCCTCGCCCTCAATCAGCAGCTTGATGTTGACGGGCAGCCGGCCCTCCACCGTCAGCAGCGCCTCGATCACCTTCAGGTGCATGAAGACCTGGCCCTTGTCGTCGCTGGCGCCCCTCGCGTAGAGCTTCCCGTCCCGGATTTCGGGTTCGAACGGCGGGGTGGCCCAGAGGTCCAGGGGATCGACCGGCTGCACATCGTAATGCCCGTAGATCAGGGCCGTGGGGCCGCCCGGGTTGTCCAGCCGCTCGGCGTAGACGAGGGGATGCCCGCCGGTCTCCATCACCTCTGCCCGGCTGAGGCCGATCCGGCGCAGCTCGGCGGCCAGCCACTCCGCCGCCCGCCGCATGTCCGCCCTGTGCTCGGAGAGGGCGGAGATCGAGGGGATCCGCAGCAGTTCCATCAGCTGCTGCAGGTGCTCGTCTCGGTGCTCGTTCAGGTAGGTTTCGCCCCGGTGCACATGCATCACGCTCCTGTCTGCTCATCGTGGTCCACTGATTCTTCCACGGCCAGTACCTGTCATTCCTCTTTCCGGCGCTTCCCTGCGACTCATGTGCCAAAATACTGAACACCTAGCAGTATCGAAGCGTCCAATAGGCGGAAACGCGCACAAAGGGCCGCCCGCGCCGGCAGCATTGAGAAGCGCCGGCCGCGCCTGCAGCACAGAGGGGGGACTTGTCATGCGAGAGAAGCGGAGCGTCCGCAGGTGGTGGGCGGCACTTGGGTCTCGCGCCGCAGCCGTGTTGACTGCGGCGCTCGTCCTGGCGGGCTGCGGGTCCCCGCCGCAGCCGGCCGTGTCGGGTGAGGAGCCTCAGGCGCTTTCGACCCTCACCTATACGACGCCGGGCGATGCGACCGTCCTGCTGCCCACGCTCACGGTGGACACCGCCTCCAGCTTCGTGACCGACTTTATCTACGACGGGCTGGCGGTGTACGACGACCGGCTGAATCCGCATCCGGCCCTGGCCGAGTCGTGGGAAGTGGAGGATGACCGGATCTACACCTTCAAAATCCGCAAGGGCGTCACCTTCCATGACGGCGAGCCGCTGACGGCGCACGACGTGCGCTTCACCTTCCTGACCATCGCCCACCCCGACTACCAGGGGGTGCGCTTTGGCGACTTCACCGCCATCCGGGGCTGGGAGGAGCTGGCCGAGGCCTACGCCGCGGCCGACTCGGCCCTGGCGGCCGGCGTCCTGACGGCGGCCGAGAGCCGGCAGCGGAAGCTGGAGGCCTACGAGCACTTCGTGCGGACCGGCGGTCTGCAGGTCCCAGATGACTACACCTTCCGGGTGGAGGCGGCCTACCCCTTTGCGCCCCTGTTCACCCGGCTGACCGGCTACGGCATCATGCCCCGGCACCTCCTGGAGCCGCACATGGCGGATCTGCTCGGCTCGCCCTACGCGACGGCGCCGGTGGGCACCGGGGCCATGCGCCTGGTGAGCTGGACCAAGAACAAGGAGATCGTGCTGGAGCGGAATCCGGACTGGCGCTGGTCGCTCACCGGCGAGCCGGCGAAGATCGACCGGCTCATCATCGAGATCGTGCCCGACCAGGAGGCGGCCGTCACCGCGCTGGAGCGGGGCGAGACCGACGTCGCGAACGTGCCGCCCGAGATGGCCGACCGCTTCCGGTCTGAGGTGCCGGACGTCAACCTGTACCAGTACGCCACCTTCGCCTACACCTTCCTGGGATACAACCTGAGCCACCCGACCTACGGCGACCTCCGGGTGCGGCGGGCCATCACCCACGCCCTGGACCGGGAGGCGATGGTCGCCGAACTTCTGGGTGGCCACGGGCAGGTGACCCACAGCCACGCCTCGCCGGCCCGGTGGGACTACAACCCGGATGTGCCCGCCCTGGCGTACGACCCGGCCGAGGCGGCACGGCTGCTGGAGGAGGCCGGGTGGCTGCCCGGTCCCGACGGGCTGCGCTACAAGGACGGCCAGCCCTTCGTCATGCACCTGGCCGTGAACGAGGAGAGCCTGCTGAGGCGGCAGGCCGCGCTGTTCATCCAGCGCGCGCTGGAGCCCCTGGGCATCCGGGTGGAGATCGAGCGGATGGGCTGGGATGACTTCCTGGCCCACATCAGCAGCGACGCGAAGGAGGCGTACCTGCTGGGATGGAGCCTCGGTTTCGACCCGGATCCGCATTCGATCTTCCACTCCCAGGGTGGGTTTCACGCGATCACCGGCTGTGCGGATTCCGAGATCGACCGGCTGATCGACGCGGGGCGGGCCACCACCGACCGGGTCTGCCGCAAGGAGATCTACGGCCAGCTCCAGGCGGTGCTGGCCGAGCGGCAGGTCTACACCTGGCTCTTCGCCCAGGAGACCGTGGTGGGCGTCAACCGCCGGGTGCAGGGCGTGCGCCACGGCTCGCCCCGGGGACTCTTCTGGAACTGGGAGGAGTGGACGGTGGAGCCCCGGGAGGGCGGCCGTTAATTCCGCCGGCGACAGCGCAGAATAGGAGGGCAGGATCTACTGAGGCCGGGAGGACGGCGCATGGCGCGGCGGTTCCGGGTGAAGCGGGTGACATCTACCGGTTTGACGCCAACGGGCTCGACGGCTGCCGGCTCACTGGCGAGCATGGTCGAGCGGCTCGCCCTCGCCCTGGAGCGGTCGAACGTGCTGGACTACACCATGCTGCTGCAGCGGCCCTGGCGGCTGCTCTGGATCAACTTCGTGGGCGGCATGGCCCGAGGGCTGGGGATCGGCATCGGTTTCACGGTGCTCTCCGCGATTCTCCTCTATATTCTGCGCGGCCTCATGGTGGCCAACCTCCCGTTTATTGGCGACCTGATCGCCACCATCGTTCGGCTCGTCGAGCAGCAGTTGCGCCCCTAAGATCGACATAATGCGGGCAGACTATCCCCGAGAGGGGGCAGTGACTGCATGCAGATTGACGCGTTGAGGCAGATGCTCCTGCAGGAGCGTGAGGCTTACGAGCGCCAGGTGGCGATGATCGAGGAGACCGGGCTGGGCACGTCGCAGGGCGACCAGCTCCAGGAGGACAGCACGGTCGACAACCACCCGGCCGACCTGGGCACGGAGACGTTCGAGCGCTCCAAGGACCTGGGGCTGCGCAGCAACGCGCTGCGCCGCATTCAGGAGATCGATGCCGCGCTGGAGCGCATGGCTGCCGGCACCTACGGGGTTTGCGAGGAGTGCGGTCAGCCCATCGACCCGGCGCGGCTGGAGGCCTTTCCCAGCGCGACCACCTGCATCGCCTGCCAGCAGCGCCGGGAAGCCCGGCCGGACCGGTTCGTGCGGCCCATCGAGGAGCAGGTGACGAGCCCGCCTTTTGGCCGGACGTTCCGCGGCCGCACGGGCGACCCCGGGTACGACGGCGAGGACGCCTGGCAGGAGGTGGCCCAGTACGGCACCTCCGAGACGCCGCAGGATGTCCCCGGCGCCGTCTCCTATGAGGACATGTACAACTCGGATGAGGATGTCTACAGCATCGTCGAGCCGGTGGAAGCGCTGCTGGATGAGGACGGCGAGCCGCTGCTGCGGGACGACCGCGACTGGGACGGCGGCACCGTGCAGTACGCCGAAGGCCTGGAGGGGACGCTCTACGGCCCGGACGACATGGGCGGCGAGTACCGCTGGGAGCCCGGGCCGCTTTTCGAGACCGTCATGCCCGAGCGGCAGTTCCGCCGGGGCAAGTTCCCCCGCCGCCGCATGGGCCGCCCGGGTGAATAACGCCGGCCAGGGCCGCGCCCTCTGGGGCGTCCCGCCCTGGCCTTGTTGTCTGTTGCGGTCGGCCGGAGTGCGCCACAGCACTCCTTGGCACCTCCATCCAGCCTGTGGTAGACTGGGACAGGTGAAATGGGGGGCTGTCGAACTTGTTAAGCATCGTACTGGCCATCGTCGCCGTGGCGCTCGACCAGCTGACCAAGTGGCTGGTGGCGACCCGCATGGCCCTATTCAGCGAAATCGAGGTCATTCCCGGCTTCTTCTCGCTGCAGTACGTGTACAACACCGGCGCGGCGTTCGGTATGCTGAAGAACGGGCGCTGGTTCTTCGTCGCCGTGGCGGCCGCGGCGGTGGTGGGCATCCTCATCTACCTCAGGCAGCCCGAATCGCGCAACCCGCTGGCCAGAGTCGCCCTGGGGCTGGTGATGGGCGGCGCCGTGGGCAACATGATCGACCGCATCGTCACCGGCAAGGTGATCGACTTCCTGCTCTTCTACTGGCGCGATTACTATTTCCCGAACTTTAATGTGGCGGACATCTGCGTCACCGTGGGTGTCGGGCTGCTGTTCCTGCACCTCTTCATGGCAGAGAGGAAGAGTGAGGCGTGAGGGAATATCGGATCACTGCCGAGGAGAGCCACGCCCGCGTCGATGCCTTCCTGGCCGGGCGGGCGGAGTTGGGGCTCTCCCGGTCTCGCATTCAGGCGCTCATCGAGAAGGGGCACGTCACCCTCAACGGTGATGTGCCCAAGGCCAGACAGGCGGTAAATCCGGGTGATGTGATCGTCGTGCGGGTTCCGGAGCCCGAGCCGGTGGAGCTGGTTCCGGAGGACATCCCGCTCGATATCGTCTATGAGGACGAGGACCTGCTGGTGGTCAACAAGCAGCGCGGCCTGGTGGTCCACCCGGCTGCCGGCCACTGGACCGGCACCCTTGTGCACGCCCTGCTCGACAAAGTGGACGACCTGGAGGGCATCGGGGGCGAACTGCGCCCCGGCATCGTTCACCGGCTGGACAAGGACACCACCGGCCTGCTGGTGGTGGCCAAGAGCGAGCGGGCGATGGCCAGCCTGCAGGAGCAGCTCCGGGAGCACATCGCCCAGCGGGTCTACTGGGCCCTGGTTCACGGCAACAGCATGGCGGACACGGGGCGGATCGAGGCGCCCATCGGCCGCCACCCGCGCGATCGCAAGCGCATGGCGGTCAATCCTAAGACCGGGCGCGATGCCGTCACCTATTTCCGCGTGCTGGAGCGCTACCGCGGGTATGCCCTGCTGGAGTGCCGGCTGGAGACGGGGCGAACGCACCAGATCCGCGTGCACCTGTCGTTCATCGGCCACCCGGTGGTCTCCGATCCGCTCTATGGCCCCCGCAAGCCGCACCTGGGCATGCCGCCGCAGGCCCTGCACGCCAGGCAGCTGAGCTTCCGGCATCCGGCCACCGGCGAGTGGATGGAGTTCACCGTGGACCCCCCGGCGGATATGATGGCGGTGATCCAGCGACTGCGGGAGGAGGCGTGACGCCGTGGTTCAGAACTTCGCCGACCGGCTCTGCGCAGCCGTCAGGCTGCGCCGCTCGCATGCGGTGGTGGGGATTGACCCCGTGCTGCCCCGGCTTCCGGAGTTCATCAAGCGGGAGGCGGCCGCGCAGCATGGGAAGACGGCCAAGGGCGCGGCCGCGGCCCTGCTGGCCTTCAGCCGGCTGGTCATCGACGCCGTCGCCGACCAGGTGGCCCTGGTGAAGCCCCAGTCGGCCTTCTTCGAGATGTACGGGCAGTGGGGCGTCGCCGCCTTCTGGGAGACGGTTCGCTACGCCCGCAGCAAGGGGCTGCTCACCATCGCCGACGCCAAGCGGGGCGACATCGGCTCCACCGCAGAGGGGTACGCCTCCGCCTTCTTCGGCCACCCGAACCCGCTGGAGACCTGGGAGGAGCCGGATCAGTGGGCCGACTCGCTCACCGTGAACCCGTACCTGGGCAGCGACGGGCTGGTGCCCTTCGTCAAGCGGGCGAGAGCCCGGGGCACCGGGGTGTTCGTCCTGGTGAAGACCTCGAACCCGTCGTCGGGCGAGCTGCAGGATCAGCCGCTCTTCTCCGGCGAGAGCCTGGCCCAGCAGGTCGCCAAGCTGGTGCACTCCCTGGGTGAGGAGGCGGTGGGGAAGTCGGGGTACTCCGCCGTCGGCGCCGTAGTGGGCGCGACGTACCCCGAAGACCTCACGCGCTACCGGTCCGAGATGCCCCGCGCGATCTTCCTGGTGCCGGGCTACGGCGCGCAGGGCGGCACGGCGGCGGACGTGGTCGGGGCCTTCAACCTCGACGGACTGGGAGCGGTGGTGAACGCCTCTCGTTCCGTGATCTATGCCTACGCGGGGACCGACCCCTCTCCGGCTGAGGCGGCTGCGGCGATCGCCGGCGCGGCCGCGGCGATGAACCGCGATATCAACACAGCCCTTCAGTCAGCGGGAAAGCTGGCCTGGTAGGGCCTTTTTCTGTGCATCGGCGACATGGTTCGGGCTCATGCTAGAATGCGTCGTTTGATTGGGCCGCGGCGAAAAGGAGGATGATCGCGTTGGCGCTTGTGACCTTGAAAGAGGCTCTGGCTGAAGCCGAGGCCGGGGGTTACGCCGTTCCTGCCATCAACGTGCACTCGCTGGAGGTCATGCCCGCCGTGCTCCAGGTGGCCGTGGAGGAGCGGTCGCCGGTGATCCTGCAGTTCACCGAGGGCACCCTGAAGTTCTGCGGCTACGACAACGTGCGCGCCTTCGCCGGCCACCTGGCGCGGGTGACGCCGGTGCCCGTCGTGCTCCACCAGGACCACGGCAGCTCGTACGAGGTGGCGGTGCGGGCGATTCAGGCCGGGTTCTCCTCGGTGATGATCGACGCCTCGCGCCTGCCGCTGGAGGAGAACATCGCCGCCACCCGGAAGGTGGTGGAGCTGGCCCACGCGTGCGGCGTGTCTGTGGAGGCGGAACTCGGGCGGGTGCCGGGGCAGGAGGAGGAGATCATCGTGTCCGAGGCCGAGGCCGCCTACACCGATCCGGCCGAGGCCGCCCGGTTCGTCGCCGAGACGCAGGTGGATGCCCTGGCTGTCGCCGTCGGCACGGCCCACGGCTTCTACAAGGGGGAGCCTAAGCTGGCGCACGACCGCATCGCCGCGATCCGGGAGGCTGCGAACGTGCCGCTGGTGCTGCACGGCGGCTCGGGGGTGCCCGACGCCGAGGTGCAGCGGGCGATTCAGCTGGGCATCCGCAAGGTGAACGTCTCCACCGAGGCCAAGTGGGCCTGGGCGCAGGCTCTCCGCCAGTCGCTGGCCGATCAGCCCGACGAGTTCGATCCCCGGCCCATTCTGACCCCCGTTTTGAAGGCGGTGCAGGAAGTGGTGCGGGCCAAGATCCGCATGGTCGGTTCCAATGGAAAGGTGTGATGCAGCCCTTGACGGATCGGTACGTACTCACCGTTGCCCTGAATGCCGCCGTCGACGTGGCCTACACCGTGCCCGGCTTCGCAGCGGGCAAGATCAACGTCGCCGCCACTGTTGAGCGCGTCGCCGGCGGGAAGACGAACAACGTCGCGCGCGTGCTCAGCCGCCTGGGCGTGCCGGTCGTCGCGACCGGCTTTGCCGGTGGCGCCGCCGGCCAGTTCATCGCCGGTGACCTGCGGCGGAGAGGCGTCACCCCGGACTATGTGGAGGTGGCGGGCGAAAGCCGGACCTGCTTCGCCATCTCCGACCCCACGACCGGCACGGTGACCGAGCTGCGGGAGCCCGGGCCCGAGCTCACGTCCGCGGACGTGGAGCGGTTTCAGGCCCACTTCGACCGGCTGCTGGCCGGGGCAGATCTGGTGGTGATGTCCGGTTCGGTGCCGCCCGGCGTGGAGCCGGGCATCTATGGTGAACTCATAGAACGCGCCCGCCCCGCGCAGGTGCGGGTTCTGCTGGACAGCGGCGGGGCGCCCCTGCGCGCGGCCCTGAATTCCCGCCCCTTCCTGGTGAAGCCCAATCAGGCCGAACTGGCCGAGTGGGCGGGCAGCCCGCTCACGACGCTGGCGGAGGTGCTGGCCGCCGCCCGCCGGATGCGGGAGGCGGGGCCGGAGTGGGTGATGGTCTCGCTGGGGGCGGACGGCGCCCTGCTGGTGGGGCCCGACGATTCCGGCGGCACAGGCGGCCCTGGTGGCCCAGGCGGTGGTGGTGGGGTTGGCGGTGCCGGCGGGGTTGGCGGTGCCGGCGGGGTTGGCGGCCTCGGCGGCGCCTGGCGGGCGGTGCCGCCCAAGGTGCGGGCGGTCAACCCCGTGGGCTCGGGCGACTCGGCCGTGGCCGGGCTGGCGTACGGGCTCATGCGCGGCCTTCCGCCGGAGGAGCTGGTGCGCCTGGCCGTGGCGTGCGGCACGGCCAATGCCATGACCAGCGGCGTGGCGGATGTGGATCCGGCAGAGGTGCAGCGGCTGGCGCGGGGAGTGCGGGTGGAGCGGGTGTAAAGAGAAAGCGAGACGCCGGGGAGAGATCCCCGGCGCTTACCATATGGAGGGCCACAGGCCGAACCCGGACCCGACCAGGCCCAGCAGCAGCAGGAAACCGATCGCCTGCAGCGGCGTCCAGTTCCGCTTCACGAAGAGGAAGTAGAGCAGGAGCGTCAGCGTCAGGGGAATCAGCTTCGGGATGATGCCGTTCAGGATCTCCTGGATGTCGATCGTGACGGGGACCTCATCGTACTCGTTGTACGTGATCAGGAAGTCGCCGCTCTCCAGGGGCCGGATGCTGGCCCCGTCCGCGAGCTGCGGCTCGCCCTCGGCGTTGCGCACCACGTCGCCGTTCTCATCCAGTTCGTAGAGGAGGGGCTCGTACCGGTCCAGCTCATCGGCGCTGACGACCGTGGTGATCGGCGTGGCCTCGAAGGTGGTGCCGTTGGGGATCTGGACGTTCACCGTGGTGCCGCCGTAGAGGCTGGTCAGGGCGCCGACGACGAACACCCCGAGGATGGACGCGGCCCGGGTGAACTGGCGGGCGTTGGCCGTCAGGATGCCGATCGCGTCGGTGCCCAGCCGGTACGACCAGTGCATCAGCCAGTACCGGATGGCGAACTGGGCGACGTTGAAGATCAGCAGGAACAGGAACGGCGCGGCGATGTTGCCGGTGAGGGCCATGTTCGAGGTGATCCCGGCCGTGATGGGCACCAGCGTGAACCAGAACAGGGCGTCGCCGATGCCGCCCAGGGGGCCCATGGCAGACACCCGCACGGCGCGGATCGTGGCGATGTCCGCCTTGTTCTGCTCCAGCGAGAGCACGATGCCCATCACGAAGGTGACCAGGAAGGGGTGCGTGTTGAAGAACTCCAGGTTGTGGGCCATGGAGGCCGCCAGGTCGTCCTTGTTCTTGTGGATCTTCAGGAGGCCGGGCAGGATCGCGTAGAGCCAGCCGGCGGCCTGCATGCGCTCGTAGTTGAAGGATGCCTGCAGGAAGACCGAGCGCCAGGCCATGCGGTTCAGTGTGGCCCTGTCGAGCTTGGGAGCAGGGGTCAGGTCCTTGTACTGTGCGGGGATGCTAAATGCCATCGTCGTCACCTCCCATGGAGACCGCCGCGGCCTGCAGCGCGGTCTGCTGCTGGAAGTCCCAGAAGGCGAAGGCGAAGCCGATCAGCGCCAGCAGGAGCAGGGCCGAGCTGGCCAGCTCGGGGATTCCGGCCAGGACGTTGGCCAGGGCAAAGCCCATGAAGTAGAACCCCCACATCTCCCGGGAGACCATCACCTTGAGCAGGATGGCAAAACCGACGAAGCGCATCATGCCGCCGGCTGCGCTGAGGCCGCTCATCAGCCAGGTGGGGATGGCGCTGACCACCCGGTTGCCGAAGGTGGCGCCGCCCACGAAGAAGAGGGTGACGATGACGCCGAAGAGCAGTCCCAGCACCGCCATGGCGAAATAGTTGACTGCCACGATCTTGCCGGGGTTGGCCTCCTCGGCGGCCCGGTCGGCGTAGGACATCACCGGGGACATGGCCGTGAAGAGCAGGGTCACGGCGTACTGCCCCAGCAGGGAGAACGGGATGGCCGTGGCCACGGCCACGGTGGGCGTGAGCCCCAGCGTGATGGCCAGAATGGCGGCCATGATGCCGCCGATCACCGGGTTGGGGGGCTGGGCCCCGCCGACGGGCATGTTCCCGATGGTCATGAGCTGATAGGTGCCGCCCACCACCAGCCCGGTGGTCACATCGCCGAGGATGGCCCCGATGACGGGGCCCATCACGATGGGCTGGTACAAAGACTCCAGGAAGCTGAACTGGTCGATCGCGGCGATGAACGTGACGATGAAGACCAGGATGATCTGGAGGACGGTGATTTCGAGGTTCATCGTGCTGCGCGCCTCCCTTTCACAAACCCTACTTGATCGCAACCGCTGGTGGTTCCAACCCCTACCTGAACAGCTTGGACAGATCCTCCGGCGGGATCGAGGGCACCCGCTGGATCTCCAGCTCGACGCCCAGCTCCTGCAGCCGCCGGAAGGCGGCGACGTCGTCATCGTCCACGGCCACCGAGGTGGCCACCTGCCGCTTCCCCTCAGCCATGTGCATGTTCCCGATGTTGACCTTCTTGATGGGCACGCCGCCCTCCACGAGCCGGACCACGTCCTGCGGCGTCTCGCAGATGATGAAGATCTTCTGCCGCGGTGAGGCCTTGTGGATGACGTCGATGGTCTTCTGAATGGTGAAGTACCGGGTCGCGACGCCCGCGGGGGCCGCCATGTCCATGAGGCCCTGCCGCATCTTGTCGCCCGCCACCTGGTCGTTGGCGACCAGGATCAGGTTGGCGTCCACCGAGGAGCACCACTGGGTCGCCACCTGGCCGTGGATGAGGCGGTTGTCAATGCGCGTCAACACGATGTTGGGCATGCTGCTTCTCCTTCCTGACGATGGCAGAGATCGCGTAGCGGGAGACCGTGAGCACCGCGCCGGACTTCACCTGGATGTCCGCCGTGTCCTCGTACACCGCTACCGTGGTTCCGTAGATGCCGTTGCCGAAGGTCACGGTCTGCCCCGGCGCCAGCTCTGCATGCAGCCGGACGAAGTGCTCCCGGCGCCGCTTCAGCCCGCGGATCCCGACGACGTACCAGATGGCCAGGGTGGCCACCACGAAGGTCAGCATGACGATGGATGCGGCCAGAATGGACTCCCACATGGTCAGATCCCCTCACCCTCGTCTTCCGGCAGGTCCGCCTGCCCCTTCTGCTCGAGCCGGGCGACCTGAATGCCGCCCGTTCCGGCCTCCACCGCCTGCCGGGCCAGGGCGTGCACGTCCGACTCGGCGGCCCGCATGAGGCCGACTTCGATCAGCATGGGCAGATTGGTTCCGGTCAGCACCGCGACGTTCTCGTGCCC
This sequence comes from Bacillota bacterium, assembly GCA_023623185.1. Taxonomy (GTDB): domain Bacteria; phylum Bacillota; class Sulfobacillia; order Symbiobacteriales; family Symbiobacteriaceae; genus Symbiobacterium. The sequence continues at coordinate 39,177 of JAMNXV010000226.1, forward strand.
GGCCGCCGCCAGCATCGCCGACCGGAAGGGGGTCCCGCCCAGCAGGTCCGTGAACACGAGCACCCCGTCGGTGCTCCCCAGCAGCCCCTGCAGGGCCGACTTCAGCCGCTCCGAGAAGGCGTCCAGGGACTCCGTCTCCCGGAACGGCACCACCTCGAAGTGCTCCTGATCGCCGGCGATCATGGCGACCGCCTGCGCCAGGCCGTTCGCAAACTCACCGTGGCCGGTGACGATACATCCGATCATACGCTCACCCTCACACCCGCCCGGGGAACTCATGGATGGTGACGCCCTTCACCACGCGGTTCACCGTGCCCGTGGGGCTCGGTGTGTCGGGCCTGTTCCCGAGTTTCACCGCCGCGTGCAGGGCCATGATCTGGCCGAATACGGTGAACGGCAGGGCCAGGTACCCGTCGGGGACGCCGGCGTACTCCCCCGGGAACCGGAACATCTTCGCCCCCGCCGGCGCACCGCCGTCCTGTTCTCCGGTGCCGCCGACCATCACCCCGCAGACCATCCGCGCGATGCCGTCTGCCTGCAGCTCGTGCAGCATGTCCAGGTCGTACTTGCGGGTGTAGGGATCGCTGGAGACCAGGACGAACGCGGCGGAGGTTTCATCCACGAAGGACTTGGGCCCGTGCCGGAAGCCCAGGGCCGAGTCGAAGGCCGTGGCGATTCTTCCGGCAGTCAGTTCCAGGATCTTCAGCTGCGCCTCCCGGGCGATGCCGGCCAGCGGCCCCGAGCCCAGGTAGATGATCCGCTGAAAGTCCAGGCCGGCGAGGGCCTGCACCTCCTGCTCACGGGCGATGACATCCCGCCCCATGGCGCAGATCTGGTCGACCAGCCGCGCCTTCTCCTCCAACGGGCGCCGGTCGAAGATCAAGAGGGTGGCCAGCGTCATGCACGTGAAGCTGCCGGTCATGGCAAATGCCTGGTCGTTGGCGCGCTCCGGCATGAGCCAGAGCAGGTTGCGGTCGTCGCCGGCGGCCTGCCTGGCCAGCTTCCCTTCCGGCGCGCAGGTGATGGTGATCTGGTACAGGTCCTGGACCAGCTGCTGGGCGAGGCTCACCGTCGCGGTGCTCTCGGGGCTGTTGCCGCTGCGCGCGAAGCTCACCAGGATGGTCGGGTGACTCCGCTTCAGGTAGCTGGCGGGGTTGGACACGATGCTCGTCGTGGGGGTCGCCTGGAAGTCGAAGGCGTCCTCGTCGCCCGTCAGCTTCACGAAGGGCACCGCGGTGTCGCCTACGTAGGCCGAGCTGCCCGCTCCGGCAAACAGCACGCGCACCCGCCCGTGCCGCTGGGTGATCGCGCGTAGGAAGTTTTCGATGCGAGCTTCCTGCTCCCGGTAGGCGGCAAAGGTTTCCGCCCACAGATCGGGCTGCTGGGCGATCTCCCGTGCGGTCAGCTCCGCCCCCAGCGCCCGCAGCTCCTCTGCCGATGCGGCGAGAATGTGAATCTCCCCCTTCCTTTTCCTGAACTAGAATGCGTCTATGGGTTTATCCGCATACCCGCACGGCGGCTGCCTGCACGGACGCCGGCCGCCAAGTGGCCGACCGGCGCATTCCGTCCGGATAAACTTTTCGGGAGTTTCATACGTCTCAAAGGGACAGAGCTTGCCCGGCCCCGCGCCGGGGCTGGAACGAGGAGGGAGGGCCCTGTGGAGTTCGAGTTGAGTCCGGAACAGCAGGAACTGGTCCGCCTGGTGCGTCAGGTCAGCCGGGATGTGATCGCTCCCCGGGCCGCGCAGGTGGATGCGGACGGCGAGTACCCGGAGGACTACTTCCGGGCGTTCAGGGAGACCGGGCTCCTGGGCGTGGCGATCCCGGAGGAGTACGGCGGCGCAGGCCTGGGGTGTCTCGGCCTGGTGCTGGCCGTGGAGGAGGTGGCCAAGCACTGCTGCTCGGCGGGCCTGATGCTCCTGCTCACCCGCCTGAGCACCATGGCGATCTCGCTGGCGGGCACTGAGGCGCAGAAGAAGGAATACCTGGAGGGCACGGCGACCGGCAGGCGCCGCGGGGCGTTCTGCCTGTCGGAGCCGGACGCGGGCTCGGATACGCAGTCCATCCGGACCCGGGCCGTGCGGAAGGGCGACCGGTATGTCATCAACGGCACGAAGAGCTGGATCAGCGGCGCCGGGGCTGCCGACTTCTTCATCGTGGCGGCCAAGACCCGGAACGACGTCCCCGGATCAAGAGGCTTTTCGGTCTTCGTCGTCGACCGGGACACCCCCGGCGTCACGGTGGGCAAGAAGGAGCACAAGATGGGCGTGCGGGGGCTGCCGGTGCACCAGGTCATCTTTGAGGATGTGGAGGTTCCGGCCGGTTCCCTGGTAGGGAAGGAAAACGAGGGCTTCAAGCTCATCATGCACAACCTGAACGCCGTGCGCCCGGTGGTGGCGGCCCGGGGCATCGGGCTGGCCGCCGGCGCACTCATGTACTGGGTGGAGTTCGCGAAGAGCCGGCAGACCTTTGGCAGGCCGATCATTGAGCACCAGGGGCTGCAGTGGATGGCGGCCGACCTGGCGGCCGAGATCGAAGCCTGCCGGCTGCTCACCTACCGCGCCGCCTCCCTGGTCGACCAGGGGCGCGTAGGAAGGGATGTGGCCCACTTCCTCTCCATGGCGAAGCTGAAGGCCACGGAGCTGGCGGTGAAGGCGAGCAACGACTGCCTGCAGATGATGGGCGCGGTGGGCTACATGGAGGAGTACCCGATGGCCCGCTTCGTCCGGGACGCCCGGCAGCTTACGATCGTCGAGGGCACCAGCCAGATCCAGAAGGGCATCATCGGGAGGGCCCTGGCGGATGGGATTCTTACCTGGTAACCCGGTCGGCGGTGCGGGAGCGGCGTCGGGCCCACCCCCGGCCCCGGCCCGGGTTGCGCACCCGCCCGATGCCCGGGCCGCAGGTCCCCTGGCGGGGATCCGGGTCCTCGACCTTTCCCGGGTGCTGGCAGGTCCCTACTGCGCCCAGATGCTGGGCGACGCGGGGGCCGACGTCATCAAAGTGGAGTCGCCCGCCGGCGACGACACCCGTGCCTGGGGGCCGCCCTTCCTGGCAGGCTGCGAGCCGCAGCCCGGCCGGCCGGGAGACAGCGCCTACTACGTCTCCTGCAACCGGAACAAGCGGGGGATTGTGCTCGACCTGGCCACCCCGCGCGGGCAGGAGGCGCTCTGCCGGCTGGCGGCGCGGGCGGATGTGATCATCGAGAACTTCAAGCCCGGCACCATGGAGCGGTGGGGGCTGGGCTACGAGGACGTGCTGCGCCCGCTTAACCCGCGGCTGGTCTACGCCAGCATCTCGGGCTACGGCCGCACGGGGCCGGACGCCGACCTGCCCGGCTACGACTTCGTGGCACAGGCTATGGGCGGCATCATGTCCATCACCGGCGAGCCGCGGGGCGACCCGATGAAGGTGGGGGTGGCCGTCACCGACCTGACCACCGGGATGATGGCCGCCTTCGCCATCTGCGCCGCCCTGATCGGCCGGCAGGCGACCGGCCGGGGTCAGCGGGTGGATCTCTCGCTGCTGGAGACGCAGGTGGCCTGGCTGGCCAACGTGGGTCAGGCCTACCTGGTGAGCGGCCGGCCCCCCAGGCGCTGGGGCAACGCCCACGCCTCCATCGTTCCGTACGAGCTGTTCCACGCCGCCGACCGGCCTATCGTGGTCGGCGTGGGCAACGATGGGCAGTTCGCGCGGTTCTGCGCTCTGCTGGGCGCGCCCGAGTGGGCGTCGGACGAGCGCTTCGCCACCAATCCCGCCCGGCTCCGCAACCGGCGGGAGCTGGTGGGGCTCATCGCACAGCGGCTGCGCACCCGCCCGGCGGCCGAGTGGCTGTCGGCCATGCGGGCGGCCGGCGTGCCCGGCGGGCTCGTGCGCACCGTGCCCGAGGTCTTCGCCGACCCGCAGGTGCTGGCCCGGGCGATGAAGGTGGAGTGCCGCCATCCGGCGGCGGGGATGATCTCGCTGATCGGGATTCCGTTCAAGTTCGGCGACACCCCGGCCACGGTGCGCCGGCCACCGCCCCGTTGGGGGGAGCACACGGCGGAGGTGCTCGCCGAGGTCGGATACAGCGAGGCGGAGATCCGGGAGTTTCTGATGTGAAAAGCGCGGCCCCCT
>JAMNXV010000097.1 GCA_023623185.1 Bacillota bacterium
GTCGTTGTACGCAGCCCGCCACTCGGCGCCCAGCAGCGCCTTCACAGCCGAACGGAGTTCCTTCATGCCGTCACCTCCTGCACCGGTTCGGCGGTGAGGGCCAGGAAAAGCTCCTCCAGCCCCGCCTGCGGCAGCCCCGCCGCTGCCCGCAGCGCGGCCAGGTCGCCCACCGCCCGCAGCTCGCCCTCGTGGATGATGGCGATGCGGTGGGCCAGCTCCTCCGCCACCTCGAGGACGTGTGTCGTCAGCAGCACTGCTGCGCCCTCCCGTGCCGCCCGCACGATGAAGTCCTTCACCTCCCGCCCCGCCCGGGGATCCAGGCCGTTGGTCACCTCGTCCAGCAGCAGCACGCGAGGCCGGTGCACCAGCGCGGCGGCGATGGCCATCTTCCGCTTCATGCCCAGCGAGAAGGAGCGGATCGGGTGGTCGCCCCACTGCGTGAGCCCCATCTGCCTGAGCAGCTCCTCCGCCCGCTGCCTGCCCTCGCCTTCCGGCAGGCCGTAGAGGCCGGCCATCAGCCAGAGGAACTCCCGGGCGGTAAGGGATTCGTGCAGCAGCGGCACATCGGGCACGTAGCCCAGCAGGCGGCGCACGGGGGCCCCTTCGCCCCAGAGATCGCGCCCCTCCACCAGCACGCGGCCGGCGGTGGGCCGCACGAGGCCCGTGGCCATGCGGATCGTGGTCGACTTGCCGGCGCCGTTGGAGCCCAGGAACGCCAGGATCTCGCCGTGGTCCACCGCCAGGTCGACGCCCCGCACCGCGGTGAAGCCGCCGAATCGCTTCACCAGCCCCTGCAGGAGAGCCGCCGGGCAGGATGCCCGGTCCGCCCGGGGTGAGGACACGCAGTGCGCCCCGGCTGCGGGCACGGCCGGCGTGGGGGATGCTGCGGCCGCCGCGCGCTGCGGCCGCAGCCCATCCTCCTCCCGCCCCAGCGCAGCAAGGAACCGCTCGGGCTCATCCAGGCTCAGCACGATGCGGGTGAACTGGCAGAGCCCCTGCCTCGGCACATTCATCTCATAAGGCCGGGAGAGCTTCAGGGCGACCAGCTGCCTGTGGTCAGCCACCATGTAGAGCGTGTCGGTGCGGCTCCCGTACATCACGCCTGCGTGGCCCGCGCCCCGCAACAGGTGGCCGGCCATCTGGGCAGAGGCCACGTCAGCCAGGTCGACAGCCAGGGAATGGCGCCCCATCCGCAGCAAGAGGCGCCCGCCATCGAGCGTGTGGAACGTCCGCAGGCTGGCGGTGAGCCACCAGTAGACCGCGGCGCTGATCACCAGGCCGCCCAGGGCGATCCAGAGGCCCCACGGCCGGAGCAGAAACGGAAGGATGATCCAGGAGGCCAGGTCCACGAGTCCGAGGAGCATCAGGGAGTGGAACTTGTTCTTCAGGGCCTGACCGGTGCGCGTATACGTGAAGCGTTCCATTTGGGACACCACCTCTACTACGGTTGTAGTATTTCGCCCAACGATGTGCCCGCTTCAGGGCAGGCGGGCCATCACCGCAAACAGCAGCGTGTACGCCAGGCCCATCGCCAGGTGAGCCCAGCGCAGAGAACCAGTCCACCGGCTGCGGGGGCCGGCGCCGGCCAGTCCCAGAGGCGGCTCCAGATGCGGCGCCGGGCCATGCACATCCACCAGGTACGTCAGCCGCTGCACGATGTGCGCCGAGACGCCGGCGAAAGCAACGCCCCGCATCGCCCCCGCGCCGCCGTGCCGCCTGAGGCCCCAGCGCCCCAGGGCCAGGGCGTACGCGCGCCGGTCGCCTGTCCACGCCGCGGCCTGCCTGTCGGCGGCCATCTCCACCTCCAGGGCGAACAGACGGGCCGCGCGGCGGGCCAGCGGGTGCCAGCCCAGGAGCGCGCGGGAGATGCCGCACGCCCAGAGCCGCAGGGGATCGCGCCGGGCAATGTGGGCCAGTTCGTGGGCCATGACCGCCCGGAAGTCGGGCTCGGGCAGCGCCAGCGCCGACGGCGTGATGACCAGCGCAGGCCGGATGAGCCCCACCGTTGCCGGTTCCAGCTGGTCGACGGGGTCGTAGAGGATCGCAAAGGGCCGCCTCAACCCAAAGGACTCAGCCAGGCTCCGGATCCGCTCAGCCGCATCGGCCGGGGCGGTGGTGAGCCGCCGGCGCAGGCTCCGGTACGCCACCCCATGAAGCGCCAGCGCCACAAGGGTGGTCAGCGTCAGGGCCGCCGCGGCCCACAGCCACAGCGGCGAGACCAGGAGGGTGGCGACGGGCACCACCAGGAGAACCGCCTCCCACCGCAGCCGCACGGCGGGGTCGGCGTAGCGGCCCACGAACCGGAGCGTGATCTCGGTGTCCGCGAGGAACAGCGTCACGACGAACAGCCAGATCCCCAGCGTGACCAGTGCCCCCATCAGCCGTCTCCCCCTTCCTCCACTTCCTCAAGCCGCTCCACCAGCCGCCGCAGCTCGGCTACCTCATCGGGGCTCAGCTGCTCGCTGCCCAGCAGGAAGCTGATCGCCGGCATGACCCGCCCTCCGAAGAAGCGCCTGGACCACTCCTGCAGGGTCGACGCCGCCGTCTCTTCCCGCCGGCGGGCCGCCCGGTACAGGTAGGCCCGGCCCTGCTTCCGGCGGCTCAGCCATCCCTTGGCGGCCAGCCGGCTCATCACCGTCATCACGGTGGTGTAGGCGATCTCCCGGTCCTGCAGCAGGGCCTGGTGGACGTCCTCCACCTGCACCTCGCCCTTCTCCCAGACAAGGCGCATCACCTCGGCTTCCAGGGGGCCCAGATCGAACCCTGTGGTGTCAGACACTTCCGTCACCTCTATCCTCAGTATATACGACAGCGGTCGTATTTCAACGTGGCGCGGTATTCCGGGTTGGCATGGTCACCATTCCATACTTCAGGCCTCACCCGGCGCGGCAAGCGTCGCGACCCGTCGAACGCGGGTAGTCTACTTGCGTAAATAATATGCTCTTGAACATCTTGACAGGAGAAAGCGACATCAGCACGAATCTCAACCGCTATGAATTGCCCTACTTCGGGTGTGCGAGTGTGAAACTTCGCCCTTCCCGTTGGGCTGTAATAGATAGGAGTGTTGCACACGTGCGAATTGTAATCGGTAT
>JAMNXV010000062.1 GCA_023623185.1 Bacillota bacterium
GGTTCCCGTGGGCGTCCCGGTCGCCTCGCTGGTGGAGCTGGCGGGCGGCCCCACCGTGGATGACTACGTGATCATGGTGGGCGGCGTGCTCATGGGCCACCTGGCCGAGCCCGGTGAGGTGGTGACCAAGCGGACGGGCGGCGTGATCGTGCTCCCGGCCGACCTGCGGTGGGTCGAGCGGCTGATGCACCCGGAAGCGGTCGACATCAAGCAGACCCTGGCCTGCATCCAGTGCAACTTCTGCACGGAACTCTGCCCCCGCTACCTGCTCGGCCACCACATCATGCCGCACAAGGCCATGTTGCACTCCAACTACGGCCAGCAGCCCCCTGAGGTGCTGCTGGGCGCCTACCTCTGCTGCGAGTGCGGCCTCTGCGAGGCCTTCGCCTGCCCCGAGCTGCTCATGCCCCGCCACGCGGTCATCCGCATCAAGCGGGAGCTGTCGGCCCAGGGCATCCGGTACCAGAAGGGCGCCACTCCCGAGCGGGACGTGCACCCGATGCAGGAGGGGCGCAAGGTCGCATCCCTGCGGGTGAAGCAGCGCCTCGGTATCGCGGAGTACGACCGCAAGGCGCCCCTGGTCGAGACCGCACTTTCCCTTTCCGAAGTCCACATTCCGCTTTCACAGCACATCGGTGCGCCGGCTGAGCCGGTGGTCGCCGTGGGCGACCGGGTCGCCGCCGGCCAGGTCGTCGGCCGGGTGCCCGAGGGCAAGCTGGGCGCCCCGGTTCACGCCAGTGTCGACGGAACCGTCGTCGAGATCACAGCCCAGGCGATCCGCATCGCCTGCGCACGAAAGCCGGGAGGTGAGTAAGGTGGCCCTCGCCATCGGCATGATCGAGACCCTGAGCCTCCCCACCGGGGTGCGTGCCGCCGACGCCATGGTCAAGGCCGCTGCAGTGGAGCTTCTGGTCAGCCGGACGATCTGCCCCGGCAAGCACATCACCATCGTCGGCGGCGACGTCGGCGCCGTGCGCGCCTCGATGCAGGCCGGGCTCGCGGAGGCCGGCGACCTCCTGGCCGACCAGCTGCTGCTGCCCAACGTACACCCGTCGGTCCTCCCCGCCTTCCACCTCACGGGGGTCTACGACGTGGAGGAGATGCGGGCCATCGGCGCGGTGGAAACTTTCACCGTGGCGGCGGCCATCGTGGCAGCCGACGCGGCGGTGAAGGCCAGCCGGGTCTCCCTGCTGGAGATCCGCCCCGGCGTCGGGTACGGCGGCAAGGGCTTCTTCGTGGTGGCAGGCGAGGTCAGCTCGGTCCAGTCGGCCATCGACGCCGGGCTCAACACCATTCCGCCCGGCGGCCTGGTGGACAAGGTCGTGATTCCGGGCATTCACCCCGACTTGATCAAGACACTCCTCTGACGAGCCGGAGGGAGGGATTCCGCTATGAAGCGACGGCTCGTGACGCCGCAGGAGATCCTTTCGCTCCACTACCAGGGCGTGCACTGCCTGGAGATCCCGCCGGACGCCATCATCACGCCCGGCGCCCGGGATCTCATCATGGCTCTTGACTTCCGCATCGCGCATGGCCCGCCTTCGTCCGCCGCAGCGGGCGGTTCGGCTGAGGCCACGGTCTGCGGCCAGACCTCTGAACAGGTCTGTGACGGCCTCTGCGACCAGGTGCGCGGGCTCGTGGAGGAGCTGGCCCCGCAGCTCACTCCCGAACAGCGGGAGCAGGTCATCCGGGCGGTGCTCGCAGAGCTGGGCGAACAGAGGTAAGGAGGTGACTGAACCGTGGAAGCGCTCGGCATGATTGAAACCAAGGGTCTGGTCGGCTCCATCGAGGCGGCCGACGCCATGGTGAAGGCGGCCAACGTCCGCCTGATCGGCAAGGTGCTCGTCGGCGGCGGTCTGGTGACCGTCATGGTCCGGGGCGACGTCGGCGCGGTGAAGGCCGCCACCGATGCCGGTGCGGCAGCCGCGCAGCGCATCGGCGAACTCGTCTCCGTCCATGTGATCCCGCGGCCCCATGAAGAGGTCGAAATGATCCTCCCGCAACCCGGAACCGAACAGATCGCGGATCAGAGGCTGTAATGGGAAGGGGGACTGACCATGAGTGTAATTAACACTGTAATCATCTGGATTATGATGATCTTCATGGTCCTCGGGGCCATCGACCGGATCATCGGCAACAAGTTCGGTCTGGGCGAGGAGTTCGAAGAGGGTATCAACGCCATGGGCCCGCTGGCGCTGGCCATGCTCGGCGTGGTCTCCATCGCCCCGGTGCTGGCAGACATCCTCCGCCCGGTGGTCGTACCGGTCTACCAGGCCCTGGGCGCCGACCCTGCCATGTTCGCCACCACCCTGCTGGCCAACGACATGGGCGGCTACCCCCTGGCCATGGAGCTGGCCCTCACCCGTGAGGCCGGGCTCTACGCCGGCCTGATCCTGGGCGCCATG
>JAMNXV010000119.1 GCA_023623185.1 Bacillota bacterium
TTCCAGAGCATCCAGCTGGTGTAGCCGGCGTCGTACGTCGCCTGGATCTGCGCGCGGACCTCATCGGCGCCGTACGTGTGGCCCATCGAGAAGTCCTGCAGCCACGGGCGCACCGCCGTCCGGGTGTCGAGCCCGGCCGCCAGGATGCGGTCCCGGGCGTCCACCAGCGACCGGTAGATGGTCTCATACGGCATCGCGTCGGGGTTGGGCAGGCCCAGGTTTCCCCGCTCGTAGTGGCTGGGGTAGAGCATGGGCGAGACGTAGTCGGTGGCGCCGGCGATCTCCTCCAGCCGCTGGCCGATGCCCATGTCGTCCCGGACGGACGTGACCAGGCCGAAGACGTCTGCGCTCACCAGCACCCCGTACGGGGCCAGCTCCTCCCGTGCGTGGGCCAGGAAGTCCGCCACCACCTGCTGATACGCCCGGCCGTCCGCGCCGGGGTAGCGGGTGGCGCTCAGGTCGCCGTCGGTGGGGAAGCGGACGTAGTCGAACTGGATCTCATCGAAGCCGGCCTCAGCCGCGGCCCGGGCGATGCGGATCACGTAGTCCCAGGCCTCCCGGTTGTAGGGATTGAGCCAGGCGACGCCGTTCCAGTCTCGCCAGATCCCTCCTCCGGCGCTGTGCACGGCCCAGTCGGGGTTGGCGGGGGCGACGATGGGATCCTTGAAGGCCACGATGCGGGCGATCGCGTAGATGCCCCGCTCGTGAAGGTCAGCCGTGAAGGCCTGTGGGTCAGTCAGGAAGGGCCGCACCGCCCCGGCGGCGACGGCTGTCGCCTCGTCGGTGGCGATGGTGACCCGGCCGGAGTCATCCTTCACGTCGACCACGACGGCGTTGAGTTCGGTCCGGTCGATCAGGTTCAGGATGCCCGCCAGGAAGCCGGGGTTCGCCGCATTCCACGCGGTCAGATAAACACCCTTTACCTCCGAAGGCGCGGGGACGAGCGGTGCAACCATAACCGACGGCGGGCTGAGCGCACCGGCCGGGGATGTCCCGACCACCAGGGCGAGCAGGGAGCACACGAGAACGGCGGAAAGACGGCGCGAAATACGGGTGAGTCGCACGCTGCGAAAGCCCCCTCATCGGGAAGTTGTGCCGCCGCACTCTGGGGCAGAACGTTCCAGTGTGCGGCCTTCCAACTTTCCACAACGCGACTGCCAAACCCTTTTACGTTAGCCGGGCTTGCGGGGGTCGGCCCGTGAACGATAGCCAGCGGTGCGTCGTAGTACTTAGAAGGGACCGAATCCGCGCTGGAGGCTCTGGCTGGCTGACCGGCGTGAGCGGTGGGTCTCCGGGGCGTCGCCCCACGACTGAACGAGCCCGGCCCTCTGTGGGCCGGGCTCGTGGGCTCGTCGCGCCTCACCCTTCCTTATACAGGTGCCCCAGCCGGTCGGCGGCCAGGATGGCGGCGTAAACCTTCTCGGGGGTCACCTCGAAGGGCATGTTGTAGATGGTCTCGCCTTCAGCGCATGCCAGTTCGGCCACCTTGCGGATCTCTTCCTCCCGGATGGTCTTGACGCCCAGATCAGCCAGCGTCACCGGCAGACCCAGGTTCAGGCAGAACTCGATGACCTCCTCGATCTCGTCGAGGGGTGCGTTCTCCAGCACGAGCTGACAGAGGGTGCCAAAGGCCACCTTTTCGCCGTGGTACGCACCGTGGGTGTCTTCCAGAGCGGTCAGGCCGTCGTGGATGGCATGGGCCCCCGCCAGGCCGCAGCTCTCGAAGCCGATGCCGCTCAGGAGCGTGTTGGCCTCCACGATCCGCTCCAGGGCCTCCGTGATGACGTGCGCCTCTGCCGCGGCCTTGGCCTTGATCCCCTCCTGCAGCAGAGTCTCGTAACAGAGCCGCGCCAGGGCCATGGCCGCCTGGGTGCCCTTCCCCCCGGCGATGTTCATCTTATTGGCCCGCTGCACCGCCCGCGCCTCGAAGTAGGTGGCCAGGGCATCGCCCATCCCCGCCACCAGCAGCCGGGCCGGCGCGTTGGCGATGATCGCCGTGTCCACGATGACGGCCGCCGGGTTCGAGGGCAGGAAGAGATAGCGGTCGAAGGAGCCGTCCTCCTTGTAAATCACCGACAGCGCGCTGCACGGGGCGTCGGTGGATGCAATCGTCGGCACGATGACCACCGGGATGTTGCCGGTGTAGTAGGCCACGGCCTTGGCGGTGTCCAGCGTCTTCCCCCCACCGATCCCCACCACGATGTCGGCCTGAAACTCCTTACAGCGCCCGCAGAGCCTGTCGATTTCGGCCTGAGTGATTTCCCCCTGGAAGCGCTCCATGGTCACCGTGGCCCCAGCTTTCGCGTAGCTGGCGGTGATGCGCTCCTGTGTCAGGTTCATGACGAACTCGTCGGCTATGGCAAAAGCCCGCGAACCCAGCTGGCCGGTGTGCTCTGCCAACCGATCCAGTTCCCCCGGGCCCTGGATGTACTTGCCAGGTGCAACGATCAGTCTGGTCAAGATCAGATTCCTCCCCTTGAGCTGAGACTCTCACCATGTTCAGGCTGCCAAGAACGGCGCCGGCTTCACCCGATGGGCTGCGCGTACCGCCGGTCAGAGGGATTGGGGCTGAGGCTGGCCAGAAGCACCAGGGCCTCGCTGCCCGTGTTGCGAACCGAGAACTCCTCCTCCCCCTCCACCAGCAGGATGTCCCCGGCCGAAACGGGCGTCTCGCCGCCATCCACCACGACCACCCCGGAACCGCTGGTGACGTGCACCACCAGCGACGAGCCGGGATGCTTGTGTTTGGGCAGTTCCTGACCCGGCGCGAAGGTAAGAACAAAGACCAGTACCTGCGGATTGCTGACGCAGATGCGTTTCGTGAAGCGGGTCTCCGAGACGACCGAGACCGCTTCCAGATTCGTCTTCTCCAAAGCTCGATCACCCATGCCATAGCATCCCCATGGAGCACCGCGCCATGTGCTCGATGGGGATGCCGCTCCGTGAGTGGATTTTGCTCGGCGGGCAGCCCCGGCTCACTGCATCTGCACGGCCGTTCGGTTGCGTGGGCCAAGCCCCCGCCAGGTCTTGGTCTCGGGCCATATACCCTTGCCGTCCATTGTTTCTGTTTGCAGTGGGTGTTGATGGCGAGGCAGGGCATGTCACCCTCATGGAGCGCCAGGCAAACCCTGCGGGTACCTCACTTCGAGTCGGAGCGCTTACCCTGATTTGGCGCGCGAAGAACCAGGCGGGCAGCATCCCGCGGGAAGGCGGCAGCCCGTCTCAGGATATCTCGTTATGGAGCTCGGAAGGCGCTAACCTGCGCCCAAGAGTGCGGCCGCTTGCTTTCTCGCCCACGAGCGGGGTCGTCGCAACCTGGCTCACCCGTTTCTTTGGGGCTTCACACCTTGCCCGCTCATAAGTGTCCCCTGAGTACATGCCCAGGGGCAGCGCCTGTGACTACTGAGGCTCGCGAGGCGTCAGCATGCAGGACTACGCAGCAGGGCGCGGCCATCCACCGGCGCGATGTTGGCGCCGTCCGGATACTGCACGATGCGCACGATATCCCGGAACCAGGCGAGGTAATGGACCAGATATTTCGTGGCGACGCCCCGGAACTGCCGGAGCCACCAGGTCGGCAGATTGGGAAACCGGATCGGGCCGGCGCTCGCTTCGCCCGCTGCTCCAGTCTCCCCGGCACCAGTCTCACCTGTACTGGTCTCCCCGGTACAGGTCTCCGCGGTACCGGTCCCCACTGCATCGGCCTCCCCCAGCACCGGCTCGTGCAGCGCTTCGCCAGCCCGCACGTCCCCGGCCTGCTCTTCCCCAGCCTGCGCTTCCTCAGCCTGCGCTTCCTCAGCCTGCGCTTCTCCGGCGGTAGATCCGGCACACATGCTCACAGCGGCGATCCCATCGCGGTATTCATATCCCAGCATCTCGCAAGCCTTCTCGTATTCGCTCCCGCCGAAGGCGTACACGCGGGAGCCGGGCCGGACCATCCGGGAGAGGCCCTCCCCCACCAGGTCCGGGGTGCGCCTGCCCTGCCCCAGGATGCCAAGCTCGTATCCGCTGTCGGTTTCGGCCACCATGACGCTCACCGGCCGGCCGTCGATCAGCAGCCGGAATCCATTCCGGCCGGCAGGGGCCAGGCCGGGGCGCATGGGTCCCCCGGGTCCGATTCCCCGGCGCACAATGTTCCAGTAGCCCCAGCTGCCGGGGCCGTTGGTGGTCCTGCTCCCCTTCTCTGAGTACTTGACACGGAAGGTTTCGACCCGGACGTCACCGCTCAGCTTCTCACGGGGCCGGGCGCTCAGCGCCGCGAGGGCACGGTGACGCCAGTAGAAGGCCGTAGACAGGGCGATGCCCAGGCAGGATGCGACCTGGCGCAGCGGCAGGTCGTCCACGAGCAGATCGATCATCTCCCGCCACTGCTCCTGCTTCCGGATCCGGTACGCAGGAGTGCCCGTGTTGGGGCTGAAGGTCCGCCGGCAGGTCTTACAGAGGTACCGCTGCACCCGCTGCCCGGAGGCCATGCGGAAAGAGCCGTGCCTGACCACCTGCGCTCCTCCGCAGGCGGGGCAGCGCCTTTGCTCAGCCGGAACTGCACCCGGGGTAGCCTCCTGGACCGCCCCCTGGACCGCCTTCCGGATCGCCTCCCTGACCACTCCCGGGACTGCGCCCTCCGCGCAGGGCTCAGCCGTACAGGCGTGCGCCTGCGATGGGGGTGCATCCTGCGCAGGGGGAACGGACGGGACGATCGAAAGCGGGCCGGTGTGGGACAGGCCGAGGGACTCAGCTGCCATGATGTCAGCACCTCACACATCTGGATTCTATTGTCATTTTATCCGAACGCTGGTTCGTTGTCCAGGTCTCCGGCCTCACCCGCAGGGGTGATTTTGGTGCAGGACTCGTCCGGCTGCCGCCGCCGCCGCCGGTCAAGTCAGTGCGAACGCGCCATGGCGGAACCCGTTAATGCAGACGACAACGGGAGTGCCTGCGGCCTCATCAACAGTCAACACGAACAGAAGGAATGAAAGCGGCCACGGGAGTGCCTGCGGCCTCATCAACACCCGGGCAGGGGCTCATACGAAAACGGGAGCGCCGACACAAGTCGGTGCTCCCGATCAATCGTGGCATAGCCTGTGCGGTTGCTGGATCACTTGAACAAGGCCTGGCAGGCGAGCCGGTTGCCCTTCTCCAGGCGGTCCCCCAGCTGCTGCCGCTCAAACGCCGTCGGCTCCGTCAGGAGGAAGGCCGTGTCCCTCGGCCACTGCACCAGGCACTGCTCGGTGGTATGCGACTTGCCGTCGCAGTCGCAGGTGACCGGGATACCCTGCTCGATCAGGGCGTCGATCAGCCGCATGCCAGAACGGGTATGAACCAGGTACTCTTCGTTCTTGTACTTGATACGCCGCATCCCTTTGTCCCCTCCCTGACAGCATCATACCACTTTAACTTTACGAAATACAACAGCAAGAGAGACCGGCATCCACCGGTCTCCCCCTGCTGGCTGTATTTAGGCCGACTTCGTGGAACCCTCACCGGAGGACGTGCTCTCCGAAGACTTGCTCGCGGAACTGCCCGAAGCCTTGGCCCTGTCAAGGCTCGTCAGCTTCTGCCCCACCGCGATGTGCCCGTTCTCGAGACCATGAGCAGCGAAGGCGGAGACGAGACGCCTTGCGCCAACATGACCGCACTCGGGGCACTTCTGACCCTCACCCGTGGTATTCACCGGAACCAGTTCCTCGAAGAGGTGGCTGCACGCGTTGCACTTAAACTCGTAGATCGGCATGCCTGTCTCCCCCCTTGCTGTAGAATCATGACGTACCAATTTTACCTGCGCACAGGGGGAGATTCAAGGGGTTAGTTAGCACTCCGGCACGGTGAGTGCTAACTAACCTTTGGGCTTCACCAGCGGCACCCCGGTCCGGCAGAGCGGGCAGTCATCCGGTTCCCACGACTCGACGTCCACCCGCACCAGCGAGCGCAGCGGCACACCGAAATCCACGCGCCCTCCCGAACGGTCCACTATGCAGCCGACCCCCACCACCACCGGCTGGTATCCCTGAATGGCAGCGATCGCTTTCTGAACCGAGCCGCCGGTGGTGACGGCGTCCTCAACCACCAGCACCCGCTCACCGGGCCGCAAGTGCCACTGCCGCTTCAGGGCCATGCCGCCGTCCTCGGTCTTCTCGGTGAAGATGGCCCGCACCGGCCCCCCGGTCCGCCGGCTCAGTTGCCGGGCCACCTCGTAGGCCAGGATGATGCCGCCGGTCGCCGGGCCCACCACGGTCTCTACCTCTTCCGTTTCGAACAGCGACGCCAGCCCCTCGCAGAGCCGCTCCGTCTCGGCGGGGTATTGGAACGTGTGCGGCATGAGGAAGAAGCGGTCGGAGTGGCGGCCGGAAGTCAGGCGAAAGTGGCCCTCAAGCAGAGTCCCCGTGGCCCGCAGGATCTCCAGCACCGCATCGGGCTCCAGATGTCGCGTCACCGGATTCCCTCCTTGTACATCTCCCCACTACAGCGCGCCGCGCAGGCGGGCCGCCCCCACCAGGTCGCCCACGCGCCGGTAGCCGTGCTCGGCCATGAACTGGGCCAGCTCCTCCGCGATCGTGAGCGGCGCCCGGGGGTCTACGAAGCAGGCGGTGCCGACCTGGACCGCCGAGGCCCCGGCCATGAGGAACTCGACGGCGTCCTCGCCCGTCATGATCCCGCCGATGCCGATCACCGGCACCTTCACCGCCCCGGCCACCTGCCAGACCATCCGCAGGGCGATGGGCTTGATCGCCGGTCCGGACAGGCCGCCGAAAACGTTGCCCAGGTGCGGCCTGCGGCGGCGGATATCGATGGACATGCCCATGAGGGTGTTGATGACCGAAAGGCCGTCGGCGCCGGCGCTCTCCACGGCCCGGGCGATCTCGACGATATCGGTGACGTTGGGCGAGAGCTTCACGATGAGGGGGAGGGTCGTGGCCCGGCGCACCGCCGCCGTCACCTCGGCCGCGCTCCTGGGGGTCGTGCCGAAGGCCATCCCGCCCTCCTTCACGTTGGGGCAGGAGATGTTCAGCTCCAGCCCCGCGACGCCGGTTCCTTCCAGGCGTCGGGCGACCGCCGCGTACTCGTCGACGGTGCGACCGACGATGTTGACGATTACCGTCGCCCCCCGCTCCTGCAGCCAGGGCCAGTCGACGGTCAGGAAGTGGTCCACCCCCGGATTCTGCAGGCCGATGGCATTCAGCATGCCGCCCGGCGTCTCGACGACGCGGATGCCCGGGTTGCCGTCCCAGGGCTCGATGGCCGTGCCCTTCACGCAGATCGCGCCGATCTGCGAGAGATCCATCACCCCGGCAAACTCCCGGCCGTAGCCGAAGCAACCGGACGCCGGCCAGACGGGCGTCTTGAAGGTCCGGCCAAACAGCCGCACGCTGAGGTCGGGCGCAGAGCCACCGGAACCGCCGGCGGGCCGTACGCTCTCAGAACCCACCCAGAACCACCTCCTCTGCCGGGAAGACGGGGCCGTCCTGGCAGGTCTTCAGGTAGCCGCCCCCCGCCTTCGGCACCGTGCAGCCCAGGCACGCGCCGAAGCCGCAGGCCATGAACCGCTCCACCGAGACGAAGCACGGGATGCCCGCCTCGGCGCACCGCTCCTTCACCGCCGCCAGCATCGGCTCCGGGCCGCACGCCCAGACCTCGCCGATGCGGTCCTCCGTGCCGGGCCCTCTGTCTGGCGCTGCGGCTCCGGCACGATCGCCCGACGCCGGCTCGCTCATGCCGATCAGCCGATCCAGCGCATCGGTGACCAGACCCCGTTCGCCGGCCGAGCCGTCGTCCGTCACGGTGATCACCGGGACGCCGGTCGCCGCCACCTCACGGGCGCCGGCCAGATAGCGTGCGGTGCGCGCACCGAGGATCGCCACCACCGGCCGCCCGCCCTGCACCGCCCAACGGGCGGCGGCCGCCATGGGCGGGATACCCAGGCCGCCCCCGATGAGCAGCAGCCGGCCCTGCCCGGCGCGCGGGTCGGGGAAGGAGCGGCCCAGGGGGCCCAGCAGATCCACCATCGCACCAGGCGGCACGGCAGACAGGGCGCGGGTGCCCCGGCCCACCACCCGGTAGATCAGGCTGATCTCACCCGCCTCGGGCCGGATCTCGCAGAGGGAGAGCGGCCGCCGCAGCAGGGGATCGAGAGCAGCCGGACGCGGCGACGCCTGGCTGCGCTGCCCGTTGGACATGACCGCCGCTGGGCGGGGCTGGCCTGTCGGCGCCGGGCCCGGCTGCCCGGGCAGACCCACCGGCAGGGGGTGAATCTGCACGAACTGCCCGGCGGTCGCCCGGCGGGCGACCGCCGGCGCGGCGAGGGTCAGCTTGAAGATCTCGCCGTCGCCGTCGTGGGTCAGAACCCGTGCCCGCTCCCTCACCCACCCGGCCTGGACCTGCGTCTGTCGGAGCGTGCGCATCGTCATTCCGCGATCACCTTCATCTCCAGCATCCGCAGCCGGCCGCCCACCACCGTAGCGTACGGGGCGCCGGTGAGGGTCCAGCCGATGAAGGGCGAGTTCTTGGACTTGGACGCCATCTCCTCGGCGGTGACGGTCCAGGTGCGGTCCAGGTCCAGCACCGTGATGTCGGCCTCCGCGCCCTCGGTCAGCGCGGGCGGGGTGCGGTTGATCAGCCGGGCCGGGCGGGTGGACATCAGGAGGATGAGCTGCTCCAGGCTGATCAGCCCGGGGCGCACCAGCCGGTCCAGGGCCAGGCCCACCGCCGTCTCCAGCCCGGTGATGCCGAAAGCCGCCAGGGGGTACTCGACGTCCTTCTCGTCGATGTGGTGCGGGGCGTGGTCGGTGGCGATCACGTCGATGGTGCCGTCCCGCAGCCCCTCCAGGATCGCCTGCCGGTCCGCCTCCTCCCGGAGCGGGGGGTTCATCTTGGTGTTGGTGGAGTAGACCATGTCGGCCACCGCCTGGTCGGTGAGGGTGAGGTGGTGCGGCGTCGCCTCGGCCGTCACCCGGGCCCCCAGCGCCTTGCCCCAGCGCACCAGCTCCACCGAGCGGCGGCTGGAGAGGTGCTGCAGGTGGACCCGGGCGCCGGTCTCCAGCGCGAGCAGGATATCCCGGGCAACCTGCACCTCCTCGGCGGCAGGGGGCATCCCCTTCAGACCGAGCAGGGAGGAAACCCGCCCCTCGTGCATGACACCGCTGCCCGAGAGCGACCGGTCCTCGCAGTGGTCCATCACCAGCAGATCGAACTGGCGGGCGTAGATCATGGCCTGGCGCATCGTCTCCGCCCGGTCGACGGGGCGCCCGTCGTCGGTGATGGCGCATGCGCCGGCCTCGAACATCTCGCCGATCTCCGCCAGCTCCCCCCCCTTCGACCCCTTGGTGATGGCGCCCGCCGGCCAGACCCGGCAGAGCCCCTCCCTGGCGGCCAGATCCACCAGATGCGATACCAGCGGGGCGTTGTCGACGACGGGCCGGGTATTGGGCATGGTGACAATGCCGACGAACCCGCCCCGCACCGCAGCCGCCGTGCCGGTGCGCATGTCCTCCTTGTACTCCTGGCCGGGGACGCGCAGGTGCACGTGTAGATCAATGAAGCCCGGCGCCACCACCTTGCCGGCGGCGTCGATGACCTCCGCCCCGGCCGGGGCGGGCAGGTCGTCGCCGATCGCCCGGATGCGCCCGTCCTCCACCAGCAGGTCCGCCACCCGGTCGACTCCGCTCGCGGGATCCAGGAGCCGGCCGCCGCGAATCAAGAGGCTGCTCATGCCGCCTCACCCCCTCCCAGCAGCAGATACAGCAGGGCCATGCGTACCGCGACGCCGTTGGTCACCTGCTCCAGGATCACCGACTGCAAGCCGTCCGCCACCGCCGTGGCGATCTCGACGCCCCGGTTCATGGGACCGGGGTGCATCAGCAGCGCATCGGGCTTGGCGAGGCGGAGCCGCTCCTCGGTGATGCCCCAGAACTTGTGGTACTCGGCCACCGTGGGGAAGAGCCCCTTCTCCTGCCGCTCCAGCTGCAGCCGGAGCACGTTGACCACATCGGCCCCCTCCAGCGCCTCCTCCACCCGGGTGGTGGTGCGCACGCCGTACTCCTCGAAGCCGTGGGCCAGCAGCGTGGACGGGCCAGCCAGCCAGACCTCGGCCCCGTACTTGGTCAGGCCGTAGATGTTGGACCGGGCGACCCGGCTGTGGTAGGAATCGCCGATGATGGCGACCTTCAGCCCCTTGAAGCCGCCCTTCTTCTGCCGGATGGTGAGCATGTCCAGGAGGCCCTGCGTCGGGTGCTCGTGCAGGCCGTCGCCGGCGTTGATGACCGATGCCCGCAGGGCCCGGGCCAGGAGGTGGGGCGCGCCGCCCATGCTGTGGCGCATCACGACGGCGTCGATGCCCATGGCCTCCAGGTTGCGGGCCGTGTCTTTCAGGGTCTCGCCCTTCTGGACCGAGCTGGTGGAGGCCGAGATGTTGATGACGTCGGCCCCCAGGTACTTGCCCGCCAGCTCGAACGACTTGGCCGTGCGGGTGGAGGGCTCGTAGAACAGGGTCACGATCGCCTTGCCCCGCAGCGTGGGCACCTTCTTGATGGGCCGGGTTGCCAGATCCTTCAACGCCTCTGCCGTGTTCAGGATGAGGTCGATCTCCTCGACCGTCATGTCCTGAAGCCCCAGGATATCTTTCCGCTTCAGTCTGGCCATGCTCATCCTCCTCGTGAGCGCGGAAACCTGCGTCGTGAGCCGACCCGCCGGGTTGCTCACCCTACTCGTTGTCGAAGAGGGCAACGAAGTCGTCGCCGTCGATCTCGACCACGTTGACCTCGACCCGCTCCCGGCGGGACGTGGGCACGTTCTTGCCGACGTAGTCCGGCCGGATCGGCAGCTCCCGGTGGCCGCGATCCACCAGGACCGCCAGCTGGATGGCGGCCGGACGGCCGATGTCCAGCAGGGCGTCCATGGCCGCCCTAACCGTGCGGCCGGTGTAAATGACGTCGTCCACCAGCACCACCACCCGCCCGGGCAGCTTGAAGTTGACCTCGCTCTTGTGGACCACCGGCAGCTCGGCCAGCTCGGTGAGGTCGTCTCGGTACAGGGTGATGTCCAGGGTCCCGACGGGAACCTCACGGCCCTCGAAGTCCTTCAGCCGGGCCGCGAGCCGCTGCGCCAGGGGGATGCCCCGCCGGCGGATGCCGACCAGGGCCACGTGCTCAATCCCCTTGTTCCGCTCGATGATCTCGTGGGCAATGCGGGACAGGGCCCGCTTCATCTGGTCGGCGTCCATCAGGATCGCTTTGGGCTGGGTCACGGAAGCCACCTCCTCGTGGGCATGAAAAAACCTCCTTGCCCGGTACCGGCAAGGAGGACTGCTGCCTCAGGCTGCGCCCGCGCGCGATCGGCCCGATCGGCGCCAGGACCTGCGGTTCAGTATTCCTGCTCCTTACCAGCCTCACGGGACTGGGTTAAAGTAGCATGTCCTTCGAAGAACATATCACTCGGGCTACGCGAAATCAAGGGGGATTTTCCGCGGCGCGTAACCTTCAGCGGGCCGGGGCATTAATCTCGGGAGGGGAACGCCCCGGCCGACGGAGACGGGCGAACTGCGGCCTTGCCGGGCCTGCCTGCCCAACGGCACCCGGCTGACCACGTACCGCCGCGGCCCCGGCGAATCGGCGGTCAGCTGTTGGAACGGGCAGACCTGGCACCTCTGGGTGGAGACCGAGCACGGGCAGATCGGCGAGATCTCGTTGCGAACAGACCAGATAGC
>JAMNXV010000150.1 GCA_023623185.1 Bacillota bacterium
GGTTCCCGTGGGCGTCCCGGTCGCCTCGCTGGTGGAGCTGGCGGGCGGCCCCACCGTGGATGACTACGTGATCATGGTGGGCGGCGTGCTCATGGGCCACCTGGCCGAGCCCGGCGAGGTGGTGACCAAGCGGACGGGCGGCGTGATCGTGCTCCCGGCCGACAATCGCTGGGTCCAGCGGCTGTCGCACCCCGAGGAGATCGACATCAAGCAGACCCAGGCCTGCATCCAGTGCACCTTCTGCACGGAGCTCTGTCCCCGCAACCTGCTGGGGCACTTCATCATGCCCAACAAGGCCATGTTGCACTCCAACTACGGCCAGCAGCCCCCTGAGGTGCTGATGGGCGCCTACCTCTGCTGCGAGTGCGGCCTCTGCGAGGCCTTCGCCTGCCCCGAGCTGCTCATGCCCCGCCAGGCCGTCATCCGGATCAAGAAGGAGCTGTCGGCCCAGGGCATCCGGTACCAGAAGGGCGCCACCCCCGAGCGGGACGTGCACCCGATGCAGGAGGGGCGCAAGGTCGGCTCCCAGCGGGTGAAGGCGCGCACTGGCGTCGCCGAGTACGACCGCAAGGCGCCGCTGGTCGAGACACAGCTCTCCGTTTCCGAAGTCCGTATTCCGCTTTCGCAGCACATCGGTGCGCCGGCTGAGCCGGTGGTCGCCGTGGGCGACCGGGTCGCCGCCGGCCAGGTGATCGGCCGGGCCCCCGAGGGTAAGCTCGGCGCAGCGGTTCACGCCAGCGTCAGCGGAACCGTCGTCGAGGTCACCGGTCAGGTGATTCGCATCAACTGTGCGGCAGAGCCGGGAGGTGAGTAAACGTGGCCATCGCCATTGGCATGCTCGAGACCCTCAGCCTTCCCACCGGGGTGCGCGCCGCTGACGCCATGGTCAAGGCCGCTGCGGTGGAGTTGCTGGTCAGCCGGACGATCTGCCCGGGCAAGTACATCACCATCGTCGGCGGCGACGTCGGCGCCGTGCGCGCCTCGCTGCAGGCGGGTCAGGCTGAAGCAGGCGACCTCCTGGCCGACAAGCTGCTCCTGCCCAACGTACACCCGTCGGTCCTCCCCGCCTTCCACCTCACCGGCGTCCACGACCTGGAAGAGATGCGGGCCGTCGGCGCGGTGGAGACCTTCACGGTCGCATCCGCGATCGTGGCGGCCGACGCGGCGGTGAAGGCCAGCCGGGTCTCCCTGCTGGAGATCCGCCCCGGCGTCGGGTACGGCGGCAAGGGCTACTTCGTGGTGGCAGGTGAGGTCAGCTCCGTCCAGTCTGCCATCGACGCCGGGCTCAACACGCTTCCGCCCGGCGCGCTGGTGGACAAGGTCGTGATTCCGAGCCTGCACCCCGACCTGATCAAGACGCTCCTCTGACGAGCCGGAGGGAGGGACTCATCTCATGACGCGTCGGCTCGTGACACGACAGGAGATCCTTTCGCTTCATTATCAAGGTGTGCACTGCCTGGAGATCCCGCCTGACGCCATCATCACGCCCGGGGCCCGGGATCTCATCATGGCTCTTGATTTCCGCATCCAGCGGGGCTCCGCGTCCTGCGCCCCTGCAGGCGATCCGGCGGCCGCTTCGGCGGACGCCGGCGCCTGCGACCGGGTCGAGGACCAGCTGCGGCGCCTCGTGGAGGAGCTGGCCCCCCAGCTCACTCCCGAGCAGCGGGAGCAGGTCATCTGCGCAGTGCGCAATCAGCTCAGCAAGCAGCAGTAGGGAGGTGCAATGAATCATGGAAGCGCTCGGCATGATTGAAACCAAGGGTCTGGTTGGTTCCGTGGAGGCGGCCGACGCCATGGTGAAGGCGGCCAACGTCCGCCTGATCGGCAAGGTCCACGTCGGCGGCGGGCTGGTCACCGTCATGGTCCGCGGCGACGTCGGCGCGGTGAAGGCCGCTACCGACGCCGGTGCGGCCGCCGCGCAGCGCATCGGTGAGCTCATTTCGGTCCACGTGATCCCGCGGCCCCACGAGGATGTCGAACTGATTCTGCCGCAGCCCGAAGGCGGGCAGAAAACAGATCAGCGGCTGTAATGGGAAAGGGGACGTAGCACAAAATGAGTGCCATTAACACTGTAATTATCTGGATCATGATGATCTTCATGGTCCTCGGGGCCATCGACCGGATCATCGGCAACAAGTTCGGTCTGGGTGAGGAGTTCGAAGAGGGTATCAACGCCATGGGCCCGCTCGCCCTGGCGATGCTCGGCGTGGTCTCCATCGCCCCGGTGCTGGCCGACGTCCTCCGGCCGGTGGTCGTGCCGCTCTACCAGGCCCTGGGCGCCGACCCCGCCATGTTCGCCACCACCCTGCTGGCCAACGACATGGGCGGCTACCCCCTGGCCATGGAGCTGGCCCTCACCCGTGAGGCCGGGCTCTACGCCGGCCTGATCCTGGGCGCCATGTCGTCACCATCCCCATCGGCTGTATCGCCGGCGGCCTCGTGGCCGGCTGGCCCATCGGCTTCCTCGTGGTCAACATGATCCCGGTCGCCCTCGTGGCCGGCCTGATCGCCATCGGCCTCTGGCTGATCCCCGAGAAGATGATCAACGGCTTCCAGATCTTCGGCAAGGGCGTCGTGATCCTGATCACCGTCGCGCTGGCCGCCATCATCTGGGAGACCCTGACCGGCATCGTCGTCATCCCGGGCATGACCCCGATCTGGGAAGGCGTTGAGATCGTCGGCTCCATCGCCATCGTCCTGGCGGGCGCGAAGCCGCTGGGCGCCCTGGGCAAGGCCATGGGCATGGGTGAGGTCGCGGCGGCCGGCATGGTGGCCACCCTGGCCAACAACATCCCCATGTTCAACATGATGAAGGACATGGACAACCGGGGTAAGATCCTGAACTCCGCCTTCGCCGTCAGCGCCGCCTTCACGTTCGGCGACCACCTCGGCTTCACCGCCGGCGTGGAACCCGAGATGATCTTCCCGATGATCGTCGGCAAGCTGGTCGCCGGCATCACCGCCCTCCTGCTGGCCATGCCCAT
>JAMNXV010000143.1 GCA_023623185.1 Bacillota bacterium
GAGACCACCTTGTGGATGCCGGGCTGCTCCTCGAAGGGGCTGACCATGCACCAGAAGCAGCCGCCGGCGAAGGTGGCCAGTTCCAGCTTCTTATCGCTCATTCGTGATACCCTCCCTGTACCTTTCTGGACGACCGCGGCGCTTCCTGCGTTACTGCCGCAGGAGGAAGGCGCCCGACTGAGACAGGGGTCGGCCGGCGACAGGCCCAATGCCCCTTTGGGTGGGCGCGCAGTTGTGGTACACTACACTAGATGCACATTCAGTAAATCACCGCCCCAAAGGGGGAGACGATACATGACCCGAAAGGACCATCGCGCAGATGACCTCAACCATATTCTCGACCGGGTGGAGCGGATGATGAAGGAAGGCACGCTGGAGGAGCTGCCGATGGCCGCTCCGCAGGCCGATGCGGACCTCACGCCCGGCGGCTTCGACCACCTGGAGCCCCGCACCGTCGCCCAGATGAGAATCGACCCCGAGGCCGGCCGGCGCATCCACGGCAAGCCGGAGCCCCGGGTGCATATTGAGACCTACGGGTGCCAGATGAATGAGCACGACAGTGAGATCATGTACGGCATCCTGGCCCAGATGGGCTACGTGCGGGCGGAGGGGCCCAGCGACGCCGACCTGCTGCTCTTCAACACCTGCGCCGTGCGGGAGTCGGCCGTGGAGCACGCCTTCGGCCGCATCGGCCAGCTGAAACCCCTGAAGTACACCAACCCCGACATGGTGATCGGCGTCTGCGGCTGCGTGCCGCAGGTGGAGGGTCAGGTCGACCGCATGCTGCGGATCTTCCCCTACCTGGACCTGATCTTCGGCACCCACAACATCCACCGGCTGCCCGAGTTGATCGAGCGGGCCCGCAATGAGCGGGAGACCGTGGTCGACGTGTGGGAGTCGATGGGCGACGATTTCCCGGACATCCTGCCGGCCGCCCGGGAAGGCGACCTGAAGGCCTGGGTGACCATCATGTATGGCTGCGACAAGCACTGCACCTACTGCATTGTGCCCACCACCCGCGGCAAGGAGCGCAGCCGGCCCTACGAGGTCATCCTGGCCGAGGTGCAGGACCTGGCACGGCAGGGCTTCAAGGAGATCACGCTGCTGGGGCAGAACGTCAACGCCTACGGCAAGGATCTCTACGGCCGCCACGGCGAGGGGGCCTTCGACTTCGGCGACCTGATCGAGCTCATCGACCGGAACAGCCCCGGCATCGAGCGCATCCGCTTCACCACCAACCACCCGAAGGACTTCACCCGCAAGATGGTGGAGCAGATCGCCCTGGCCGAGAAGGTGTGCGAGTGGTTCCACCTGCCCGTGCAGTCCGGTTCCGACGCCGTGCTCAGGCGGATGAAGCGGTCGTACAACCGGAAGCAGTACCTGCGGCTGGTGTCGTGGATCCGGGAGCTGATTCCCGACGCGGTGATCACCACCGACATCATCGTGGGCTTCCCGGGTGAGACGGAGGAGGAGTTCCAGGAGACCCTGAGCCTGGTGGAGGAGGTCCAGTACGACGCCGCCTTCATGTTCATGTACTCCGAGCGCGCCGGCACGCCGGCCGCGGAGATGGAGGACAGGCTCAGCGTGCCCGAGAAGAAGGAGCGGCTCCAGCGGCTGATGGAGGTGCAGAACCGCATCGGCCGCGCCAAGAACGAGGCCCGGGTGGGCAAGGTGTACGACATCCTGGTGGAGGGGCTCGATAAGGGCAAGCCCGACGTCGTCTTCGGGCGGACCCGGGGCAACATCCTGGTCACCTTCCCCGGCGACGAGTCGCTCAGGGGCAAGATTGTGCCCGTGCGCATCACCCGCGCCGGCACCTGGACGCTGGAGGGCGAGCTGGTCGAGAGCCCGGTCTCGCTGGCCTAGTCAGCACGATGGGGGGAGATTCCGTGTCGGTCGCGACACGTCGCGATGTGTGGATGCTCGCCCGGGAGCTGGCCGAGGCCATCGCGGAGACGCCGGAGCTGCAGGAGTACCGGCGGACCGAGGACGCGGTGCTGGCCGATCCCGAGGCGGTCGCGCTCATTCAGGAGTACGAGGCGGCCAAGCGCGCGGTGAAGCGTTCCCGCGGCAGGCCCCCGGAGGAGCAGCAGGCCCTGGTCGAACGGTTCCTGGCCGTCGAGGAGCGGTTCAACGCCCACCCGGCCATTCAGGCCTACTGGAACGCCCGGGTGGCGCTGGATGCCTTCATGGACCGGCTGAACGCCGTGATCACCTTCCCGATCACCGGCCAGGAGGCGCCGAAGACGAAGGGCGGCGCCTGCGGCTCGGGCGGCGGCTGCGGCTGCGGAGGATAGATAGGTAGGTGTCGGGAGGGGGGCTGTCGCCCCCCTCTATGGCCAGAGGCACCTGCCTTTCCTCACGGGGGAGGGGCGGCGTGTACGGCCCGACCCCGT
>JAMNXV010000033.1 GCA_023623185.1 Bacillota bacterium
ACGGTGGGAATACCCAACATCCGCTTGCCGCCGCCCGGTTTCGGGATTTCGACCCGGCGGACTGGCTGCGGTCTGTAGGTCCCCCGGAGCAGTTCCTCACGGATGCGGCTCCACACCGCCAAGTCAGCGCCCATGCCGGGCGCACATGAAGGGGCCTCTCCGTGCGTGCGGAGAGGCCCCTCAAACTGCGCGCCTCACGCCTGGTCAGCGGTCGCCCCCAGTTTCCGGGTCTGCACCCTGCCCGCGGCGTCGCTCTTTCGCACGTAGGCGAACCAGTAAAAGGTGGCCACGAAGAGCGCCGAACCGAGCACGTTGCCCAGCACGACCGGGATCCAGTTCTTGGTGATGATGTTGGCCCAGGTGAGCGCATCCACCGCGGGGCCCAGGTTGGCAGCCGCCACGACGGCGGCGTTCTGCTTGGCGAACCAGCCGGCCGGCAGGTAGTAGAAGTTGGCCACGCTGTGCTCGAAACCGCTCATGACGAACATCATGACCGGAATGTAGCAGGACGCGAATTTGGAGATGATGTCCTTCGAAGCAAACGACAGCCAGACGGCGCACCCGACCAGCCAGTTGCAGAGGACGCCCCGCATGAAGGCCTCCGTCCAGGTAAGGTCGATCTTGCTGACCGCAATGGAGAGCGTTGCGAGCCCAAGCCGCCCGTCGTTGAAGCTGAAGAGGCCGGTCTGCGCCATCATCCAGGCGTAGCCCACCGCGCCGGCGAGGTTGGCGAGCAGCACCCACCCCCAGCTCCGCAGCAGGGCCCCGAGGGTGATGCGCTTCTCCAGGTAAGACATCCACATGAGCACGTTTCCGGTGAAAAGCTCCGCGCCGCAGTTGATGACCAGCATCAGCCCCACGGAGAAGACAGAGCCCTTCAGGAACTGTTGAAAGCCAACGCCGAGGGCGGTCACATCGTGGGAGGCCATGGTGGACCCCTGCGCGCCGATGGAGATGAACGCGCCGGCCAGCAGGCCCAGAACGATCATCTTGGAGACCGACATCCTGGACCGGATCACATTTGCCTCGACCACGCTCTGTGCGACCTCTTGCGGCGTTGCAAATGCCATGATTTCATCCTCCTGTCGACGCAGATTCGGGCTGCAGGCCAGAGCCTTCCCGGCCCTGGGGCGCCGGACAAAAGACGACGGATGAGCCGCGGACTCAGGCTCATCCGTTGGATTCCGTGGGGAGCGCTGCCCGACACCTCCTCCTCCTCACCTTTTAAATTGTACATCTCCTCCCGACGGCTGCCCAATAGGTAGACGGGCCTGCTTTTGCGTGGGCAGAAGGTAGGTCGCCGACATGAGCCCCGAGCCACGGCGCCGGTCCCGCAGCCTTCGGGCCGCCGCCCCAGGCCCTGGCTGCCCGCACCCGGCGGACAGAAATAGAGAAGGGCGCGTCACGCGCCCTTCGTCCACTTTATCGATTCGCTCCGGCCGGCTGCACGCCCGATCGGGCGATCTGCATCGCGCTGGCCGTCCGCCTGCTCTTCACGCTCCGGGCCATGGTCCCCCGCTTCACCAGCACCAGGGCCCGGGCCAGGCAGACCTCCACGCAGGCCGGTCCGCCCGGACGGCCGATGCAGAGGTCGCACTTGTGAGCCACGTACCGCTCCTTCGGGGCCGCGCCCTCGTCCGTCTGCACCTTCAGGCCCGGCTGCCGCACCCGCTGCCCCTTGTCCAGCGCCGGCACCACGTCCATGGCGCCGAAGGGGCAGGCCAGCACGCAGGTCTTGCAGCCGATGCACTTCTCCTCCTTCACCAGCACCACGCCGTCCTGCCGCACGATGGCCCCGACCGGGCAGGCGTTGGCGCACGGGGCGTCCTCACAGTGGCGGCACTGGATCGGCATCGTCACCTGCGAGGTGCGCACCACCCGCAGCCGGGGCTGAAACGGCGCCTCCATCTCGCCGGCCGTGGTGATCGACGTGCCCAGGTGCGCCACCGCGCAGGCGATCTCACAGGACTGGCAGCCGATGCACTTGGTCGGATCGGCCAGCACAAAGGTGCTTGCCGTCATGCGTCACGCCTCCTCGGCGTGTAGGTGGTGTGAAGCAGGTGGTGCGACTGCTCGCCCAGCGGCTTGCCCAGGAACTCCTTGTAAATCTTCTTGATGTCGGGGTTCTCGTGGGACTTCCGGTGGCGCAGCTCGCCGTCATGCTTGTAGGTGGACGCCGTGCGGGCCGTGCGGGCGCAGATCCGGTCCTTCGGCAGGAGCGCCTTGGGCTGGCCGCCGCCCGAGACGCAGCCCACCGGGCAGGTCATGACCTCCATGAAGTGGAAGTCGGCCGTGCCCGCCTTCACCTGCTCCAGCACGGGGGCGACGTGCTTCAGCCCCGAGACCACGCAGACCTTCAGCTCCAGGTCGCCCACCTGCACCGTGGCGTAGCGCACGCCCTCTCCGCCCCGCACGTACTCCAGGTCCAGTTCGGGGATGGGCTTCTTGGTGATGACCTCGTAGGCGGTGCGCAGGGCCGCCTCCATCACGCCGCCGGTCGCCCCGAAGATGGTGCCCGCGCCCGTGTAGAGCCCCAGCGGCCGATCGTACTCTTCCTCCGTCAGCGAGGCAAAGTCGATGCCCGCATCCTTGATCAGGTGCGCCAGCTCGCGGGTGGTAATGACCACGTCCACGTCCTGGTGGCCGCTGGCCTTCATCTCCGGCCGGTTGGCCTCGAAGTCCTTGCAGGTGCAGGGCATCACGGAGACGCTGTAGACCTTCGCCGGGTCGACCTTGTCCACCTTGGCCCCGTAGGTCTTGAACAGCGCGCCCGCCATCTGCTGCGGCGACTTGCAGGAGGAGAGGTGCGGCAGCAGCTCGGGGTAGGTCTGCTCCAGGTACTTCACCCAGGCGGGGCAGCAGCTGGTGAACATGGGCAGGGTGCCGCCCTTGGTCACCCGCTCGATGAGCTCATGCCCCTCCTCCATGATGGTCAGGTCGGCGGTGAAGTCGGTGGAGTAGATCCGGTCGAAGCCCAGCCTCCGCAGGGCCGCGGCCATCTGGCCAGGGGCCAGGCTGCCCAGCGGCATGCCGAACTCCTCGGCGATCGCCACGCGCACCGCCGGCGCGACCTGGACCATGACGTACTTATCGGGGTCCGCCAGGGCCTCCTTCACCTTCAGGGCCTTGCCCTGGTTGTAGGCGGCGAAGAGCGGCTCCTTCACCGAAGGCAGCATCGCGCGTTCGGCCAGCTTCTGCTCGCGGGGAGCGATCCCCTCGTCCAGGATCGAGGCGTACGAGCTGCAGACCTGGACGCACTGGCCGCACATCACGCAGAGCTCCTGGTCAACCGACTGGGGCTGACCGAACTCGCCGACGATGGCGTCAACCGGGCAGACGTCGGCACAGCTCCGGCAACCGGTACAGAGTTCCTGATCGATGTAAATCACGGTGGTCCCTCCTACCCGATGACGTTCTTAACCGATTCGAGCACGGCCAGCGCCGCTTCCAGGTTCCGGGTCCGGCGCAGCTCATCGGGCCGGACGACGCGCAGGGCCTCCTTCGGGCAGTTGGCCACACAGGCCGGGCCGCCCTCGA
Organism: Bacillota bacterium; assembly: GCA_023623185.1. Taxonomy (GTDB): domain Bacteria; phylum Bacillota; class Sulfobacillia; order Symbiobacteriales; family Symbiobacteriaceae; genus Symbiobacterium. The sequence continues at coordinate 3,538 of JAMNXV010000033.1, forward strand.
CCCCGATGCAGCGGTCGCACTTGCTGGCGACGAAGGCATCCTGCAGCACCGGGCCCTCACCGGTCTCCTCCGTCAGCCGCAGCTGCTTGACCCGCTCGCCGTTCCTGTAGTACGGCACCATCTCCATGGCGCCGAAGGGACAGGCCAGCATGCAGGTCTTGCAGCCCACGCAGGCCTCCTGATCCACGTAGATGATGCCGTCCCGCTGCGTGATCGCCCCGACCGGGCAGGCGTTCGCGCAGGGGGCATCCTCGCAGTGCCGGCACTGGACCGGCATGGTCACCTCGGCGGTCTTCACCAGGTAGAGCCGGGGGATGATGGGGGTGGTCATCTGGCCAACGGTCTTCACCGGGACGTCGGAGTGGACCACGGCACAGGCAACCTCACAGACCTTGCAGCCGATACACTTATTGGGATCCGCCACCACAAAGGCGTTGAGCGCGCACATCGTCGCAGGCCTCCTCTCGCAAAGTTAGGCGCTGACCTTTTCCACCCGCACGGCGCAGACCTTGTACTCCGGGGTCTTGGAGACCGGGTCCAGAGCGCTGTTGGTCAGCAGGTTGCCGGCGGATTCGGTGTAGTGGAAGGTGATGAAGGTGACGCCCTTCGGCACCCGGTCCGTCACCTCGGCTCTGGCCACGACCGAGCCGCGGCGGGTGGTCAACCGGACATGGTCGCCGTGGGCGATGCCCAGGTCGGCGGCGTCCTCTGGGCTGATCTCCACCCACTCCTCCGGCGCCACGCCGTCCAGCCCCCAGCAGTTGCGGGTCATGGTGCCGGTGTGGTAGTGCGCCGTCCGCCGGCCCGTGGTCAGCACCAGCGGGTATTCGTCGTCGGGCAGCTCCGCCGGCGGCCGCCAGTCAACGGCGGAGAACCTGCCGAGCCCCCGGCTGAACTTGCCCACGTGCAGGATCGGCGTGCCCGGGTGCTCCTCGGTGGGGCAGGGCCAGTGGATGCCGCCCAGCTTCTCCAGCCGCTCGTAGGTCATGCCCGCGTAGGAGGGCGCGACGGTGCGGATCTCGTTGAAGATCTCCTCGGGCGAGCTGTAGTCCGCCGGGTAGCCCATGGCCCGGATGAGGTCCCGCAGGATCTGCCAGTCGGGCCGGGCGTTGCCCCGGGGCTCCACGGCCTGGCGGACCCGCTGCACCCTGCGCTCCGTGTTGGAGAAGGTCCCGTCCTTTTCGGCCCACGTCGTGCCCGGGAGCACCACGTCGGCCATGGCGGCGGACTCGGTGAGGAAAATGTCCTGCACCACGAGGAATTCCACCTTCTCCAGGCAGTGGCGCACATGGTTGACGTCGGGGTCGGAGCGCATGGGGTTCTCGCCGAAGACGTAGAGGAACCTGACCTTGCCCTCTTCGATGCCGCGGAGCACGTCGGAGATGGCCATGCCCACCTTGTCGCTCAGCTTGCGGCCCCAGGCCTTCTCGAACTTCTCCCGCACCTTGGGATCGGTCACCGGCTGGTAGGCCGGGTAGACGTTGGGCAGGGCCCCCATGTCGCAGGCCCCCTGCACGTTGTTCTGTCCGCGCAGCGGGTTGACGCCCGCCCTGGGCTTGCCCAGGTTGCCCGTCAGCATCGCCAGGTTGGCGACCGAGAGCACGTTGTCCACGCCCGAGGTGTGCTGCGTGATGCCCATGGTGTAGTAGGTGGCGCCGTTCTCGGCCGTGGCGAAGAGCCGGGCGGCCTGGCGGACCTTCTCCGCCGGCACGCCGGTGATCCCCTCCACCCGCTCAGGGCTGTACTTCAGCACCGTTTCGCGGCAGGCCTCGAAGTTCTCCGTGCGGCTCTTGATAAACGCCTCGTCCGCCAGCCCCTCCGTGAGGATGACGTACATCATGGCGTTGAGCAGCGCCACGTCAGAGCCGGGGTTGTGGCGCAGGTAGACGTCGGCATGCTTGGCCAGCTCGGTCTCGCGGGGGTCGGCGACGATCAGCCGCGCCCCCCGCCGATGGGCCTCCAACATCCGGATGCCGATGATCGGATGGCACTCCGTGGTGTTGGTGCCGATGGCGAAGATGGCGTCGTTCGGACCCATCTGCTGCAGTTCGTTGATGGTATTGGTCATCGCGCCGGAGCCAAACGCAGTGCCCAGACCGGACACAGTCGGCGCGTGTCAGAGACGGGCGCAGTGGTCGATGTTGTTGGTGCCGACCACTGCGCGCATCAGCTTCTGCATCAGGTAGTTCTCTTCGTTGGTGCAGCGTGCAGAGCTGAATGCAGCCAGGGCATCGGGGCCGTGCTGCTCGATCGTCTCCTTCATCTTGGAGGCGACGAGGTCAATGGCCTCATCCCACGAGGCCTCCACCAGCTCGCCGTTCTTGCGGATGAGCGGGTTGGTGAGCCGCGTCTTGTTGTCCACGAAGTCGAAGCCGAAGTGGCCCTTCAGGCAGAGGATGCCCTGGTTGACAGAATTGGCGTCGTTGGGGGTGACGCTCACGATCCGATCGTCTTCAACGTTGAGGTAGAAGGTGCAGCCCGTACCGCAGTAGGGGCAGGTTGTCAGGACTTGTTTCACATGCTTTCCTCCTATGCCTAGTCACCCCCGGCGTGTGCCCAGGAGTTGGCGGGCACGACGGCCGGAGCCTTCCGGACGTAGACGAACCAGTAGAGGTTGGCAACGAAGGTGGCCGCGCCGACGAAGTTGCCGAGCGCAGAGGGAATCCAGTTGTGGGTGATAATGTTGGCCCAGGTCACGGTGTCAGCCAGGGCCCCGAGGCCCGAGGCCTCAACGACGGCCGGAACCTGCTTGGCGAACCAGCCGGCGGGCAGGTAGTAGAAGTTGGCCACGCTGTTTTCAAAGCCGCTCATCACGAAGACCATAACCCCGATGTAGAGCGAGGCGATCTTCGAGATCACGTCCTTCGCGGCGAACGACATCCAGACGCCCGCGCAGATCATCCAATTGCAGAGGATGCCGCGGACGAAGACCTGGCTCCAGGGCAGGTTGACCTTCGTCACCGCAGTGGCCAGCGCTTCCGCGCCGAGTTTGGCATCGTTGAACAGGAAGAGCCCGCTCTGAGCCATCAGCCAGGCCACCAGCACGGCGCCGGCGACGTTGGAGAACAGAACCACCAGCAGGGTGCTCAGCATCTCCTGGAAGGAGATGCGCCTGTCGATGAAAGGCAGCCACATGAGCGCATTTCCGGTGAAGAGTTCTCCGCCGCAGATGATGGTGAAGATGACGCCCACCGAGAAGATGGAACCCTTCACGAACTGCTGCAGGCCGGCGCCCAGGGCGGTGAGGTCGTGCGACGCCATTGTCGCCGCCTCCGCGCCGAAGCCAGTGAAGGCGCCTCCCAGGAATCCCAGGATGATCAGGTTGGCCAGGGTGTTCCTCGTCCGGTTTGCATTTGCCTCAGTGACAGCCAGTGCGACTTCCTTCGGCGTTGCAAATGCCACGCTTGCTTCCTCCTCTTCACTGCCGAATAGTGGGGGCCCCGGGCGGAGAAGAGAAGCAAGAGTCGTGCCATCCTGTTCGTGCGTTCACTAACTTGCCGCAGCAGGGCAGCCTGAGGCCGGCGCCGGCAGGGCGAGCGAGTTCGGCGGTTCAATCCGTGCCGATTTTGCACGTGCATGCAATCGCTACATCCGGCGACCGTGCATGCAAATTCTGCATGCACGGTGCGATCGTTCAAGGTTTGTCGTTTCTGCACACCCCGCTACCCGGTGGCCCGGATCAGGCGGTTGAAGGCCTGGATGGCGCTTTCCGTGCGCTCTCCCGCCCGGACCAGCTCCTGCTGGGTCAGGCGCCACCCGGTGGCCGTGCGGACCACATCCAGGATGTTCTGCAGGGACAGGGGCCCACTGGGCGCCCCCAGCCACTTGCAGACGCCCAGGACCTCCACGGCCGGCTGCGCTGGTGCGCTGCCCGGTCCGCCCCGGGCTGCCGGTCGCACGGGAGCGGCCGCGGGCGGACAGGACAGCCTGCCCTCTCCGAGAAGCACAATCTGGCGAAGCACCTCCCGGGCCGCGCCCCGGCCCCCGTTCAGACGCCCCTGAAGCAGAGCCGCAACGGCCAGGGCATCAAGGCCGTACTCGTTGCAGAGCCGGTTGGCTTCTTCCACCGCACCGTCGTCCGCCAGCCCCAGCCCGGCGAAGGCCGACCGGGTCTTGCGCCCGGGCACGGCGCGCCTGCAATGCAGCGGGCAGCCATCGCACCCCCGCGGCCCCGCCGGCCCCCCCGCCGTCTCCGGGTCCCGCACGACCACGGCCTTCAGCCGCTTGCCGCCCATCACGGCCCCCAGCCCGGCGCTGCCGGCAGTGTTCCATTCGCCGTGCAGGATGCAGGCGAAGGGCACCCGGTTCTCGCCCCCCTGCCCGATGGAAACGACCTGCACGCGCTGGGTCGACAGTGACCTGCGAAGCGCCCGCTCCGTCTCGGAGGTGGTGAGCCCCCACAGGCGGGCCGCGTCCCGCAGCTTCGCCGTGCCCTGCCCAACCTCCAGGTAAACCGGAGCGGGCGCGCTGCCCTCAATCAGGCAGAGGTCAAAGCCGCTGTGCTTCAGGGCGGCTCCCCACCCCCCGCCCACCCCGGCCTCCCCGTAAAGTCCCGTCAGCGGGGAGAGGCCCGCCACCACGACGCGGGAGAAGCCCGGCAGCGGCAGCCCTGCGCAAACGCCCGTGGCAAAGGCCAGCTTGTTGGCGGGACCCTGCGGATCCGCCTGCGGGTCCAGCTCAGACAGCAGGTACGCCGCCGCCAATCCCCTGGGGCCGATGGCCCGACGCGCGGTGAACGGATCCAGCGGCTCCGTCCGCACCCGGCCCGTCGTCAGGTCCACGCGCAGCAGCCGCCCACAGAATCCTCCCATGCCGATCCTCCCCTTTGCAGGCGTCCCTGACCACCGCCAGGTGGCCGCCTGGCTTATTAAGCAAGAAGCATACCAGCCGGAGACGCCCGCCCTGAAGAGGAACAGATGAGCCGGCGCTGCGGCTCATCCGTTGAACGGCTATGATGGGTTTTCCATGCGCTCCAGGCGGTTGTACAGCGTCCGAAGCGAGATGCCCAGGGCCCTGGCCGCCTGGGTCTTGTTCCCCCGGTACTCCTGAAGTGCAGCCCTGATGAGCTGCTCCGTGTGGTACTCCAGATTGAAGCGCTCCGGCCCGGACGCGGGATCGGCCTCCTCTTCCCCAGCGGGTGGCGATGCGGCCTGCGCCTGATCGGGAGCCGGCTCCGGCGCCCGGGGCGCCGCCCCGCTCTCCTGGGCGATGTGCCGCAGGTGCTCGGGTTTCAGCTCCTCGTCGTCGAACATGAAGGAGACCCACTCCATCAGGTTGCGGAGCTCCCGGCAGTTCCCCGGCCAGTTGTAGGTGAGGAGCAGGTGCGCCGCCCCCTCGCTGATCCGGGCGAACCGGCGCCCCCGGGAGCGGGAGAAGTCCTGCAGGTACATCATCGCCATGGGCAGGATGTCCTCCGGCCGCTCCCGGAGCGGGGGAATCACGATGCGGCCGACGTTGAGCCGGAAGTACAGGTCCTTGCGGAAAAGGCCCTCCTCCACGCGCTGTTCAAGGTCGACGTTGGTGGCCGCGATAATGCGCACGTCGGTCTGGACCTTCTTCAGCCCGCCCACCCGGTAGAAGCTCTTCTCCTCCAGCACCCGCAGCAGTTTGGCCTGCAGTTCGACGGGGATCTCGCCGATCTCGTCCAGAAAAAGCGTGCCGCCTTTGGCCGCATCCAGCTTCCCCTTCTGCCCCCTGGTCGTCGCGCCGGTGAAGGCGCCCGCCTCGTAGCCGAACAGCTCGCTCTCGAACAGCGTGGGCGTGAGGGCCGCGCAGTTGATGTCCACGAAGGGACCGGCGTTCTCCAGGTCGCCGTAGTGAATGATGTTGGCGATCACCTCCTTGCCCACGCCGGTCTCGCCCTGGATCAGCACGGGCAGCGAGCGGTCCGTGTGGTACCGCCGGGCCTGCTCCACCACGCGGCGCGAGGCGGGCGAGTACGCGCAGAATTTCGTGATGCCGGCCTGCTCCGCGACCAGCTCCCGCAGGTGTTTGAGCTGGTACCGCACGTCGGCTGTGGCTTCCTGAACCCGCTCATTGAAGTGCTCCGTCAGCATCCGGTTCTCCCGCAGGAGCGCCTGGTGCTCCTCCACACGCTGAAGCACCGCGTGCAGTTCCTGAATGTTGATCGGCTTCGTCAGATAGTCGAACGCGCCGGCCCGCAGCGCGGCGATGGCCAGGGCCACGTCCACATCGCCCGTGTAGAGCACCACGTCGGCCGCGGGCTCCAGGTCCAGTTCCCGGACGGCGCTGACCAGGTCGATTCCCGTCATGCCGCCCATGCGTATGTCTGAGAGGACCAGCTCGAACTGGCCCTCCTGATAGCGCTGCAGCGCCTCCTCACCGGAACCGCATTCGATGACGGTATGGCCATGCAGCTCCAGGAAGCGCGCGAGGTAGGACCGGCCCTCGCCGTCGTCATCCACAAGCAAGATGCGCATGCCCTCACGCTCCCTCCTCAGGACGGTTTGGCAATCGGGAAAGACACCCTCACGACCGCTCCGCCCTCGGGGCCGTCGTCCAGTTCCAGGCGGCCGTTGCTCGCGGTCACAATCGACTCCACAATGGCCAGCCCCATCCCCATCGAGTTCCCGGACTTGGTCGTGAAGAACGGCTCAAAGATGCGCGCCCGCACGCCGGGGTCAAAGCCCGGGCCATTGTCCGCGACCTCCAGGTAGACCCGGCGGTCCGCCCAGGTGCGCACCACGATCTGCTTGTCGGGGCTCCTCGCGTCGTCCAGCGCCTGCATGGCGTTGTTCAGGAGGTTGATCAGCACCTCTTCGAGCGAGACGAAGGAGCCGTAGACCGGGGGAAGCTCCTCAGCCAGCGCCTTGCGCAGACGAATCCGGTGCGCCTGAATCCGCCGTTCCATCAGGATCAGCGAGGCCTCAACCACCTGGTTCAGGTCGCAGTACTCGTACTGCCGGTGCTGGTTGTTCTTCAGCACCGAGCGCAGCTGGTTGACGATCGCGTCGATGCGGTCGACCTGGCGCGAGATGTTGGTGAGGCATTCCGTCATCCCCTCAAGCGGCGGGGTTCCCTTCCGTTCGCAGAGGCAGAGCCCGGTCTCGGCCAGAATCCGGATGGCATTGAGGGGCTGGTTGATTTCGTGGGCGATGCCCCCGCCGATGATGGCCAGAGTCGTCAAGCGGGAGGCCCGGTTGGTCGCCTCGCGCGCCTCAGCAACGCGAATCTCGGCCTCTTTCTGCGCCGTGATATCGCGCCCCACCGACTGGACCTCCACCAGGTTCCCCGCCTCGTCAAAGATCCCCCGGTTGACATACTGAATCCACCCGATCTCGCCGCCCGGGCGCAGGATGCGGGGCTCCGTGATCACGCTGGGGTTGTCGGGGCAGATCGTCGCCATGCGCTGCAGGACCATCTCCCGGTCCTCCGGGTAGACCAGGTCGATGTAGTTCTGGCCCAGGAGCTCGGCCTCAGACTTGCCGTAGAAGCGGCAGAACGCCGGGTTGACGAACGTGAGCCTGCCGTCGGGCGTAAAGCGGCGGATCAGGTCGGTCTGGTCCTCGACCACGGCACGGTAGCGCGCCTCGCTCGCCCGCAGCTGCTGCTCCATCCGCCGCTGCTCCGTGATGTCGCGCCCCACGGACTGAAACTCCACCAGGTTCCCCGCCTCGTCGAAGATCGCCCGGTTGATCCAGTGCTGCCACCGCTCCTCGCCGTCAGGCCCGATGCAGCGGCGTTCCGCCACGCCCACGGGCTCGTCCGGGGTGAGCGAGAAGAGCGAACGCCGGATCTCCTCGTGGTCCTCCGGCGGGAAAAGCGTCAGGAAGTTCCGGCCGATCAGTTCTTCCTCCGAACGGCCGAAGTACCGGCAGAAGGCCGGGTTCACGAAGGTGAGCGCACCGTCCGGCCGGAAGCGGCGGATCAGGTCGATCTGATCCTCCACAATGGCCCGGTAGCGCGCCTCGCTCGCCCGCAGCTGCTGCTCGACCCGCCGCTGCTCCGTGATATCGCGCCCCACCGACTGGAACTCCACCAGGTTGCCCGCCTCGTCGAAGATCGCCCGGTTGGGTTGATCCAGTGCTGCCACCGCTCCTCGCCGTCGGGCCCAATATAGCGGCGCTCCGCCACCCCCACCGGTTCGTCAGGGGTGAGCGAGAAGAGCGAGCGTCGGATCTCTTCGTGGTCCGCCGGCGGAAAGAGTGTGAGGAAGCTCTGGCCGAGCAGTTCTTCTTGTGTGCGGCCGAAATAGCGGCAGAAGGCCGGGTTGACGAACGTGAGCCTGCCATCAGGCGTGAAGCGGCGGATGAGCTCCATCTGGTCCTCCACCACGGCGCGATAGCGCGCCTCGCTCGCCCGCAGCTGCTGCTCGACCCGCCGCTGCTCCGTGATATCGCGCCCCACCGACTGGAACTCCACCAGGTTGCCCGCCTCGTCGAAGATCGCCCGGTTG
>JAMNXV010000111.1 GCA_023623185.1 Bacillota bacterium
CACATGGTGGTTTAAGAGGGGCAAATCCCACCATGTATCATTGGTTCTGACTGATGCTTTTTCAATGGGTTTCCATTGCACGAAGTCCGGGTTATTCACGCGAAACTTGAGCTAGCGAGTTGGCGCGCCGACGGCGCGGAGGCGAGCCGGCATCAGCCCCGGTCGTGAGTCTGAACCGGGTGGTCCAGTACCTTCTGCCCGACCAGTTGGTTGCCGTCCACAAACACGCATGGAAGGTGGAGCAGGACGAGCATTGGCTCACCGCACTGGCGCCGGTTGAGCCTGAGCTGCTGACCCGGATCGTGGCCGCATGGCTGAGGCAGGCCTTCCCCGGCGAGGGCGAGGTACTGGCAACGAGTCTCGATTCTGGGGAACTGGCTTGGGAGGGGCCTGTCTCACCCCGATGGGGGTCCGACGCCAGGTTCCTGGACGAGCATGGGTACTGGTACAACCTCCTGCCCTACGTGGTGACCACGCACCTGGCTCGGGCGGACCAGCTCTCCTGGGGTGGGCAGTCTTTACAATTGCGACGTGTCGCCGACGAACAGCAAAGCGGCGAGATGATCTCATGGCCGCCACTGGTGCACGGAGGTTACCCCTGGTCCTTGCTCGTCCAGTTCAAGCTGACAACCTATGTCGACATCGGAGCCCGCCTGCACCTACATGTAGGGGTGAGGCTGTGGGAGAAAGCCCTGAAACGCAGCCGTTGGGGTGCGTTTGACCTGAAGACGGGGCGCAGGGCGCTCTACCTGGCAGGCCACGATACCTGGCTGGACGGGAAGCCGCAGGTTCAGGTGTTCGTCCCGGTCATGATCGGGCACAGTTGGAGCCGTGACACTGATGGCTGGCAGGGCGCAACCGAATGGGCCGACTCCCTCATGGTGTCGGTGCTTTCCGATTTGAGTCTGAGCCCTCTGCCTGCGGTGGGAGAGGTGCTGGCGGACCTGCCGCGCGCACGTGAGAGGGGCGTGGCGGGCTTCGTGGCGGCCTTGGTGCGCCGGCCGCAGGAAAACAGTGGGCGGGGGGTCCGGCCGGGCGTTTCGGCTCAGGACCGCGCGCAACTGTTCCGCTCGATCAGCGGGGCCCTGCCGTTCCTGGTTCCGGTGGAACCGACCCCCAGGAACTCACTGGGTAACGCCAGCGGGCGAAATCAGCTGGGCCGGTGGAAAGACCTTACTGCTGAAAAGCGCTGGGATGCCGTTGTGCAATCACTGGGTGGACCGCCCACTGTGTGGGTCTTCCACCAGACAGATGAAATGAAGCAGGCCGTTACTGCGGCGTTGCATCATGAGTTCGGCGGTGCCGTCACGGTCGAAGCAGTGCTGCTCGGGGCGCTGGGACGCCCGCTGGACCTCGATGGTCGCCTTTCCCGGGAGGCCGTGTGGGCAGCTGTGAAGCGGCGCGCCGACGAGGTCGCCCGGGCGGTGCAGGGGGGAGCGCGCGGAGCCATCGTCGAGCTGGGGTGGAACCGGCAGGGCGGGAGCACGAGCCCCGACGATCCCAAGGGGGCCATTCGCCTCGGCCTGGCCAAAGCAGGGCTGGTCAGCCAGTTCTTGCAACCACCTGATGACACTGAGGTCGTGAATGCCGAGAATCACCGCGTAACCGGTGCGGTGCGGGATCTGATGCGGCAGTTGGGCATTATGCTGGACTGGCCCCGCCCGGGACTGCAAGGCGAAACCCTTCAGGAAACCTCACTGGTAGCCCTGGCGACGATTCGGCGGCATTCCAACCGCAGGGGGAGACGGCAGTACGTCAAGACGTACATTCCTGTCTTGGTGTGGATGAGTACCGCTGATACACGTCTTCTGGTGCACTATCCGGGTGCCACTGAATGGACCCAGTACCGCGAGGCGGCCACTCGCCTGGCTGTTGCCGACGAGACCGACTGGCGCCAGAATCAGGCCGCACTCCACCACTGGCTCCAGAACCGCCTGCTTCGGGACGTGTTGCCGCAGGGGCGCACGCTGCTCATGGTAGACGGGTACCGGACCCGCGACTGGTGGCCGTGGCTGGCCAACAAGTACGTGACCCTGGATGAGCTGAAGTTCGGTGGAAAGGATCGGATGTGCGATCCGGTACCCGATCCGCTCTGGGCGAACTTGCGGATCATGCGCATTCTGCCGGGCGACAGCGAGGAGACGGCCCAGTGGTTCGCCCCGGGCCGGGAAAAGGCGGGGACCTCGCAGGGGCTCTTCCAGCTCTCAGCGCGGACGTTCCTGAGTGCGCAGGTGCTTCCGAGTTCGACCAAGAATTTCCTGAAGCCCGGCCACAGCAAGCTGGATAAGCCGGGGAAGCAGGGCTGGCTCCCGCGCTTGATGGAGGTGGCGGTTCTGCTAAACGGTCCAGACGAAGACCCGGCACAGTGGGCCGCGGTCGCACACCACCTGCGGCTGATGGCCTCACATCACCGGGAAGCGCTGATGCTGCCGCTCCCGCTTCACCTGGCGGCGGCTCTTGAAGAGTACGTGATGCCGGTGCCGGATGAGGAGCTTGAGGAGTGAGTGAGAATGCTCCGCCATGCATCTGTGTGCAATGGCGCGATGCAGGTAAAGTATTGGAACCGCCGTACTCGAGTACTGAATGGTAAGGACTGACATGACCATTACTAACGCAGTTGGCCCCCCGAGTATGTTGCGTGAGCACGCCGGGGTCGGCGGATGCACTCTACGTCGGCGGCAGTCTTGCTTTCCTTTGGTTGTGGGAGGATGACCTGCATGGGTACTCGATCTTGTTACCTGGCCCTGTGGAATGCCGCGGTCAAGTCCTGCATGGAGTACGACGCCGAAGCATTCAAGGAGAACCTTGACTGGTTTCGGTACTTGCCAGCCCCCGGCCAGATCTCTGACGAAGAGTTTTACTTGGAGTACTGTTTTGTCGTACTCCACCCTGGGGTGTCCACGGTGGTAGCCCATTCGGTGTGGGATCGTATCAGACCTATTCTCGACCAGCCGCTCCCAAGGATCGTTCGCAACGAGAAGAGGGTTCGCACCCAGCTTCTGCGTATGTACCGCAACGAGCGTAAGGTGGGCTACATGCTGGATACGGCACGGTACCTCGTTGCAAATCCGGGCGTGGGACGCCGTTTGGAGCGCATGGGCCGCGAGCAGGCCTTGAAATACCTCCAGACCTTACCCGGAATTGGAAAGGTTACGCGGTACCACCTGGCCCGCAACATCGGCTTTGATGTTGTGAAACCCGACCGGCACCTGACGAGGCTCGCCGAGGTGCTAGGGACTACACCAAACGAACTGTGCTGCGTAGTAGCTGAGGAGACGGGCGAGCGGGTTGGAGTCGTGGACTATGTCTTCTACCAGTGGTGCGCCTGGGCAGGGTTCGATGAAGTAGGCGAAGTGGCCAGGGCCATTTGTGCCGCGAGCTAGAAGGGGTGCAGCCTTGCCCTGGCGCGCGGGCACTTTGGGCATAGGCTTCATCCGGCGCAGGGCGAAGTTGGCGTAGAGAGTCGGACCTGAGAGGTTACGTTTGTGCCGCGTTAGAGGGCAGTTGAGACGGTGTTGCACCTGGCCAGGGCCCGGCCGAGCGAGGCCCCGGCGCGGTGGGCCTCCGATGCCCACCAGCTGGGGCCTAGTCGTCCTCTGGCGCGCTGATCGGTCCATGTCATCAAGAGCGGTCGAAAGGAGGCATTCAGCTTGCCTCGCGACAGAATGGAGGCATTTGACTGCGTCTTAGGGACCTTGGGGGAGCTTTGGAGCATTGCTGCGAATGCTGCGCCGACATGCGGGCTGTCTTACCTGCTGGAGTGCGAGTTGCACGCACTGAACGGAATAAGGCTCGGCCTCCTCCAACCGCCGCAGACGACGCTGGAGTCGGCGGATCATGCGTTAATTGGTTGGCTCGACCATCTGAAATCCTGGGTTTCGAATGCTGAGGGCCAGATTCGGGCGGGAGCAACAGATGAAGCACTCCGCACGTTGGACGCCGTCTCCGTGGCCCTGACCACGTACCGCGCCACCCGTCAGCTACGGATGCTTGCCGTCGCCGAATGGACTCGGTTAGCCAACGGTGACGATCAGCCCGAAGAGCGCTGGCCTGCTGAGAGGCACCAGCAGGTGTACAGCAGTAAACGAGATTTGCCCCGCTTCGAATTCAACTGGATTGAGGACTGGCTCCTGGCCGGCCGCAACCCGCTCACGGTATTGGATGTGCAACTCCTCAAGGCGCTGGGTGTTACCCATGTGCTCGACTTGCGCGAAGAGAAGGAATGGACCCCACCGAAGTTCGGGGCTGAGGCACTGGAGGCCGTTGCCAACATGGGCCTGAAACGGCTGCACTTGCCGGTACGAGACGGGTTCTCACCCAGCCCCGAACAGTTCGAAGCTGCCTGCGACTTCTTGTCGTCGGTAGAACGTGAACCCGGAGCACGGGCTTACGTCCACTGCCGGGGCGGCATGGAGCGGACTGCCTGCGTTCTGACGGCTTACTACGTCAAGCGTAGCGGTCAGCCGTGGCAAGATGTGCTGGCACAGCTGCAGCGCCGGCGCCCGAAGTTCCGGCTGTGGCCTGATCAAGAGCGGGGGCTTCGGGAGTGGACGAGTGGTAAGCAGTGAGACTGGTTCCTCCTGCGCTTGTAAGGTTGCCACCGCCTGCAACAGCTGGTGTCAGCAGACAAGGGGGCGGAGACCCGGGAGCCGGCGCCGTGAGGGCCGTCGCTCGGGCACTGCCAAAGACCTGGAGTCATGCAATCAAAGTATTGAGAACAACCACGCGAAGACGCAGTTTGAATACTTGACAGAATCACACAGGTGGGCTAGTCTAGTTTGCGGATGTGTGTAGTTGTTTCTGGTAATTCTCTGTCGCCCTCGGGCGTTGAGCACTGCGTAGCTGTATCTGGAAACCTCCGATTCGACACCTGATCCTTCCTCAGATGCCGTAAGGCGATACCGCGATCTGTTCGGATCCCATGTGGGAGGTGAGCCCATGCCCGTTCTCGACATCGGCTTTCCGTTTCTGGACCAAGCCGCGATCCCCGCGGACCACGGATACCTGGTCTTTGCGGCCGTGAGCCGGATCATGCCCTCGATCCGGAATGAGCCGGAGATCGGTATCCACCCGGTTCGCGGGCAACTGCTGGGCGGCCGGACCCTGATGCTCACCCCGGCCAGCCGCCTTGTCTTCCGTGCTCCCCACGAGGCGTATCCGTGGCTCCTGCAGCTGGCCGGACAGGAACTGCGCATCGGTGGCAGCAGGGTCCGCCTGGGGATTCCCCAGGTCCGGCCGCTTCGCCCGGCACCGACTCTGCACAGCCGGCTCGTCATCATCAAGCCATACATGGAGCCGTCTCCATTCTTGGACGCGGCCCGCAGGCAACTGGAACGGCTCGGGATTGCCGGCGAGGTCAGCCTCGTTCCTACGCCCACCGAGCGCGGCGCGTTCGAAGGCCGCGCCGGCACCGCTTCACCCTTCATCCGCCGCACCCTGAAAGTGCGCGATCATACGGTGGTGGGCTTCGCCCTGACCGTGACTGGCCTGGCCCCCCACGATTCCCTCGCCCTGCAGGCGGAGGGGCTGGGCGGGCGTCGCCACATGGGGTGCGGCATTTTCGTTCCCGTATCCGCAGCTTCTGCCAAACCGGCCTGAGGGGGCAGAAGTAGATGAGCTTCAACTGTCTGTTGGCGAAAAGCCCGTCGGACCCGGAACACCCGGCCGCGGGCGAGACCCTGGTCGGGCACGTCCGCCACACGCTGGAGACGGCTGTGGCCCTGCTCGATGGATGGGGCGAGCGGTACCTCCGGACCATGGGCTTGCCGGAAGCACACGAAGCGCTCCTCCGACGGGCCGTGCTGACCGCTGTCGCCGCGCATGACATGGGCAAGGCGGCAAGACTGTTTCAGAACCTGCTCAGGAGAACGTTTCACGGGCCCATGCCGCTCCCCCACGAGGTGATCTCCCTTCTCATCGTCCTGCAGCAGCCGCAGCTTGAGCGGTGGCTCTTCTGCGGGGAGGATCCGCTTCTCCGGCCTGCGGTGCTGTGGGCGGTGGGGGGCCATCACCTCCGGTTTGACGGCGGTACCGCCCAAGACCGGCCGGCGCAGACGGCCAGGATGACCGTTCACACGGGCCATCCCGACTTCCAGGACCTGCTGGCGCTGGTGCAGCGGTACCTGAAGTTACCCGACCCGCCTGCGTTACCTGATCTGCACCTCCGTCTGGGGGACGTCGAAGACCTCCTGCGGTCGTGGCTGTTTGAGCAGCACCGCATCGCCCGGAAGTTCTCCGAACTCGATAGGCGCCTGATCGCCCTGGTCAAAGGCCTGCTCATCGCCGCCGACCTGGTCGCATCCACCATTCCCCGCCAGGGGCTCAACCCGGCCGAGTGGGCGGCCCAGGCGCAGCGAAGGGTGCTGGAGCCCGCCGACCTGGCGCCGGTGATCGCGCAGGGGCTGAAGGGCAACCCCGCCCGCCCCTTCCAGCAGGCCGTGGCCGAGTCGCCCGGGCGGGTGACCCTGGTCCGGGCCGGTTGCGGGACCGGCAAGACCACGGCAGCATACCTCTGGGCCGCCAGGCACGCCCGGGGCCGGAAGCTCTTCTTCGCCTATCCCACCACGGGCACGGCCACCCAGGGCTATGCCGACTACGCCCTGCCGGTGGAGGCGCTGCAGAGCGTCCTCGTTCACAGCCGGGCCGCCGCCGACATCGCCTACCTGCTCAGGGACAGGCATGAGGAAGAGACACTGGGGACCGGAGCCCGCACCGGTGCGGAGGAGCGGCAGCGTGACGAGGCGCTCTCCACCTGGGGCGTACCGCTGGTCGTCTGCACGGTGGACACGGTGGTGGGCCTGGTCCAGAACCAGCGGCGGGCGCTTTTCGGCCTGCCCTCCCTGCTGCAGGGCGCCTTCGTCTTCGATGAGATCCACCTCTACGACGACCGCCTCTTCGAGTGCCTCCTGCGGTTCATCACCGCCCTGCCCGGAGCCCCTGTCCTCCTCATGACCGCCTCGCTGCAGCCCTGGCGGCAGGCCTTGCTGGAAGAGCGGCTGCGGGCCGTGGGCGAGAAGCTGGCAGTGGTGGAGGGCCCGGCCGAGCTGGAGCGGCTGCCCCGCTACGTGCTGCACCAGGCGAGCGTGCCGGATGCGCTCTCCCGGGTCGCGGAGGCTGTGGCCGAAGGGCAGAAGGTGCTCTGGGTGGTGAACACCGTGGAACGGGCGATGGCGCTGGCGGAAGACCTGTCGAAGCAGAATCTGCCGGTGCACCTCTATCACAGCCGGTATGAGTACCGGCACCGGCTCAAACACCACGAGGCGCTCATCCAGCGCTTCGGTCGGGACTGCCCCGGGCCGGCCGTGGCCGTCACCACCCAGGTGGCCGAGGTCTCCCTCGACGTTTCCGCCGACCTCCTGGTGACAGAGCTGGCGCCGCCGGAGGCGCTGATCCAGCGGCTGGGGCGTCTCAACCGTTTCGCCGCGCTTGCCGGGGAAGGGACTGGCAGCGCCCAGCCCCATCCCAGCGTGCGATCCTGCCTGGTCGTGCGGGTGGAAGCTCCGGTACCGTACAGCGCTGCCCAACTGGAGCAGGCCAAGGCCTGGCTGGCGCAGGTGGGACTCGGGCGGCTGGTTAGCCAGTGGGACCTCGCCCGGGCACTGGAGCAGGTGCAGGGCGGCCGGCCTCCTGCATCCATCACGGCCGAATGGCTCGACGGCGGCCCCGTCAGCGTGCCCGGCGCCGTTCGGGAAGCCGGCAGCACCGTCTCTATCATCCGGGAAGAGGTGGCCGACGAGGCCAGGGCCAGTCGTCAGGAGGCCATTCTGCGGACCATTCCGATGCTGCTGGGGCCGGTGGCGAAGGAAATCCGGGGCTGGGATCGGATCGGGCCGGCCTGCGTCGCCCCCGCGGGCCGGGTGGAGTACGACGAAAGGTGGGGTGCGAGATGGGACGAGTCACGCAACCGGCGCGCGGCCGATCCGGCGAACTGAGAATCGAACTGGGAAGCCCGGGCATGACCGCGCTCCACAAGGTGGGGTTGGCGGGACTCTGGATGACGCTGGATTACTTCGAGCGTGCGGGTATTCAGCTGCCGGGAGACTGGGAGCGGTGCGCGCACGGGGTTGTCCTGCGCTGGGGCGAAGGGGGGCCCGGGCCCTTCATCAAGGCACTGATCCAGGAGTCCTTCCGCATCGACGCCCACGGACTGATCTGGCTGATGGCCCTCGGGCCCCCTGCGGATCACCTGGCCGGTGCCATCACGCTGCACGAGGCCATGCTGTCCACGTTCCTGCAGCACGGCCGCTCCCGGGGGGCGGATCCGGCCAATCAACCCGGGGGGAGCGTTGCGGATCCCACCGAGGAGCAACCCCAACCGTTGCCGCCCTTCCAGCGGGTTTTCTGGTACAAGCACCAGAAGGCGGCCGACGATCTGCTCGGCGCCGAGGACTGCCTCTTGCCCCGTCCGGTGTCCGGCTGGCTCTATCCGGGCGGGGTGGTCCGGCACAGCGCCTATGAGCGGCAGTCGGCCCTGGTGGAGCCGCCGGAGCGCTGGCTGGCGCTGCTCTTTGCACCGGTGGGGGCGATCTTCTTCCGCATCCAGTACCGGGGTGAGGGGGTCAGGCCCCAGTTCGCCCTGGTCCTGCCGGAGATTGCCGACCTGGAAGCCTACTCGGAACTGCGGCGGTTCCTGATGGCGCAAAAAACACCCCTGCTGACGGTGAGCGGCACGTCCGAAGCAGGCTGGCGGCTCCTGGCTCAGGCAAGGTTGCGGGGGTACCTTTCCGCCATCGACGTTTCCGCCTGCCGGGTGATGGCGTTCGGGAATGTGCCCTGGTCCTCCCAGCAGAAAACGCGGGTGGAGGTGTTTCCCATCCCGCACGCGTCCCGGGCGGCGCTGGACGTGTACCAGGCAGCCTGGGGCTGTCTCGGCCCGCGATGGGTGCAGCCCCATGAGCCTGGGGCCACTCCGTACCTGTATGTGTCGCCTGCCCTTGACCGGGTCGCCCGGAACCTGACCGCCGGCCAGCCGTGGTACGCTGGATGTTCGCAGTTGATGACCGTACCCAGCAGCCGCAAGGCGCTGATGGTCCATGACCGAGGGGGGTTGTATGCCATGATCCGGGAGACCCTGGCGCAGCATCAGCCGGAACGGATCTTCGTGGAGACCTGCCACGAGGCCTGGAGGCGAACCCTGGGCCGGCTCAGCGAGCGGGCTCAGCGGGAACGGCTGGACTTTGCCGCGCTGGCAGCCCGCGAGCAGGAGCGGCTCCGGTCCAGCTTGGCGCGCTGCAAGAACGCTGAGACACTGCGAGAGACGGTGATGGATTTCTGGTCCCGCTCGGGGCCGCTACCCACGTTGCAGGAGCACTGGGCAGAGATGCTGCCGTTCTTCACCCCGCAGCGGTGGCATCTGGCCCGTGACCTGGCGCTGCTGGCGTTGGCCAGCTACAAGGGGGACGTGCAGGCGCAGCCGCGGGCCGGGGGCGACGGCGCCGGCGAATACCCGCAGACGGCCACAACAAATTTAGGGGCCGAAGCGGCGGGGTCAACCCACTAGCCTGACGCAGAGGAGGCGCTGCGATGAGCAAGCATCTGTTTGGTCTCGTTGTGACCGGCTACGGTGTGGCCGCCAACAACCGGGGCGAGAACGACGGAAACATCACCACGCTGCAGAAGCTGCTCTGGCACGGGCAGGTGCACACCACAGTTTCGGCCGAGGCGATTCGCTGGGCGATCCGCTACTACTGGCAGCGGTCGGGTCTTCCCGTCAACCGCATCTGGGACGACGACAAGAACGACCACATCTGGCAGGACCCGGACTGGACGGCGTGGGCCGACGGCCGGGACGACGCGACTTTCATCGATGATGACGTGCTGGGCTACATGCGGGCGGATGCCGCCAAGGAGGAGGGAAACGAGGCGGAAGAGCAGGCCGAGGGTGGCGGCCGGCGCCCCCGAGCGAAGAAGGGGACCGCCCTCAAGCGCCGGGGCCGGCTGGAAGTGACCCGGGCCGTCTCCCTCACACCGTTCGCCGGCGACATCACCTTCAACGCCCGCAGCGGCGAGAAGGTCAGCACCAGCCTCTATGGCACCGAGGTGCACGCCACCCGCTACCAGTACGGGTTCGCGCTGACCCCGGAGAGCCTGAGGGTTCCCGCCCGGGCGCTGGCGGTGCTCGATGCGGTGGCCGGGCTCACCGAGGTGGCGGGCAACCAGAGCCGTTTCCTGTTTGATTTCTCCCCGGAAAGCCTGCTGCTCCGCTGGACCGATGACATGGCCCCGCGTTTCCTGTACGCGTTTGAGATGGACGAAAACGGCGAGGTCCGCGTTCCCCGGGTGCTGGAGCGGGTTCGGGCCGGAGACATCGCCCCGGACGAGCTGGTGGTGGCCGGCCGCTTGGCCGAGTCGCCGGACGGCCAGGAACTCAAGCGGCTTGGTGCCACGGTAGTCCCGGGCGTGAAGGCGGGGGTGGCCCTGGTCCAGGAGCGGATGCGGAAAGACCTGGGAATTGGGGAATGAGCCATGGTGAGCGTCGGTCTGTACGTCACCGTGCCCATCGCCTCTTTCCGCGCCCCGCAGGCCCGGGAGTACCTGGAGACGCTGCCGTGTCCACCGCCGTCCACCGTCTACGGCATGCTCCTCGCCCTGGTGGGGGAGCCTGACCGGCTTCAGCACCGGGGTGCGGAGGTGGCGGTGGCCCTCTTGACGGAGCCGGCTCGTTCCACCCTGCTGCGCACCGCCTGGCGGATCAAGGACCGGCGACTGTCGCCGGGTGTGGGGAACAACCGGAGGCCCGACTTTCAGGAGGTGTTGACGGGGGTGGAGCTGGGGGTCTGGGTCCGGCACGGAAAGGACGAAACAGCCCCGGTCTCCCTCGCCGAGCGGGTGGGCCAGGCCCTGCGGGATCCGGCCTCGGTTCAGCGGTTTGGCGGCCTCAGCCTCGGAGAAAGCCCTTACCTGGTAGATGAGATCAGCCCCAGGTTCCCGCCGCCCTGGGACGGCCCCGAACCGCCGCCAGTGCGCTGGCTGGTGGCAGACGTCCGGGGGAACCTGGCGCTGCCCATCTGGCCGGACCACGTCGGCTCGGCCGGGACCCGCTGGGGGCAGTTCCGGTTGGAGACCGCCGCCTGGACCCCGGAGCCGCCGGAAGAAGCATGGGTGGCGGTGAACCCGCCGATTTGAAGATCCGTTCACGTGCGCGCCGGTGGCGCATCCCGGAGGCGCGGGGCAAGTTCGACGGGAGAAACGCCCTCGCCGGGCGGGCAGATGCCTGGCGCAACCGCTACGGGGATGAAACCTGTGCGTGAGATTCGGTTGGCGGCGAAATCAAGCACTGGGGGGTGAAGGGTTGTGGTGCGGCACTCCCAGGTGGGTCTAGCCTGTGGCGGGATTGGGTTTGCGGCCATCGGCGAGAGCAGAAGGGTGCTTGAATGGCGCGCAAGCGAAGGGCCATGCCGGTTTCCAAAGTGGAATGGTGGGCCCAGAGCGGGTTTCGGGCCGTTTCATGGGAGGTGCTTGATTTCGCCTGTCTGGAACCCTGTCGTATGAGGGGGTCTGGGGGGAAGACTGCTGGATTCTCTGATGCCGTAAGGCGTTGAGCACATCGTATGAGGGGGTCTGGGGGGAAGACTGCTGGATTCTCTGATGCCGTAAGGCGTTGAGCACATGCGGACCCGGGTGACCAGGTTGTCGATGGTCTCCTCGCTGCTGGATTCTCTGATGCCGTAAGGCGTTGAGCACGCGGCTGGTTTGAAGAACGCGCACCGGGTGGCCCTGCTGCTGGATTCTCTGATGCCGTAAGGCGTTGAGCACCGGAGTGCTGCCCTCTCCCTGCTCCCCTCAGAGTTCCCGGCTGCTGGATTCTCTGATGCCGTAAGGCGTTGAGCACATCGCGCCCGGACGTGGTTCCTGCCGGGCCCCCGGCACTGCTGGATTCTCTGATGCCGTAAGGCGTTGAGCACTCGGCGCCTTGACGGTATCGCCATCCACCACGCTCGGCAGCTGCTGGATTCTCTGATGCCGTAAGGCGTTGAGCACTGTCAGTGGCGACGGTCGTTGAAGTTGGCTTACCACTGCTGGATTCTCTGATGCCGTAAGGCGTTGAGCACTTTCTTGAGCAGCCAACACGTGCCCCCCTGGACGCGGACTGCTGGATTCTCTGATGCCGTAAGGCGTTGAGCACATCATGACGCGCTCGACCCAGACGCCAGGGCGGCGGCTGCTGGATTCTCTGATGCCGTAAGGCGTTGAGCACGCCTCGTTGCCCTGCTCGTCCACTGCCCTGTACCACAGGTCTGCTGGATTCTCTGATGCCGTAAGGCGTTGAGCACACATCCAGGCTGAGCAGGAGCGCCGGGCCCGGCAACCTGCTGGATTCTCTGATGCCGTAAGGCGTTGAGCACGGGGCTGAAGCCGTGAACGCCTACGAGCTGCTTCGCTGCTGCTGGATTCTCTGATGCCGTAAGGCGTTGAGCACGTGGTGCGTGCGTTGGTGGTGGTGGGCTCGTCGCCGCTGCTGGATTCTCTGATGCCGTAAGGCGTTGAGCACATACTGGCCGGCGGCCTGCCTGCGCTCCGCCTCAGCCTGCTGGATTCTCTGATGCCGTAAGGCGTTGAGCACTAGCGAATCACACCCCACTCCGGCTGGATGTGGCCCCCTGCTGGATTCTCTGATGCCGTAAGGCGTTGAGCACTGCGAGTGCCCCATGAGTTCGGCCACCTCTGCGACGGCTGCTGGATTCTCTGATGCCGTAAGGCGTTGAGCACTCCAACCCCACGTTGAGCCGGGCGCCC
>JAMNXV010000135.1 GCA_023623185.1 Bacillota bacterium
GGCCATGAACAGCCCGGTCGCCAGCCAGGAGGTGGCGATCCAGAAGATGCCCAGCTGGGTGTGCCACGTGCGGGCCAGCGAGTAGGGCAGCCACCGGTCCAGGGGAATCCCGTAGAAGCCGGAGCCCTCCACGCCGTAGTGGGCGGTGATGACACCCATCAGGATCTGGGCCATGATCAGGGCCGCCACGATCCAGAAATAGGGCACGGTGGCCCGCATCGACGGCGTGACCTTCAGCCCGGAGAGCAGCGGGTCGTCATCCGGCGGCACGTGCAGCTCGCCCTCCGCCCGGTGCCGGTCCGCAGCGTAGTACCACACCAGCGCGCCCACGCCGGCCAGCAGCAGCACGAAGCTGACCACCGACCAGACGATGGCCTCGCCGGTGGGCCGGTTGCCCACCAGGTGCTCGGGCGGCCAGTTGTTGGTGTAGGTCACATCCGAACCGGGCTTGTTGGTGGAGGCGGCCCAGGCGGACCAGAAGAAGAACGTGCTCATCTGCGCCCGCCGCGCCTTATCGGGCACCGTGTTGGCGCGGATAGCGTAGGCCTCCCGCAGGTCTGCGAGCGCGGTATCGTCGCCAAAAAGGCTGTCGTAGTGCGCGGCCACGGCCCGGATGGCGTCCGCCCGGACGGGCGAGACCACCAGATCGCCCGTGTCCGGGTCGTACGTGTTGGTCCGCATCTCCTCCATCAGGCGGGCCCGCAGCGCCGCCCTGGGCTCAGCGTCGAGGTCGTCGTACCGCGTGCCGTACTCGGCGGTCGCCCACGCGTCCAGAATCCAGACGGCCTCGCGATGGAGCCAGTCGGCCGTCCAGTCCGGCGCCACATAGGCCCCGTGTCCCCAGACGCTGCCGACCTCCTGGCCGCCCATGGACTGCCAGACGTTCTGGCCGTCACGGATGTCCTGGCCCGTGAACAGGACGGTTCCGTCGGTCGACACCACCCGCTCGGGGATCGGCGGCATCCGCCAGTAGGTGTCCCACCCGTAGTAGCCGAGCACGGCAAATGAGGCGACGATGACCAGGGCAAGTGTCGCCCACAACCGGGTGTAGCGCATGGGGACGTCCTCCTCTGCCACGTATCGGAATCGGACTCTGCGCTAGCATGCCCGGCCCGCAACTGTGCCGATGCACCGGCCGCCGCAGACGCACGGCCAAGGCCGCCGGAAAGAATGGGTCGACCTGAAAATGCCGATTGACCCGGCCGGCGGCCTGCAGTTAGGATGGATTCGTAGCGCAATTCCGCCATTGGGGGTGCGATGCAGTGCGTTTCTTCATCAACCCGATCCACCCGATGTACTGCTCACACTGACCTGCCTCTGTGCAGAACCCCGTCCATCCGCACAGGCCAGGTTCGTTTGTGAGCAGGCAGGAGTTCCTCCGCCATCACAACCAACCGAAAGGGGCCTGTTTTTTCATGTCCAAAAACAGGGCGCTCCGCTTCGTCTGGACGTACCTGAAGCCCCAGAGCGCCCGCATTCTCGTGCTTGTGTCCCTCTTGCTGGGGGCGACCGGCCTCCGTCTGCTCTTCCCCCAGCTCCTGCGTTCGCTGGTGGACCGGGCGCTGGCGGGCGAACCGCTGCCCGCGCTCCTCCTTCCCGCCGGTCTCTTCCTGGCCGGCTCCCTGCTCATCCAGGTGCTGCGCATTGCCGCCACCATGCTCTCTGAACGCACCGCGTGGGCCGCGACCAATGCGCTCCGCTTCGACCTGGCCCGGCACGTGCTCAGCCTGGACATCGCCTTTCACAAGACGCACACGCCCGGCGAACTGATCGAACGGGTCGACGGCGACGTGACCACCCTGGCCGGCTTCTTCTCGCAGTTCGTCGCCCAGGTGGGCACATCGCTGGTGCTCATCGCCGGCGTGCTCATCGTGCTCTTCGCCGAGGGATGGCTGTCGGGCCTGGTGGGCCTGGGCTCCTTCGTGCTCAGCGGCGCGGCCGTCCTCAGCGTCTCCTCCCTCACGGTGAAGGCCTGGGCCGGCATCCGGGCCTCCACCACAGAGATGATGTCCTTCGTCGAGGAGCACATCGCCGGCAGGGAGGAAGTCAAGGCCCTGGGCGCCGACCCGGCCGTGGTCCGCAGGCTCACGGCGCTGTCGACCCGGCACTGGCGGCTCCGCCGGCGCGCCCGCTTCCTGGAGTCTGCCGCCTCCAACGTCACGGTCGACGCGTGGATGCTCGGCCAGTTTGCCATGCTTGTCCTGGCCTTCTTCCTGTACCGCGGCGGCGCCCTCTCGCTGGGCACCGCCATGATGCTCTTCTTCTACGTCGACCTCCTCAACGAGCCGATCACCACCATCCGGGAGCAGATGGACGAACTGCAGCGGGCCCGCGCGGCGCTGGGCCGTCTGGTGAGCCTGACGTCCGTAACCCCTGCGATCGCCGACGGCGCCGGCGGCGCACTGCCCCACGGCCCTCTCTCCGTCACCCTGGACCGGGTGTGCTTCCAGTACGAGGCGGGTCGCCCGGTGCTGCGCAACGTCTCCTTCCACCTGGAGCCCGGGCAGACCCTGGGCATCCTGGGCCGCACCGGCAGCGGCAAGTCAAGCCTGATCCGGCTGCTGTGCCGCTTCTACGACCCGCAGGCGGGAAGCGTCCGGCTGGGCGGCGTGGACATACGCCACGTGCCGCTCGACGCCCTGCGCAGCCGCATCGGCCTGATCACGCAGGAGGTGGGCCTCTTCGACGGAACCCTGCGGGAGAACCTGGCGCTCTTCAACCCCGACATCACCGATGAACAGATCTGGGCAGCCGTGGCCGGCCTCGGACTGACGGAATGGTTCCGCCGGTTCGACCAGGGGCTCGACAGCCGCATCGGCCCCGCGGGCGGCGGACTCTCGGCGGGCGAGGCGCAGCTGCTCGCGCTGGTTCGCCTCTCCCTCCGGGACCCGGGCTTGATCATCCTCGACGAGTTCACCGCCCGCATCGACCCGGTCACGGAGGCGCTGCTGCAGACCGCCGTGGACCGGCTGCTGGCGGGCCGCACGGCCGTGATCATCGCCCACCGGCTGACGACGGTGGAACGGGCGGACCAGATCCTCGTCCTGGAGCAGGGGGAAGTGCTGGAGTGGGGCCCCCGGCATCAGCTCGCCCAGGATCCCCACTCCCATTACAGCCGGCTGCAGCGGGCCGGCCGAACGGAGGCGCTGGCCCGATGAGCGGATATACCTTCGTCTGGCGGTTCTACCGCATGATGCTGCCCGCCGCGCTGCTGACCGCCGCCGGCTTCGGCCTCGACCTGACGCTGACCGCGCTGGGCGCGGCCATGTCCTCGCGGTTCTTCGACGCCCTCCCTGGGGGCTCCCCCGAGCCCCTGCTCTACGCCGTGGCCTTCCTGGCGGCCAATGTGCTCGCCCAGCTCTGCGACTTCATCTGGCAGGTGGGCGTCACCCTCGCGGACCGCTTCACCACCACCCTGCTGCGTGTCAACATGCTGCTGGGCATCTACCGGCGGCCGGGTGCGCTGCCCCTGCCCGTCACCCCCGGAGAGGCGATCACCCGCTTCCGCGACGACGTGGAGGAGTCCAGCTTCCAGATGAACCGCTTCCCCTTCGCCGCGGTGCGCGTTGGCGCCGCGGTGGGCATCTTCGCCTACCTCGCCACGATCCAGCCGCTGCTGGCCCTGCTCAGCGCCGCCGTGATCGCAGCGATGTTTCTGGTCATGCGGCGAATTCACGAGAACATCGTGGTCTACCGCGACCAGGTGATGGAGCGCACGGAAGCCGTGACCGGCTACCTGGGGGAGATCTTCAGCGCCGTCGCGGTGCTGCAGGTGGCCGGCGCGGTTCCCGACGCCCTGCGCCGGTTCCGCGCCATCAACCGCGACCGTGAGGATGTGAGCCTGAAGGAGCGGCTTCAGTGGGGAATGCTCTGGGCCATCGCGGAGAACGGCTTCTACGCGGGCCTGGGGCTGGTGATCCTGGCCGCCGCGCCCCTGCTGGCCGGCGGGCAGTTCACCCCGGGCCAGTTCGCCCTCTTTCAGCTGCTCCTGCAGCTGTTGGGCTGGCAGATGTGGGGCATGTCGGAAGCGGTCGCCCAGCTCCGGGCGATGGGAGTCTACCAGGCCCGCATGGCGGAGCTGGCCGGCGGCGACGAAGCGCTGGTGGCCCGGAGGGAGCTGCGCTTCACCGAAGCCCTGCCGCCCGACCCGGCGCCGGTGCGCCGCGCGGAAGACACCCTGCACCGGCTCGACGTGGTGGGCCTCACCTACCGCCACCCCGGGACCGGAAGGGGCATCCGGAACGTCTCCTTCACCCTCACCCGGGGGTCATTCACCGTCATCACCGGGAAGATCGGCTCCGGCAAGACGACCCTGGTGCGGACCTTGCTGGGCCTCCTGCCCGCCGAGGCCGGGGAAATCCGCTGGAACGGCCGGCGGGTCGAGGCGCCCATGGCCTTCTTCACCCCGCCCCGGGCGGCCTACACGCCCCAGGTGCCCCGCATCTTCTCCGGAACGGTGCGGGAGAACATCCTGATGGGCCTCGCGGAGGAGGCCGCCGACCTGGACGCGGCCGTTGCCGCCGCTGTCCTGGAGCCGGATCTGGCCCAGTTCCCCCGGGGGCTGGAAACCGAGGTGGGCTCGCGGGGACTGAAGCTCTCGGGGGGCCAGGTGCAGCGCACCGCCGCCGCCCGGATGTTCGCCCGGTGGCCGGAGCTGCTGGTGCTGGACGACATCTCCTCCGCCCTGGACAACGAAACAGAGGCGGAGCTCTGGCGCCGCCTCTTCGCCCACCGGGGGGCAACCGTGCTCTGTGTGTCCAACCGCAGGGCGGCCCTGGAACAGGCCGACCAGATCCTCCTGCTGGAGGACGGGCAGTTAATCGCCGCGGGGCCGCTGGCGGAACTGCTGGAGACCGCCCCCGCCATGCGGGCACTGTGGGCGGCCGTGGCGCCGGAATCCGCAGGGCGCCCGGCGCTGTAGGCAGATGCCGTCCAGCGCCGTCAGTCGCCGGCCACCAGCGTGTTCTCCAGACGCCCCAGGCCGTCGATCTCGACCGCGACCCGATCCCCGGGCTTCAGCCAGTCCCTCTCGGGCCGGCCCAGGATGACCCCCTCCGGGGTGCCGGTGGCGATGATGTCGCCCGGCTCCAGCGTCATGTACCGGCTGATGTACGCGATGAGCCGGGCCACCGGGAAGATCATGTCGCGGGTGTGGGCGTCCTGCCGCAGTTCGCCGTTCAGCCAGAGGCGGATGCGGAGGTTCTGCGGATCCGGAACCTCCTCCGGCGTGGCCAGGTAGGGGCCGATGGGCAGGAAGCCGTCCAGCGACTTGCCCAAGAGCCACTGGCTGGTGCGCGTCTGCAGGTCGCGGGCGCTCAGGTCATTGCCGTTGCAGTAGCCCAGCACGTAGTCCAGGGCCGCCTCGGCCGGGACGCCCTTCGCCCGCCGGCCCATCACAACGACCAGTTCGGCCTCGTAGTCGTACTGCTCGGCGGCCGCCGGCAGGGCCACCTCCTCCCCCGGCCCGGCGACGGCGTTGCCAAACTTGGAGAAGAGCACGGGGTATTCGGGCTCCTCCATCTGACTCTCCGCCGCGTGCGCGCGGTAGTTCAGGCCGACGCAGATAATCTTGCCGGGGCGGGGCACCGGGGGCCCGAGCCGCAGCTCCGACTCGGCCCGGAACAGGTCGGGGTGGGCCTCGGCGCGGCCGACCAGGTGCCGGAGGGGCTCCAGGGCCTCGGTGCCCAGGCCCAGCACCTCGTTGACGCCGTGGGGGAGGCCTGTGCACCCCAGGCGCCGGCAGGCGGCGGCAACGTCCAGAATGCCCCGGCCCGTCTTTACGCCCAGCGCCAGGCCGTCGAGTGTGTGGTAAGTGACGAGGATCATGCGCAATCCCTCCAGTGAAAACCGATCTCTGACGCAGGCTGGCCCGGGCGATCTCCATCCCCCGCCGAACCGCCGCGACCTAACCAGCTTCGGCTTCCTGGCGCGGAACACCTTCTGCAGGGCGCTTCTCCACCGCCTCGACCGGTTCGCTGCCCGGCAGGGCGGTTCATGGCCAGGCAGGCCCCCGGCTGGTGCGCCACCGGACACGGCTGCATGTCACCACACGACCGTCTCGCCGCCGTCCCGGCCCCGGAAGGCATACAGCAGACCGCCCAGACCGTAGACGACGGCAACGAAGCTGAGGGCAAGACCGACGCGGGGCAACTCCGTCAGCAGCGTGGTCAGCACGGTGCCGGCCAGAAAGATGACCGCCCAGTGCTGGCTGCCCAACCACGCCCACCGGTCAGCCACAAACCGGCCCACCGCCCAGGAGAGCAGCACCTGCCCGCAGTAGAGCGCCGGGGGATAGAGCAGGAGCGTCAGCAGGCCCAGCGGCGCACCGACGACCGTGGCCATGAGCACGCCGGCCCCGACCGGCAGCGCTACCAGGGCGGCCAGACCCAGCAGCGGCGCCTGCCACGGATACCGCCGGATGGCCCTGGGGAAACGGGTGCGCAGGTTCGGCAGAAGCGCCAGCAGGAGGAGGCCGACGATGAGGAACCCTGCGACCCGGATGACCAGACCCGTGGCGGGAGCAAGACCGGGCCCTCCCCAGCTGCGCGGCTCCTGAGGGATGAACTCCAGGGCGCCGACCCGGGCATCGGCAGAGACCTGGGCCTCCCGCCCGCTGTGGTAGGTGACGGTTCCTTCGATGGCTGCGCTGTCGCCCAGGCTCAGCTGGTCGACCCATGCCTCCACCCCGTGCTTCACAGGACCGTCCAGGCGCAGGCTCCGGGCGAACCCCAGGACGCCCCGCCCAACACTTCCTTCCAGGCGCAGCTGGTTGCCCGATGCGATCCAGTTGCCCCCCAGCACGGCCTCCCGGGCAATGACCGTGCTGCCGGCGACGCTCACGACGCTGTTGCCGACGGCGCCAGAGACGTTCAGGTTCTCGGCCATGGCATACACGGTTCCGTCCACCTGTCCGCTCACGTCGACCGCACTGCCCATCACGACGAGGTTGCCGCCAATCGTGCCGGTGACGATGACGCTCTCGGCGAAGGCGAAGACGTCGCCCAAGACGGTGCCCGCCACCTCGACGGTGACGCCGCTGAGGAGCAGGTCGTCTTCCACCGTTTCGCCTGCAGCCACGGTGAGGCGGGTGCCGGCTCGCCGGTCATACGCCAGGGCCGACGGGACCAGCGTAAACAGCAGCAGCGCACTTAAGAGCAGACCGACGACGGCTCTACGCATGGCCTCTTGCCTCCTTTGTGAAGAACGCGCGCCAGGCGCCCAGGCCGGCACCGATCACCAGCACCGGCCAGATGACGGGCAGGAGCCCTCCCCTGCCCAGCCACAGAAGCAGGCGCAGCAGCGCGGGACCTGCCGTGCGGATGAGGGAAACGGCGCTCCCGACACCCGGATCCGGCAGCAGTCCGGTCACGGTCGACCAGAGGCTTCCTCCCGCGTAGCCCGCCAGGCTGAGCAGCACGACGACGAGCACCAGCAGCGGCGTCGTCGGCGGAGCCGCTGGAATCTGTGCCATGACCGGCGCCACCAGGTCAAGGGAGTCAAGCCAGCGCCGCTCGGCGGCATCCAGCTTAAGGGCGTCGGCAAGCGCCGCGTCCTCGGCTCTCATCTCCGTGAGAACGCTGGCACACTCGGCACAGTCGTTCACGTGCGCCTCCACACGCCTGTGGTCAATGGGCCCGAGAGCTCCGCTCAGGTACAGGTGGAGCCTCTCCTTCTCAGGGTGCATGGTGCGCGGTCACCTCCCCCTCGCTCAGCAATCGCCTGAGCTGCTGCTTCGCACGGAACAGATGGGTCGAGACGGTGCCGACCGAAAGACCGGATCGCTCGGCGATCTCCTGGTAGCTGAGCCCCTCAAAGTAGTACTGCAGGATGACGGTCCGGTAGCGCGGGGCCAGAGCCGCCACGGCGCGGCGCACCGCCTCCCGGTCCTCGGCCAGTTCCACCAGCGAGTGGGCGTCCGGCCCGCTGGCCGCCGCGCGGTTCAGGGCCTCGTCGTCCGCGATCTCCTTCAGGCGGCCGCGGCGGCGCATGAGGGCGATGCTCTCGTTGGCTGCGATCTTCATGAGCCACGAGCGAAAGGGCTGAGCCGGGTCGTAGGTCTCCAGGCGCCGGTAGGCCTGCAGGAATGCCTGCTGGGCGGCATCGGCGGCGTCTTCGCGGCTGCCGGTCATGCGATAGCACAGTGCCAGCACGGACGCCTGGTGACGCCTGACAAGGTGCGCAAACGCATCGCGGTCGCCTGCGCGGCAGCGCCTCAGCGCCTCTCGCTCCTCCAACCAGCGCGCCTCCCCTCTGCTACGCCTCCCCGCTGCGCATTCTGGCCCGGAACGCCCACACCGCCGCGGCGAAGGCGACGACCGTGTAACCGAGCACCCACCACAGGTGCGGCACGGCGGAGGCCAGGTCGCCCGCCAGCGCCCCCCGGGTCGCGTCGACCGCGTGGGCGAACGGCAGCGCGTAGCTGATGCTCTTCAGCGTACCGCCTAGCATATCCAACGGGAACCAGGTGCCGCCGAGCAGCGCGGCCACATTGACCAGTATGGAGCTGAACGGCGCCACCTGCTTTTCGCTGAAAAGGGAGCCCATCAGGAGGCCGATTCCGGTGAACAGGGCGCCTACCGGAACCAGCACAGCCAGGGCCGCCAGCACGCTGCCGCTGACGGGCAGCCCCAGAAAGAACGCTACGATGAAGCAGACGGCGCTCTGTGCGACGCCCAGGGGCAGGATGGGCACGGTATAGCCGGCGATGTAATCGGATGCGGCCAGCGGTGAGGCGAAAAGCCGCATGAGGAATGAACTGCTCCGGTCCCTGGCGATCAGCATGCCGGCGAACAAGGAGAGGAACGAGAGACTGAACACGGCCATGGCGGGCGCGAACTGCTCGAGGGGAAACACTTCGTTGGGTACGTGCTTCTGCAGCGTGGAGATCAGGAGCAGGAGCACCAGCGGAAAACCCACCCCGAAGAGCGGGGTCAGCGGGTCTCTTACCAGCTCCTTGTAGTTGCGGGCGGCAAAGGCCATCATCCGCATCAGCTCACCCCCTCTTCCGTGAGCGCCAGGAACGCCTCTTCCAGGGTGGCCGCCCCGGTCTGCGCCTTCAGTTCGGCGGGGGTGCCCAGCGCCTGGAGCCGCCCGGCGTGCATGATACCAATGCGGTCGGCCAGAGCCTCGGCCTCTTCGAGGTAGTGTGTGGTGAGGATGATCGTGATCTTGCCCTTCAGTGCCCTCACGACCTTCCAGAGATCGCGCCGGGCCCGCACGTCCAGCCCCAGGGTGGGTTCGTCGAGGAACACGATCTGCGGGTTCGAGATGAGCGCCATGGCAATGCTCAGCCGGCGCTGCATGCCGCCCGAGAGGGTCCTGGCTCGGTCGCCCGCACGCTCCTTCAGCCCGAAGGCCTGCAGCATCTCCTCCGCCCGGAAGTGGGCCTCCCGGCGGTCGCAGCCGTAGACCCGTGCCATGAGTACGAGGTTCTCACGTACCGAGAGGTTGGGGGCCACGGCGGTCTCCTGGGGCGACACGTTCAACTTCTGCTTGACGGCCGCAGGATCGGCCGTGATGCTGTCGCCGAGCAGCAGGGCATCGCCGCTGGTAGGGGGCAGAAGGCAGCACAGCATCTTGATGGTCGTCGTCTTCCCCGCGCCGTTCTGCCCCAGCAGGGCGAAGAGCTCGCCCTCACGGATGGCGAGGTTGAGGTCGTCGACAGCTGTGCGATGGCCGAACCGTTTTGTCAGGTGCGTCACTGCGATGGCGGTCATGTATCCTCCTCCTTCTCCTGGTGGCCTTCACTTGGTACTACGCGCGCAGCGAAGCATTTCTTTCACCCGACTCCACGTACAAAAGAAACCCGCCGGCCTCCCTGGCCGGCGGGGCTCGCCGCGCTATGCCTCCTCCGCCCGCGGCCTCAGGACCGCAGGCTCCAGGCACATCTCCCACATCTGCGTCACGTGGCCCAGAAGCTCGTCGGGGTACTCGCGGACGTAGGTGAAACCCAGCGCTTCGTAGGCGCGCCGCCCACCCTCGTTCTCCGCCTCCACCTGCACGAAGAGCCGGGAGACGGGGCCCTGGGCGTGCAGCGCGTCCAGGCACGCCTGCAGGAGCTGTCTCCCGATCCCCTTCCGCTGGTGGTCAGGGAGCACGTAGAACCGCCAGAGCTCAGCATCGCCCGCCTCCTCCCGATGCCCCGCCTGGGCGAAGCCGACGACCTCGCCGGCCTCTGCTTCAGCGACGAAGAAGGCGCTCTGCCCGCTCTCGGCGGCCCGGGCCAGCCGCTCCTCCGCGTACCACTGGGGAAGCACGGCCCGCTGGACCTCCTCCGGGATGATGCCGCGATAGGTCGCCGCCCATGTCTCACGGGCGACGGCGGCGATGGCCGGCGCATCTGCCGGTTGGGCACGGCGCACCTGATAGCCCAATGCTGACCCTCCTCTCATTTCCTGAATCAGACGATTCACCCCGCCTGTTTGTTCCGAATGATCAGATGCATGCCCGCCCAGCAATGCGGAGCGCATCCCCCGGCCGCCGAAGGCCGGAAGTGCGCTCCGCATGCTGCACCCGTATGGCTTCATCAAGATGCGCTGTTCTTCTTCAGCTTGTTCCGGCGGATGACGTTACCCGCCGCAGCCGCATCCAGCTGAATGCCCGCGGCGTCGTTCTCCTTCACTTCATTATCGTCGATGATGTTGCCCGCCGAATCGCCGTCCAGGTCGATCCCCTGCTGCGTGTTGTTCTCCACCTCATTCAGCAGCGCCCGGATGTTCGCTCCTCTGGCCAGGCGAATGCCCGGGCCCAGGTTGCCGGATACCTCGTTCGACAACACCAGGGAGCCCACGTGGTCGATCAACTCGATCCCAGCCTGTCGATTCCGGGTCACTGTGTTGTCGATGACCTTCGCCGGGCCCACGGTCATCCCCACCGCACTGCCGACGAAATGGTTGCCGCTGATGAGCGCGCCCTAGTGTCTGCCGGAGCACAGCTCCCGCGGCTCGCTTCGCCCGCACCGGTTCTCATCGAAGACATTCTCCCTGCCGGCAGGCGGCAGAGCCGCCATGTCGGGGTGGTTCTTCCTCAAATCGTTCCGCCGGATGACGTTGCCCGCAGCCGTGCCGCCCAGTTGAATGCCGGCGGCGTCGTTCCCCTTCACCTCGTTGTCATCTATGACACCCGCCGAGTGGGCGTCAAGATCGATGCCCTGCTGCCGGTTGCCCTCCACCTCGCTCAGGAGCACCCGGTTGCCCGTTCCGTCGCTGAAACGCATTCCCGGCCCGTGGTTGCAGACCGCCCGGTTCGCCAGCAGCGCGGCGTTCTGGACAGACCGCAGCGCGGTCCCGGCCGATGTGTTCCTGCTCATGACATTCCTGAAGATCAGGTGGCCGGCTGAAGCCAGGGAGATGCCCTCGGCATTTCCGGAGAGGTTGTTGGCGATGGCGGTCGCGTTCCCGCCGGTCGCGGAGAGGCCGCGGGCGTTGCTGTTCTCCACCTCGTTCAGGATGA
>JAMNXV010000072.1 GCA_023623185.1 Bacillota bacterium
AGCCCGAGGCCCGTTCCCCGCCCGGGGGGTTTCGTTGTGTAGAAGGGCTCCATGGCCCGGGTCAGGGTGTCCTCATCCATCCCGGGGCCGTCGTCGTGCACGCCGACCAGCACCACGGCCTCAGTCAGACCACCCCCACCAGCGCCCAAGCCGCCATCCGCGACCACCTCGGCGGTGATCCGCACAACGCCGCCCCCGCCCTCCTCGATGGCATCCAGAGCATTGGTGACAAGATTCAGGAACACCTGCTGCAGCTGATCGCGGCTGGCCCGTACGGCCGGCAGCCCTTCAGAAGCCTCCACAGCCACCTCGACACCGATCCGCCGCGCTCGCGGAGAGACCAGGGCGGCGGTGGCCCGGGCGACCCCGGCCACGTCCACAGGACCGGGTTCGGCTGAGCCACGCCGGGCGAAGTCCAGCAGATTGCCGGTGATAGCCTTGCAGCGCTGCACCTGCACCTGAAGCTGCGCCAGGTAGGCCGCCAGCTCGCCCTCCCGCTCCAGCGCCGCAGCCCCCTCCTCCCGGAGCCGGTCGTTCAGGTCCTCCGCATACGCCGAGATGACGGCGAGCGGATTGTTGATCTCATGCGCCACGCCCGCAGCCAGCTGGCCCACCGCGGCCAGCTTCTCGGACTGCCGCACCATCTGCTCCATCGCCCGGCGTTCGGTCACGTCCTCGATCACTTCGAGCCGCGCCGGGTCGTCGGGGCCCGCCCCGGCGATGTGGTGCGTCTGGTAGCGCAACACCCGCTCCCTCCCGCCGATCCGGACCCGGTACTCGCCGTCAGGGGCGCATCCGCCGCCCTGGCAGGCGCGCCCCAGCACCCCCCGGCACGGGCCCCCCACGTGCGCGTCGGGGAACCAATCCAGCAGGTGACGATTTGCCCACAGGATCCGCCCCCGGGCATCGATCAGGGCCAGGCCCGCGCCCATGGCGGAGACCGCGGTGTCCAGCAGGTCCCGCTCTGCCCGCAGGTTCTCGTCCTGAATCCGCAGCTTCTCCGTCATCTGATTGAAGGCGCGGACCAGCCGGCCCAGTTCGTCGCGGCCGCCTTCGGGGATGCGCACAGTCAGATCGCCGGATCCTACTCTCACGGCCCCGGCCTCCAGCCGCTCCAGCGGAACGGTGAGCTGCAGCCCGAACACGATGGAGAGGCCGACCACGATGGACATCAGCAGCAGGGCGCCTCCGGCGAACTCCCAGGCGAGCCAGCGCACGGGGGCCATCGCGTCGGCCGCGGTGGTCTCGGCCAGCACCCGCCACTTCAGCCCCGGCACTTCAGCCAGGTAGCCGAAGGCCTCGTCCCCCGTCAGCGAGCGGTAGGGCCTGCGCGAGACCTCAATTTCCTCCCAGCGATACCCGGCCAGCACCAGGCTGAAGTCCGAGTCGCCGATGAGGCGTCCGGTCTCGTCGAAGACGTGCGTGCGCACGGCTCCCCCCGCCTGCACGGCCGCGAGGTTGTCCACCAGGCCCCGCAGGGTGGGGCGGGCGATCAGCGCCCCGGCGCCGCCCGGCAGCGGCACGCCCACGGTGAAGAGCGGCCTGCCCTGCGGATCGAAGGTCACCGGACCCACGGTGGACTCGCCCCGCCGCAGGTCCGGCCAGTAGGGCTCACCCCCGTGCTGCGCCGCCGGCTGACCGGCCACGACCTCCCTCCGGGATGCCCGGGCCACCTCCACGCCGTCGGCGTCCACCAGCGACACCTCTTCCAGGTAGGGCGTGTCCCGGAGCAGGGTGTAAAGCACCCTCTCCTGCTCCGCCGCAGGGGCTTCGACCAGACGGTCGCCTTCCAGGCGGGCCAGGAGCTGCAGCCGCGTGGTGATGCGCTCGACGAACCGCGCCAGCTCCTCAGCCACGGTCTGGGCCGCGGCCTGGTTCTGCGCCTGCACGACTTCCACCTGCGCGCCGCGCGCCGCCGTAAGGCCGTACCAGCCGTAGATCGAGACGGGGAGGACCGACATGGCGATGCCAAAGGCCAGCACCTTCAGCCGCAGGTGGCCAAACCAGCGGGTCATCGCCCCACCTCCCCCGCGGCGTCCGGCGCGGCGCCCTGCGCCCCGGATGCGTCCGGCCCTGCGCTCTGCGCCCCGGATGTGTCCGGCGCGGCGCTCTGCGCCCCGGATGCGCCCGGCGCACCACGCTCACCCGCCGAAGCGCCCCGCACATGGGCAAACGCCATCCCCTCCGGCTTCAGCGTCAGACCCAGGCGGTTCGCCACATCCAGGTTGACCACCAGCTCCGGATTGTCGATGGACTCAATCGGCAGCGTGGCCGGGTCGGCACCGTTCAGCACCTTCACCACGAACCGGGCCGCCTGCCGCCCCTGCGCACGGTTCGAGTTGCCGTAGGCGGCCATGAGCCCGGCCTCGGCGCCGAGATCCAGCGCGCCCATCGCGGGCAGCCCCAGCCGTTCCAGCTCCGCCGTGATCGCGCCCGCGCCGGACTCCAGCACAAACGCCGGCAGGAAGAGCGCGGCATCGTACTCACCGGGCTCGATCCGGCCCAGCCCCGCCAGGGCCCCGGCCAGGCTGCGGGCCTCCACGACCCCCAGCGAGACGCCCAGCAGGCCGGCGGCCTCCTCCGCGACCTCAAGGGCGTGGATCCCCGGGATCACCTGCGGATCGTACAGCACCAGGACGCGCTCGACGTGTGGCAGAAGCTTGGTCAGCAGCTCCAGCCGCTTCCCGGCCAGTTCGGCGTGCTGGTTGTCGAGCCCGGTCAGCAGGCCGCCCGGGCGGGCGTAGGAGTCGATCCAGCCCCAGCGCACCGGCGAGGCGACCCCCGCCATGACCACCGGGATGCCCGGGTTGTCGCTCTTATGCAGGGTATCCGCCTCGATGCCGCCGCCGGCCACCAGCACGTCGGGCCGGGCGGCGATGGCCTCGGCGGCGAGGGCGGGCAGCCGGGAGCGGTCCCCGCCGGCCGAGTAGACGGTGATGGCGACGCGCTCGGGCGGGTAGCCCAGCTCGGCCAGCCCCTCCTTCAGCCCCTCCACCTTCTCCAACCGGACATCGTCTGCCAGCAGCACGGCAATAGCGGCGGGTTCCGGTTCCCGCCGGGCGCAGCCGGCCAGCGGCGCCAGGGCCAGGAGCGCGGCGACCAGGGCGAACCAGACTGCCCGGGGCGCCCGGTGATGCCATCGGCCCACAAGTACCCCCTCCCTTTCCCCCAGTCTACCGCCTCACCGGGTCCGCGCCTATGACACGAAGGAGCCTCTCTTCCTCCGGTCTTTGGCGGATTTTCGCACGGTTGAAGGGGTGCGGGCCAAAGTGGCGTCCAAACGATTAGATGACATGCAAACGCAGGGGGAGAGGTGACCATGGACCAGCGTGACCCGCGCGAGGACCAGCGCCGCGAGCTGGACCGCGAACCACACGAGACGCCGGAACCGACGACGCCGCCGTCGCCCGTCCCGCCCGTGCAGCCCTACCGGCCCCCGCGCACGACGCCCTTCCGCACCTCTGCGCTCGGGGGAGGCGGGCAGCCGGATCCGGCCGGTGCCGATACCAAGCCGAGCGGCCGGCCGCCTGAAAACGCACACCGCGATCAGCCAGAGGCCGGCAGCGCTTTCCGCAGCCACGCAGGCGATGGCCACGCGTACCGCAGCCACGAAGGAGCCGGCCACGCCTACCGCAGCCAGGAAGGGGCCGACAGCGCCCACCGCACCCACGCAGGGACCGGCAGCGCCTACGGCAGCCACGAAGAGGCCGGGGAACCGCAAGGCACAAGGCCTGGCCCGGAGTACGCCGAGCGCGCTGAGCCGCACGGGGACTGGTACGATGACGAGCGCGGCTCGGGCACGCGCCCGCCGCACGGATCGTTCTACAACCCGCCGCCTCCGCCGCCGAAGAAGCAGAAGCAGCGCTCCATCGTCGGGCCGCTCCTCCTGATCTTCCTGGGCCTCTTCTTCCTGGGCCAGAGCCTGGGCCTGATCCACTGGTCGCTCTGGGAGGTCATCTGGCGGCTCTGGCCGGTCTGGCTGATCGTGGCCGGGCTCGACATGCTCTTCGGCAAGCAGGGCGGCTGGGGCCGGGTCGTCGCAGTTGTCGCGGCCATCGTGCTGGTCGGAGCCATCGTGCTGGGGGTCAGGCCCCTGCACGTGGCCGAACCGCGGACGGAGCCGGTCAGCATCGCCCAGCCGCTGGACCGGATCTCCTCGGCGGAGATTCGGGTGGAGTCTTCGGTGTCGTCGCTGCGGATCCAGGGCGAGACCATGTCGGATTATCTCGTCCAGGGGTCGGTGGTACCGCTGATCAGTGAGGAGATCCAGTGGGGATACAACGTCGTGGGCGACAGGGGCGTCTTCCGGCTGTATTCCAAGCCGAACGGCCCTCTCAACTCCAACGGATCCGGACGGGGCAACTGGGACCTGGTGCTCACCGATGCGCTCCCGCTGAGCCTGGACCTCGACCTGGGCGTGGGCGAGAGCCACGTTGACCTGTCCCGGCTGAACGTGCAGGAACTGGATGTGGACGCAGGCGTCGGCCAGGTGACGATCACCCTGCCGGAACAGGGGGCCCTGACCGGCCGGATCAACGCCGGCGTCGGCGAGGTCATCATCCGGGTCGCGAAGGGACGGCCGGCCCGCATCCAGGTCGAAACGGGGCTGGGCGGGTCGTCGGCTGACGACGGCTTCCAGCGGCAGAACGGTCACTACGTGACCCCTGAGTACCGGGACGGCGCGGACGCCATCGACCTGTTCGTCTCCGGCGGCGTGGGCGCCGTGCGCCTGGTCACCTACGACTGAGCGCAGCGAGCCCCGCAGCTCCGCACGCAGGCGGTGCCGCTCACAGCCGTCGCTCATGCGCAGGACCCCGCCCCCCCTCACGGGGGCGGGGTCCGCCCGCGTTTTCCGAAACCTTACCGCCTGGCGCGCAGCCCTCCGGCCAGCACCCGCAGCCGCGGCTGGGGGCGCATGCGGCTGTGCGCATAGCCCACCGCCGCGCCGATCAGCCCGCCGGCCACGTGCAGGGCGGCCAGCAGGGCGACCAGATTCAGCGGCCGGGAGAAGTAGCGGATGGCGACCATCGCGTCCAGCAGGCTGCCGTCTATCAGCAGGATGGTCAGCAGGCAGACCTCAAACAGCGGCATCGCCAGGGCAAACCCCACCGCAGCCCCCACCAGGGTCGGACGGTTGAACCTCATGCCCACGCCTCCCCACGTTCCGCCCGCAGAGCCGCCGGGGTCAGGAAGGGTACGGGAACCGCAGGAGACCGTAAACCAGCACGCCGGTGGCCGACACG
Source organism: Bacillota bacterium (assembly GCA_023623185.1). Lineage (GTDB taxonomy): Bacteria > Bacillota > Sulfobacillia > Symbiobacteriales > Symbiobacteriaceae > Symbiobacterium. The sequence goes on from JAMNXV010000072.1 coordinate 5,244, forward strand.
TAGACCCAGATGGGCCATGTCACCCTGCCAATCCGCCGGTGCGAAGGCAGAACCCCGCGGAAACCCTGCCAGAGCGTGATCACGACCAGCGGCGTCTGCACGATGGCCAGGGTGAAGTGGCTGATCAGGATCGCCAGGTACACCGGACGCAGCCAGGTCGGGCCGGCGAAGGTGGAGAGCCCGCCCAGGGAGACCCGGGTGACGTACAGGATGAGGAAGAGCGACGTCAGGCCCGTGGCCGTGAGCATCGCCCGCTGGTGCTTCTCACGCTCCCCCCGCCGGACCAGCCGGATCCCCCACAGGATGAAGAGGCCGCTCACAGAGATCAGGATGGCGTTGACCGTGGGCAGCACGGCCAGGATCCGTTCCACGCTGTACCCTCCTCCCCCTTCCCCGCCGGGTTCACCCCCGGGTCACATCAAGCGCCGGCGCAAGGCAGGTCAGGCCCGGGCCACGTCGGCTCCGGCCGGAAGTTCACACCCGCGTTACATCCAGCATCATCGCCAGGAAGACCGCCGCGAGGTAGAGCAGCGACCAGCCGAACGTGCGGTGGGCCCAGTCCATCTGCGGCGCCCGCTCCCGCAGGAGGCCGACCGAGGCGACGACCATCGCGGCCCCGAGCGCGACCGAGGTCCACAGGTAGAACCGGCCCACGGTGCCCGTCCAGTACAGCAGGGCCCCGGACGGAATCAGGAGCAGCGAGTACAGCAGGATCTGCCACTTCGCAGCCCGTTCCCCCCGCACCACCGGCAGCATGGGAACGCCGGCCCGCTCATAATCCTCTCCTCGGAAGAGCGCCAGGGCCCAGAAGTGCGGCGGCGTCCAGATGAAGACGACCAGAAACATGACCACGGCGGCCCAGTCCAGGCTGCCGGTGACCGCGGCCCAGCCCACCAGCGGGGGCGCCGCGCCGGCGGCGCCGCCTATGACGATGTTATGCACGGTGGAGCGCTTCAACCACATCGTGTAGACCAGCACGTAGAACAGCAGGCCCGCGGTGGCCAGCAGGGCCGTAAGCAGGTTGACGGTCAGCAGCACCAGGAAGCTGAGCGCGCCGCTGACCACGCCGAACCGCAGGGCCTGGGCGGGGGTCAGGCGGCCGGCCGGCAGGGGCCTGCGCTGGGTCCGGGTCATCACCGCGTCGATATCCCGGTCGTACCACATGTTGATGGCGTTGGCCGCCCCGCACGACATCGCCAGCCCGACCATCGTCACCACCGTGAGGCCGAGGGGCGGCGGCCCCCCGGCGGCCACCCACATGGCGGCAAACCCGGTGATCAGGAGCAGGATGACGATCCGCGGCTTGGTGAGCATGACATAATCACGCAGAATCTGGCCGACCTGCTGACGGCCGCGCGCCTCTGCGAACATCGGGCCGCCCCCTTTTCGCCGTGATGTGCGCGCACTTGCGCTCGGTAGGAGACCGAAATTTGACAGCAGGTCGCCGAACTCCTCCCACTTTTCGCACTTTGTTTATAAAAATGTCGTCCCTCGGGGAGGAATCGTCCGAGTTTGCGGATAATAAATGCACTTCACAGCGCACCTCGCCTGCAGGAGGGAGTTCCCATGGTTCAGGACGCCGCCCTGCCCCGCGGAATCCGGGTCGGCCTGGCGCTCAGCGTCAGCGTCGTCCTGCTGTCGCTGGCCGCCATCCTGGCGCTGCGGTCGTCGCTCCGCCAGCCCGCCCTGCCCGTTTTCGGCCAGGTTCCCGAGTTCAGCATGGTGGCCCAGGACGGCCGGACGTTCACCCAGGACGACCTCGCCGGCCGCGTCCACCTGATCGGCTTTATCTACACCTCGTGTCCGGACATCTGCCCGGCCATCACCGCGCAGATGCGGGTCCTGCAGACCGAGCTGGCCCGCTCCGGGCTGACCGACCAGGTGCATCTGGTCTCCATCACGGTGGATCCGGAGTACGACACCCCGGAGCGGCTGGCGGCCTACGCACAGATCTACAGCGCCGACACCGCCTCCTGGCACTTCCTCACCGGCCGGCCGCACCACGTCCGCCAGGTGGTGGAGAAGGGCTTCCTGGTGGGCATCGAGCAGGTGGAGACCGACGAGCGCATCCACGCCCACCACCACGGTGCAGGGCACGAGCCGGACTACCGGGTGGATCACGGCGGCCGGGTGGCGCTGGTGGACCGTGAGGGCCGGATCCGGGCCTACCACTCAGGCAATCTGATGGACACCGATGAGGTGATGGCCCAGATTCGCCTGCTGCTCGCCGGGAGGTGATGGCCGTGCTGGGGCCGATGGCCCGGGGGGCCTGGGACGGGCTGCGCCTCCGCTGCCCGGCCTGCCGCCGGGGCGCGATGGCCCGCGGGCCCCTCGGACTGGCTGAGCGCTGCCCGGTCTGCGGGGCCCCCTTCGAGCCCGAAGAGGGGGACTTCGTCGGCGCGATGCTGGTGGCCTACAGCGTCACGGCGGTCCTGGTCGTCGCCGGCATCTTCATCACCGCCGCGCTGACCCCCCTGAGCGCCCGGGCCCAGTGGCTCCTGTGGCTGACGTTCGGCGCGCTCTTCCTCATCGGCACCTACCGGAACATGAAGGGGGCCTGGGTCGGCATCCTGTACGCCATGACGGGGCTCCGGCGGGGCGGAAGGTGACAATTTGTCCGACTGGTCTCGCAATATCGGGTTGTCAGACTAATGATTTTGTACTACAGTGGTGGTGGCCTCTACTCTGGCCGCCCGAGTTCGGCCTACAACCTGAATCGTATATGAGGAGCGGATGATTCGGTGGGTATGTGGACGAGACAGCGCGGCGCAAGACGCGGCTTGGCTCTCCTGCTGGCCGGCGGTCTGCTGGCGGGATGCAGCACCCTGCCGCAGACGCCCCTGGATCCGAAAGGCCCGGTCGCCCAGACGCAGACCGGGCTGCTGCTCTACACCCTGTACATCGCCGTGGGCATCGGCATCTTCGTGACGGCGGCCCTGCTCTACGTGGTCTTCCGCTTCCGGGCCCGTCCCGGCCAGACGGGCGTGCCCCTGCAGATCCGCGGCAACCACCTCCTCGAAATCGTCTGGACCGTCATCCCGATCCTCATCCTGGTCTCCGTCGCATTCCCCACCGTGGAGGCCGCGTTCTCCACCGCCACGCCGCCCGAGGGCGCGCTGACGGTGCGGGCGGTCGGCTACCGCTGGTGGTTCGCCTTCGAGTACCCCGAGCTGGGCATCGTCACCGCCAACGAGCTGCGCATCCCGGCCGGGCAGCCCGTCCGGCTGGAGCTGACCTCCAACGACGTCATCCACTCCTTCTGGGTGCCGAAGCTCGCCGGCAAGACCGACATGGTCCCCGGGCGCGTCAACATCGCCTGGATCCAGGCGGACGAGCCCGACGTCTACCTGGGCCAGTGCGCGGAGTTCTGCGGCGACTCGCACGCCAACATGCGCTTCCTGGTGAAGGCCCTGCCCCAGGCGGAGTTCGACGAGTGGGTGCGGCAGCGGCAGGCCATGGCCGAGGGCCCGCGCGACCTCTCCCCCGCCGCCGCCCGGGGCCGGGAGCTGTTCGAGTCGACCGCCGGCAACTGCTTCGCCTGCCACGCGGTGGACGGCACGAAGGCCCAGGGCGCCGTCGGCCCCAACCTGACCGATGTCGGCCAGCGCTCCACCCTCGCGGCCGGCATCCTGGAGAACGACTACGAAAACCTGAAGGCATGGGTAAAGGACCCCGCCGCTTTCAAGCCGGGCACCACCATGCCGTCACACGCCAGGCTCTCCGAGCAAGATCTCGACGCCATCGTGCAGTACCTGCAGAGCCTGAAGTGATGCCTGTCCATGGCCAATCCCCCGTGAAACGGAGGTTCTGACCGCATGGCGACAGCCGCGAAGACGCTGGGCTTCATTCCCCGGCCCACCGCCCAGACGGGCTTCTGGTCGTGGGTGGCGACGGTGGACCACAAGCGCATCGGCATCCTGTACGGCGTCACCGGCTTCTTGTTCTTCCTGGTGGGCGGCCTGGAGGCCTGGGTCATGCGCCTCCAGCTGGCGCGGCCCGGGCTCGAGGTGGTGACGGCCCGCACGTTCAACGCCCTCTTCACGATGCACGCCACCACCATGATCTTTCTGGGCGTCATGCCCCTGCTGGCGGCCTTCATGAACTACCTGCTGCCGCTGCTCATCGGGGCGCGCGACGTGGCGTTTCCCCGCCTGAACGCCTTCTCGTACTGGATCTACCTGTTCGGCGCCATCTTCATCAACATCGGCTGGCTGAAGGGCACCGCGGGCGGCGACGTGCCCGACATCGGGTGGTTCGGCTACGCCAACCTGACGTCCGTGGAGTTCTCCGGCGGCCTGGGCACCGACATCTGGACCCTGGGCCTGCTGCTCCTGGGCCTCGGCACGCTGGTTTCGGCGTTCAACTTCATCGTCACGATCCTGAACATGCGGGCGCCGGGAATGAGCCTGATGAAGATGCCGATCTTCGTCTGGACCGTCCTGGTGACCTCGGCCCTGATCATCTTCGCCTTCCCGTCGGTCACCGTCGCCCTCATCATGCTCATGTTCGACCGCGCCTTCGCCGCCAACTTCTTCGAGGTGGCCGCGGGCGGCAGCGTGGTCTTCTACCAGCACCTGTTCTGGACGTTCGGCCACCCCGAGGTCTACATCCTCATCCTGCCGGCCATGGGCATCGTCTCCGAGGTGCTGCCCGTCCACGCCCGCAAGATGCTCTTCGGCTACTCCGTGATGGTCTTCTCCACGGCTCTCATCGGCTTCATGGGCTTCACCGTCTGGAGCCACCACATGTTCACCGTGGGCATGGGCCCGGTCGTCAACTCGATCTTCGCGCTGACGACCATGGCCATCGCTGTGCCCACCGGCGTGAAGATCTTCAACTGGATCAGCACCATGTGGGGCGGGCAGGTGCGGTTCACCACGGCCATGCTCTTCGCCATCGGGTTCATCGCCAGCTTCACCATCGGCGGGCTCTCGGGCTTCATGCACGCTGCCGCGCCGTCCAACACCCAGCAGCACGACACCTACTTCGTCGTCGCGCACTTCCACTACGTGCTCATCGGCGGCTCCGTCTTTGCCCTCTTCAGCGGCATCCACCACTGGTTCCCCAAGGTCTTCGGACGGCTGCTGGATGAGCGTCTGGGCCGGTGGAGCTTCTGGCTCATCTTCACCGGCTTCCACACGTTCGCCTTCCCCTTCCACTTCCTCGGCCTGATGGGCATGCCCCGGCGCATCTACACCTACGCCCCGGGGCTGGGCTGGGAGCTCTGGAACCTGGTCTCCACGATCGGCGTGTTCGTGCTGGCCGCCGGGGTGCTGACGTTCATCGCCAACGTCGTCGTGACCATGCGCAGGCCCGCGGACGCCCCGGCCGACCCGTGGGACGGCCGCACCCTGGAGTGGACCATCCCCTCGCCGCCGCCGGTTTACAACTTTGCCACGCTGCCGGTCGTGTACCTCCGCGACGCCTTCTGGTTCCACAAGTACCCTGAGGGGAAGGAGAAGGCGCTGGACTTCGGCTCGCCGCAGACGGGGCCCATCCACCTGCCCGGCCCGTCGCTGATGCCCATCCTGCTGGCCCTGGGGCCCACAGTGGCCGCCGCCGGCGTCCTGTTCATCCGGATGCGCCTCTCCTACGCCGTGCCGGTGATCGTGGCGGGCTTCGTGATCACATTGCTGGCCATCTGGGGCTGGGCCTTCGAGGGCGAGGGCGGCGCCCTGATCGAACCGGGGGAGGGTGACTAGATGGCACACAGCGGCCACGTGCACCATCACCAGACGCACGAGACCAATACCGGCATCGAGAACCGCAAGCTGGGCTTCTGGGTCTTCATCGCCTCCGAGTCGATCTTCTTCGCCTGCCTGCTGGTGGGCTACCTGGTCTACAAGGACGGCTACCAGCCGGGAATCGGCCCGACCGATCTGTTCAACATCGAGCTGACGACGGTCTCCACCTTCGTGCTGCTCATGTCGTCGCTGGCCATGGTGCTGGCGGTCAACGCCGCCCAGCGGAACGAGGGGCGGCTCTCCCGGCGCTGGGTGCTGGTGACGGCCCTGATGGGCCTCACCTTCCTGGGCTTTCAGGTCTACGAGTTCACCCACTTCTACCACGCGGGACTCAGCCTCTCGTCCAGCGTGTTCGGCACCGCCTTCTACACGCTGACGGGCTTTCACGGCGCCCACGTGGCGGTGGGCGTGATCTGGCTGCTCACCCTGCTCTACCACGGCCGCGGCAAGGGGCT
>JAMNXV010000102.1 GCA_023623185.1 Bacillota bacterium
GAAGCCGCGGCCGCCTTCCTCACAGGCCATTTCGTCAACATGGAGGGCATGACCCGATTCGTGCGCCAACCACTCGCGGCCCAAGACTCACAACTCACAGCTCACAGCTCACAGCTCACTGTTTACTTCACATCGGGCCCTCGGAGCATGAATAAAACTGCGGCCAGGCGCCTCGCCTGGCCGCTTTTCACTATCCGTTCAGGTCCTGCAGCTCGCCGGTCTCCTGGTAGATCGTCCACTCGCCCAGGTTGGTGGCGTGGTCGCCGATGCGCTCCAGGTAGTGGGCGACCAGCAGCAGGTACGTGGCGGTGCGGACCGACCTGGGATCCGACTGCATCACCTGCAGCAGCTCGTCGAACAGCCTGCGGTAGAGCCCGTCGATCTCGTCGTCCCGCTCGGCCATGCGCCGGGCCCGCTCGGAGTCGCCCTGCACCCAGGCGTCCAGCGCCTCGCGGTTCATCTCCTGGACCCGCTGGGCCATGAGCGGGATGTCCAGGAGCGGCTTCGGCGGCGCGTCGCCGTCCAGGCGGAGGACCACCTTCGCGATGTCGGTCGCGTGGTCGGCCATGCGTTCCAGGTCGGTGACGACCTTCAGCACGGTGCCGATGACGCGCAGGTCGCGGGCCAGCGGCTGCTGCAGGGCCATCAGCTGGAGGCAGCGCTGCTGGAGGTCGATGGCCATGCGGTCGGCCACCTCGTCTCCGTCGATGACTGCCTCGGCCAGCTTCCGGTCCAGCTTCTGCAGGGACTGAACCGCCTTGTCGATCGCCTCGTTCACGAACACGCCCATGCGCAGCATGTCCCGCTGGAGCAGCGAAAGCTGCTCGTCGAACGCAGAACGGGCGGCCATGCGCTGCAACCTCCTTCAGCTCAGCCGAATCGGCCGGTGATGTAGTCCTCCGTGCGCTGGTCTCTGGGGTTGGTGAAGATGGCGCCGGTCGGTCCGTGTTCGATGAGCTCGCCCGAGAGGAAGAAGGCCGTGTAGTCGGAGATGCGGGCCGCCTGCTGCATGTTGTGGGTCACGATGACGATGGAGTACTGCGATCTGAGCTCCCGGATCAGCTCCTCGATCTTGGCGGTGGAGATGGGATCCAGGGCCGACGCCGGCTCGTCCATGAGCAGCACCTCCGGCTTCACCGCGAGGGAGCGGGCGATGCAGAGGCGCTGCTGCTGGCCGCCGGAAAGGCCCAGGGCCGACCGGTGCAGCCGGTCCTTCACCTCGTCCCAGAGGGCGGCGCCCCGCAGCGACTGCTCCACCAGGTCGTCCAGCACCGCCTTGCGCCGCTCGCCGTGAACCCGGGGTCCGTAGGCCACGTTGTCGTAGATGGACATGGGAAACGGGTTCGGCCGCTGGAAGACCATGCCGACCCGCCGCCTGAGGGCCACCACGTCCACGTTGGGGCCGTAGATGTCGACGCCGTCCAGGGTGATGGTGCCCTCCACCCGGGCGCCGGGGATGAGGTCGTTCATCCGGTTGAGACAGCGCAGGAAGGAGGACTTGCCGCAGCCGGAGGGTCCGATGAGCGCCGTGACCCGGTTGGCGGGAATCTCCAGGGTGATGGAGCGCAGGGCCCGGTAGCTGCCGTAGTACAGGTCGACACCCTCGGCGCGCATCCGCACTTTCTCGGTCAATGTCAGGTCAGCCTCCTTCAGGACTACTGCATGCGCCGCCGGTACCGCCAGAGCGGCAGGGCGATCAGGAAGTTGACGAGGAGCACCAGCAGGATCAGCAGGGCGGAACTGCCCATCGCGATGCGGTCCGCGTCGGGCACCAGCCCCTCTGAGGTGACGGACCAGATGCGCACGGCCAGCGTCTCCCCGGCGATCATGACATCCGGGTTCGGGAAGTGGCGGGAGACCGTGACGCCGGCGGTGTAGATCAGCACGGCGGTCTCTCCCAGGGCCCGGCCCGCCACCAGGGTCAGCCCGGTGAGGATGCCCGGCAGGGCGCTGGGCAGCACCACCCGGGAAACGGTCTGCCAGTGGGTCGCGCCCAGGCCCAGAGAGCCCTCCCGGTAAGACTGGGGCACGCCGCGGATGGCCTCCTCCGTGTTGCGCACCAGAACCGGCAGGTTGAGCAGGGCCAGGCTCAGGCTGCCGCCCAGAATGGTGAAGCCCCAGCCCATGTAGTTGACGAAGATGATCATGCCGAACAGGCCCAGCACGATGGACGGCACGGAGGCCAGGGCCTCCACGGAGAGCCGGATCAGGTCGGTCATCCGGCCGGGCTTGGCGTACTCCGCCATGTAGATGCCGGCGCCCACGCCGATCGGGAAGGAGAAGAGCAGCGACAGGCCGGTGATGTAGAGCGTGTTGAACAGCTGTGCCCCGACACCCCCGCCGGCGCGGAACGAACTGGAGCGGGTGGTGAGGAACTGCCAGTCGATGACGGGCAGGCCCTCGATCAGAATCGGCAGCAGGAAGCCGGCCAGGATCAGCAGGATGAGGATGCCCGCCCCCCAGAGCACGGCCGTGGCCACCCGGTCGGCGATTTGCTGTCTGGTCATCAGCGTGCCACCCCCCGGTTGCTGACCCAGCGGACCAGCAGGATCATGAGCAGCGAGACCGCCAGCAGCCCGAAGGCCATCATGAAGAGCGCCCGGTTCCAGGGCGAGCCAGGCGGCGTCTGCCCCATCTCCATGATGATCTGCGAGGTGAGCGTCGACGTGCCGGTGGTCAGCGACCGCACAAGGACCGGCGAGTTGCCGATGACCATCTGCACGGCGGTCGTCTCTCCAAAGGCGCGTGCGAAGGCCAGGATGATGGCCGCGAGGATCCGGGGCCGGGCCGCCGGCAGCGTCACGTCCCAGATCGTCTGCCAGCGGGTGGCGCCCAGGGCCAGCGAGCCCTCCTCGATCGCCGGGTCCACCGCCTGCAGCGCGTCCTCCGACATCCCGAGGATGGTCGGCATCACCATGATCGCCAGCACAAGCCCTGCCACCAGCACGCCGAAGCCCTGTCCCCCCAGGTGCTCGCGAACCCAGGGGACCAGGAGCGTCATGCCGATGTAGCCGTACACGACCGACGGGATGCCAACGAAGAGGTTGGAGGCCTGGCGGAGCACCGTGCGCATCCAGTCGGGCGCGATCTTGGCCATGAAGATGGCGCCGGCCAGACCCAGCGGGGCGCTGATCAGGAGCGCGATGCCCGTGACGACCACCGAGCCCACCATGAAGGGCAGTGCGCCGAACCGGTCCAGGGGCGGGTTCCAGACGGGGCTGAAGAAAAACTCCAGGGGAGAGACGTCCGCGAAGAGCCGCAGTCCCTCCGATCCCACAAAGAGCAGGATGGCGGCGATCACCAGGGCAACCAGGACCGCGCAGGCGGTGAGCGCGAGCCGAGCGGTGCGGTCCGCGGTGCGCACCCGGTCCATCGAACCCCTCCTCCGTACGTGCTCATAGCGTTTTCGAAGTCTGCCGGGCCTACTCCACGCCGGTTATGGCGGGCAGCGCGACGGTAAACGTGCTGCCCTTTCCGACCTCACTCTCCACCGCAATGGTGCCGCCGTGCGCTTCCACGATATGCTTGGCGATGGCGAGCCCCAGACCGGTGCCCCCGGTGGAGCGGGTGCGGGCCTTGTCCACGCGGTAGAAGCGCTCGAAGATCCGCCCCAGGTCCGCCCGGGGAATGCCCACGCCCGTGTCGGATACGGCAATCAGGACCCGGCCGCCCTCGTGCCGGGCCGAGAGCGTCACCCGGCCGCCGGCCGGGGTGTACTTGATCGCGTTCTCCACCAGGTTGCGGAGCACCTGAATCAGCCGGTCGGGATCGGCGCTCACGAGCGGCAGGCTTTCCGGAACCTCGGTCATGAGCTGGATGCCCGCGCGCTCGGCCTTCTGCGCGAGGCGCGAGACCGTCTCGGCGATCAGTTTCTGCGGGGCGGTGGGCTGCCGCCGCATCCGGAACTTGCCCGACTCCACCCGGGAAAGGTCCAGGAGCTCATCGATCAGCGCGGCCAGGTGCCGGCTCTCCCGCTGCATGATCTCCACGAAGTGGCGGGCGGTTTCGGGCTCATCCAGCGCCCCCTCCAGCAGCGTCTCCGCAAAGCCCTGAATGGAGGTGAGGGGGGTGCGCAGCTCGTGTGTCACGTTGGAGACGAACTCCGTGCGCATCTGCTCCAGCTGGCGCGCCCGGGTGATGTCCCGCAGCATCACCAGCACGGAGCGCTCGCCGCCGCTCATCGCCAGGGCGAGGCGGGCCTCGAGAATCTGCCCCTGCGGACGCGCCCGGCGGATCTCCAGCGACTCTGGCTGGCCGGTGGCCAGCACCCGGGCCAGCCGTTCGTCCAGGTCAAAGTGGTGGGTGATCTCCAGGTGGTCCCGTCCCAGCGCCTCGTGCTGCGAGACGCCCAGCATGCGCTCTGCGGCGGGGTTCACCAGCACGATTCGCCGGTGCTCATCCACCAGGAGGATGCCGTCCGCCATGTGCTGGAGAATCACGTCCATCTGCGCCTTTTCCATGAGCAGCTTCTCCAGCCGTTCCTTCGCAGCGCGCTCCGCCTGCCGCTGCGCCGCGTCCGCACTGCGCTCCGCGGTCCGCGCCAGCCCGCTGACCTCCCGGTAGCCGTAGACCGGCGGGATCAGCAGGGCCCCGAGCAGCACCAGACCGACGAGGACATCCGGCGCCCCCGGCCCCCGGGCCACGGCCGCCTCCAGGCGGCCGGAGGCGACGTAGGCGAGGGCCGCGGTCAGCCCCGCGGCCGGCGGCAGGGCGAACCAGAGGAGCGCCGGGCGATATCGCCGTGTCATCGGCGCCTCTGTGCGGCGAGCCGGTAGCCGACGCCCCGCACCGTCTCAATCAGCTTGGGCGCAGAGGGGTTCTCCTCCAGCTTTGCCCGCAGGTGCCGGATGTGCACGTCCACGGTGCGCACGTCGCCGTAGAAGTCCGGGCCCATCACCCGGTCCACCAGCTCGTCCCGGGTGAACACCCGGCCGGGCGACCGGGCGAGGACACCCAGGATCTGGAACTCCGTCGGGGTCAGGTCCACGCGCCGGCCGTCGCGCAGGACCTCGTAGCTCTCGAAGTCGATGGTGAGCGGTCCGAGGGTCACACGATCCCCGTCTGAGGGCTCGGACGAGCGCCGCGCCCGGCGGAGGATCGCCTTCACGCGGCCGGTGAGCTCCCTGGGGCTGAAGGGCTTGGTGACGTAGTCGTCAGCGCCGATCTCGAAACCCACCACTCGGTCGATCTCCTCGCCCCGGGCGGTGAGCATCAGCACGGGCAGTTCGGAGTGGCGCCGGAGGGCGCGCAGGACCTCGAAACCGTCGATGCCCGGCAACATCACGTCCAGGATGACCAGATCGACGTCCTCCTCCCGGGCGATGCGCAGCCCGTCCTCGCCGTTGTCCGCGGTCAGCACCTCGAAGCCGGAACGGCGCAGGTTGTAGGCCACCAGTTCGAGAATCGACGGCTCATCATCCACTACGAGTATCCGCTCGGGCACAGGGAACACCTCCGACTCACAGGGGCCGCGGCCGGATCAGCGTTGAATCTCCCGGGTAATCGGCACGAAACCGAGTTCGCTCACGTACTCCTCCTGGAAGCCGGGGCTCAGCACAAAGTCCAGGAACGCGCGCGTCAGCCCTGTGGGCTCGCCCTTGGTATACATATATTCATAGGCGTAGATGGGCCACTGGCCGGCCAGCACGGCCTCCTGGGAGTAGGTCACCCCGTCCAGAGCCAGGGCCTTCACCTTCGAGGGCCGGTAGTAGGACGCGTCGACGTACCCGATGGCCCCCGGGGTATACTGCACGGTGGTCAGGACCTTGCCGTTGGAGTCCTGCACCAGGGCCTGCGGCGTGATGTCGCCCTCGCCCCCGAGCACCGTCTCGACGATGGTCGCCCGAGAGCCCGAGGACTGCTGCCGGCTGACGACCATCACCTCCAGGTCGGGGCCGCCCACCTCCCGCCAGTTGGTGAGCTCGCCCCGTAGGATGGCGGCCAGCTGTTCGATGGTCAGCCCCTCCACCGGGTTCTCCGGGTGGACGATGATGAGGAAGGGGGCGATGGCCACCTTGTGCTCCACCAGGCCTTCGGCCAGCTCGCCGGTGGCCGGCACGTCGGAGTTGCCGATGTGCACGGCGCCGCTGGCCACCTGCTGCAGGCCGTTGTACGAGCCGCCGCCGCTGACGTTGACGGTGACGTTCAGGTGCTCCTCCATGAAGATCTCCGCCGCCAGCGAGGCGAGGGGCAGGAGCGCGGTGGAGCCGCTGGCCGTGATGGTGCCGGCCAGCGGGTCGTTGGGATCGGCCTTCGGTCGGCTGCCGCAGCCGGAGAGGACCAGCGCGGCCAGAAGCAGTATGGCAAGGAGCGCACGACTGCGGGGTACGGCCATGTCTTTTCGTCACCTCTTCTCCTGCGACCAGCAGGCCATCTTCACTGTAGCTTACCGATATTAAGGTTTGGTTAAGATCAAGTCGTTATCCCCGCAATTTAGGCGCGCGTCGAGTCTGCGAGCGTCAGCACCTCCGCGGCGATGGTCAGGGCCGAGGCGGGATAGCCCGCCCGCCGGGCGGTTGCGGCCATGGCGGCGAGCCGTTCGGGGTGGCGGAAGAGCAGCTCGTGCGCCGCGTCCGCCACGCGGTTCCGTCCCACCACGAGGGCCGCGCCGGTTCCGGCCAGGTACGCCGCGTTCTCCTCCTCGTGGCCGGGAAGCGGATCGATGAGCAAGAGCGGCAGGCCCAGGGCGAGCGCCTCGGCGCAGGTGATGCCCCCCGGCTTGGTCACCAGCAGGTCGGCTGCCCGCATGTGATCGACGATCTCGTCGGTGAAACCCAGGGCCGTGAGGCGCGGGTCGCCGCCGTGGCGCCGGCGGATCTGGGAGAGCAGCGTCTCGTTCCGCCCGCAGATCACCGTCACCTGCAGGTCGGGCTGGGGCAGGCTCAGCAGGGCGTCGACTGCGGCGGCGATGGGGCCCAGGCCGAGGCCGCCGCCGATCACGAGGACCCTCCGGGCCCGGGAGCGGGACTGGCCGCGGCTGCCGGTGTGAAAGCTCGCCGCCAGCGCGGTGCGCACCGGGATGCCCGTCGCCAGGACTGCGTCCGCCTCTGCGCCGCGACGGACCAGCTGGGCGGCGGCCTCCGGCGACGCCGCGCAGTAGCGGGCGACGCCGGGCCAGATCCAGAACCCGTGGGGCGAAAAATCCGTGAGGGCCATCACCACGGGCACCTTCCGCCGGCGCGGGTGTGTCATCAAGTGGAGCGCGGCGCCGGCGGGAAACGGGTGGGTGCCGACAACCACGTCGGGATTGTACTGATCCAGGGCGCGCCTGACGGGCCCGCGCAGCACCCGGATGACCAGCCAGCGCAGCGGCTTGCCCGGCGGCAGCCGGTAGAGCCGCCGGTAGAGGCCAGGCGTGTGCCGGATCTGCCAGAGGTAGGCGCGCGCGAAAAGGCCCAGCAGGGGGCTGCGGGACTGCACCACGACAGTCTCGCAATCGGCCGAGAGGCTGCGGCACGCCGCGGCGACGGCCTCGGCCGCGGCCAGGTGACCGGAGCCGAACTCGGCGGAGAGGAGCAGAATACGTATCGGCACAGGGCCACCTCCGAAGGTAGGGACGAAACGATCCTCTTTTGGTTCGCTGGCGGCGCCGCCCAGTCCTGCGGTCTGGAAGGCGCGCGGCTCGAATGGGCCGTCGGCGCAGGCGCCGGGGCCCGGCGCGGCGAAGTGGAGGGATATGCGGTTGGAATCTGATACAGAAAGGAGAATGGGCAGCGGTGACGAGCCGACTGACACGGGCTGAGGTTCCGGTGGAACAGACCTGGCGGCTGACCGACCTGTTCGCGACGCACGCGGAATGGGAGCGCGAGCTGGAAGCGATTGTGGCGTCTTCGCCGCAAGTGACCCAGTACAGGGGCCGGCTGGGGGAGGGGGCGGGCGTCCTCCTGGCCTGCCTCACCGAGTACGAGCGGCTGCGGGCGCGGCTGCTGCGGGCCGGCGCCTACGCCAGCCTCCGCTTCTCGGAAGACGGATCCAACCCGGAGAACCAGGCCGCCAACGCCCGCGCGCAGGCCGTGATGGCGCAGATGGCAGCGGCGTTCGCATTTCTGCAGTCTGAGCTGCTGGCCCTGCCGGAGGGCACGGTGGAGCGCTACCTGGCCGAGGAGCCGGGCCTTGCGCCCTTCCGGCGCTGGCTGGAACAGGTTCTCTCCCTGCGGCCTCACGCCCTGCACCCGGAGACAGAGTCAGCCCTGGCCGCGCTCAGCGAGGTGACCGGTGCGCCCTACGTCATCTACAGCCGGGCCAAGGCCGGGGACATGCGCTTTGACCCCATTTCGGTGGACGGCGAGACTGTGCCGGTCTCCTTCTCCACCTACGAGGGGCGGCTGGAGCGCTCGCCGGACGTGGAGACCCGGCGGTCGGCCTTTCGCAGCTTCTCCGAAGGGCTGCGCCGGTACCAGAACACCTTCGCGGCGACGTTTGCGGCGGAGGTGAAGAAGAACGTGGTCCTGGCGCGGCTCAGGGGGTACGAGTCGGCCACGCACATGCTGCTGCAGCCGCAGGAGGTCAGCATCGACGTTTACCACAACATCCTCGACGTGATTCAGGCCGAACTCGCTCCGCACATGCGCCGGTACGCCCGGCTGCGCAAGCGGGTGCTGGGGCTGAACCGGCTCCTCTACTGCGACATCGAGGCGCCGCTGGACCCCGGGTACAACCCGTCGGTCAGTTTTGCCGAGGCGTCGGAGATCATTCTGGACGGCCTCGCCGTCATGGGGCACGAATACGTGGAAATCGTGCGCACTGCGCTGACGGACCGCTGGATCGACTGGTCCGACAACGTCGGCAAGGCCACCGGCGCGTTCTGCTCCTCTCCTTACGGCGCCCACCCGTTCATCCTGATCTCCTGGACCGGCACCATGCGCAACGTGCTGGTGCTTGCGCACGAACTGGGGCACGCCGGCCACCTGCTGCTGGCCCAGCGGAACCAGTCGTTGCTGAACTTCCGCCCGTCGACGTTCTTCATTGAAGCGCCATCCACGATGAATGAACTCCTGGTCGGGCAGCACATCATGCGGGGCACCGATGATCCGCGTATGCGCCGGTGGGTGATCATGCAGCTTCTTTCCACCTACCACCACAATTTCGTGCGGCATCTGCTGGAGGGCGAGCTGCAGCGGCGGATATACGCCCTGGCGGAGGAGGGCACGCCGATTACGGCCGTCACCCTGTCGGAGACCAAGGGCGCGATTCTGGAAGAGTTCTGGGGCGGCGAAGTCGAGATCGATGATGATGCGAAGCTGACGTGGATGCGCCAGCCCCACTACTACATGGGGCTGTACCCGTACACGTACTCAGCCGGCCTCACCGTCTCGACCGCGGCCGCAAAGGCCATACGGGATGAAGGGCAGCCCGCTGTGGAGCGCTGGCTGCGGGTGCTGAAGGCCGGCGGCACGTTGAAACCGCTGGAGCTGGCGCAGATGGCCGGGGTCGATCTCTCCACGCCCGCGCCGATCCGCGCTGCGGTGGCTTACGTTGGGTCGCTCGTGGATGAGCTGGAGCAGAGTTTCTAAATGGAGGCCCCGCGTGGGTGCGCCGGTTGCGGTGCGCCAGATGCGGCGGACCCGCTGCTGGCACGGCAGCGGGTCCGCCCGCGCTTTCCAGGAATTGCTTAGTTGACGACGGTGAGCGAAACTGCTACAATCCTTTCTTGCGGGGCCGGTCCACGGCCCGATCAATCGTACACCGCGGGGTGGAGCAGTCTGGTAGCTCGTCGGGCTCATAACCCGGAGGTCGAGGGTTCAAATCCCTCCCCCGCAACCAATCCAACTTCGGAAGCGGCACACGCCGCTTCCGAAGTTGTCTGCCCGCCGCACCGGCTGGGATGAACTGGCCGGTTGACAAGGAGCGGGCGGGCTGCTAAACTGACGAAGCTGTCGCTGAGCGATAGCGGGTCACAGCGGCTTCCCTACGCGCCGGTAGCTCAGCTGGATAGAGTACCTGACTACGAATCAGGCGGTCGCAGGTTCGAATCCTGCCCGGCGCGCCAATTGTGGGGCTATAGCTCAGTTGGGAGAGCGCGTGAATCGCACTCACGAGGTCAGGGGTTCGAATCCCCTTAGCTCCACCAGATTCCGGAGAGGTGTCCGAGTGGTTGAAGGTGCAGCATTGGAAATGCTGTGTACGGGAAACCGTACCGTGGGTTCGAATCCCACCCTCTCCGCCACTTTCACCATTTTGGGTCTTCACAATGTCGGCGATACCTGATACACTTCGGGATGGACCGCTAGCTCAATGGTAGAGCATCCGACTCTTAATCGGCAGGTTGTAGGTTCGAGTCCTACGCGGTCCACCAATACTGGCCCCATCGTCTAGCGGCCTAGGATACCGCCCTCTCACGGCGGAGACACGGGTTCGAATCCCGTTGGGGTCACCACCTTGTTCCGGAGAGGTGTCCGAGTGGTTTAAGGTGCCGCTCTCGAAAAGCGGTGTGGTTAACAGCCACCGTGGGTTCGAATCCCACCCTCTCCGCCACCGGGTCCACTGGGGATTGGGGTAACGGTAGCCCGCCTGACTCTGGATCAGGTAGTCCTGGTTCGAATCCAGGATCCCCAACCAGGCCATTCCGGCATAGCTCAACGGTAGAGCATCCGGCTGTTAACCGGAGGGTTGTAGGTTCGAATCCTACTGCCGGAGCCAGTCTGCGGGTTTAGCTCAGTTGGTAGAGCGCCACCTTGCCAAGGTGGAGGTCGCGAGTTCGAGTCTCGTAACCCGCTCCAATGTTGTGGGGCTATAGCTCAGTTGGGAGAGCGCTTGAATGGCATTCAAGAGGTCAGGGGTTCGACTCCCCTTAGCTCCACCAGCGCGGTGGTAGGGAACTGCCACCGCCTTAGAATGCGCGGTTAGCTCAGTTGGGAGAGCGCATGATTGACGTTCATGAGGTCAGAGGTTCGATCCCTCTACCGCGCACCAAGGTGTCTGCAGGAAGTGGCGTCAGCCACTTCCGAAGATCACCTACCACTGAGGCTTGCGTCCGTAGGAGGGTGCGAACGCACCCTCCGAAAGCGCCGGGCAAATACTGCACGGAGGCGTGGTGTAGAGGCCTAACATGCGGCCCTGTCACGGCCGAGATCGCGGGTTCGAATCCCGTCGCCTCCGCCATTCACGGGCGAGGCCGCTCGCGAAACGGGTGGCCTCGTCTGTTCTGCGCCGACGGCGCAGCTCCTGCCAGGTCTGCTGCAATCTGGGGCTTGCATCGGCCCGGTGGTCCTGGTAGAATGACTTCTTGCCGCCGGTTGGCGGCGGGCTCGGCCGGAGCGGCCGGGCCGGAAGCTTCCGGTGGAAACGAACGGCTGGAACGAACTGGCCGGTTGACACGAAGCCGAGA
>JAMNXV010000140.1 GCA_023623185.1 Bacillota bacterium
TGGTCGTGGGCAGCTGGTGTTTGAGCAGTGGGCGGTGGGTCGTGGACAGTGGGTGTTTGAGCGGTGGCGGTGGTCGTGGGCAGCGGGTGCTTGAGCGGTGGGCGGTGCGGGTGCTGGCTGCTGAGCGGGCTCGGGTCGGCGGGGTCCTGGGATGGCGCTGAAACCCAGTAACAACGAGGAACCAGGGCGCTTTCAGGGTGGCGCCCTGGTTCCCGTTTTGTCAGTGTACTGCAGGTGGATCGTCGTCTGCACTCAGCGCCCGAGTCTCATGCAAGTGCACGCAAGAGCGCCATCGCCGCGATTCCGACCACCACGGTGCCCATCAGGCTCCGGGTCCAGATGGCGACCGCAAACGCCGGAAGGGCCGCAAGCAGCGCGGGGTTCCCCGGGGGGAGCGCAAGCTGCCCGCCGTCCAGGAGGAGGCCCTGGGCAAGCAGGGCCGAGAGCACCGCCGCCGGGATGAACTCCAGCCACCTGAGGAGCAGCGGGGGCGTCTTGAACCGGCTCAGGACGACGATGGGCAGCATGCGGGGCACGTACGTGACCAGGGCCATGCCGAGAAAAAGCAGCAGGATCTCGGTGCGCACACTCATCACCGGATCATCACCCCCACCGTGGCGGCGATGACCGTTGCGACGATCACGCCCCAGCTGGGCTCTCCCATCAGCCCCATGACCACGGCCACAGCTGCGGCGACCGCGGCTGCGATCTGGCGGCTTCGCGCCCCGTCGCCCCGCAGGTTGGGAACCAGCAGGCCGATGAACATGGCCGACAGGGCAAAGTCGAGCCCGAGGGCCTCCTGGTTGGTCGCGATGCCGCCGGCGAGCGCGCCGGCCATCGAAGCGGCGATCCAGCTGCTCTGCGAGGTGATGTGCAACCCGGCCACAAAGCCCGGGCCGATGGGGCGCCCGCGGAGCAGGGAGGCGTTCACCGCAAAGGTCTCGTCGGTGATTCCGTAGGAGAGCAGGGCGTTGACCGCCGGACGGTTCTGCCGGAACGAGGGCAGCAGGGCGGTGCTGAGGAGGAGGTGTCGCAGGTTGACCAGAAACGTGGTGGAGATGATCGCCGGGAAGGCCGCGCCGGCGGCCAGCATCTCCACGCCGATGAACTGCGCCGAGCCGGCGTAGACGAGCAGCGACATCAGCCCCACCTCAGCGACGGATAGGCCGGCGGTCTGCGCGAGCACGCCGAACGCAAAGCCGATGGGCAGGTATCCGAGGACGATGGGCAACGCAGCCTTGCTGCCCGCGGCGAAGGTGGACGGCGGCAGGCTGGGCAGCGTCTGCGGTGATGACATGCGGCGGACACCTCCAGGGTCATAAGGTATCCATAGCTATTAGACTTTAAAGCAACAAAATCCTACATGCCGGTGAGATGGGGGTGCGCAGTGAGGGCGGGCACGAGTGCGGGATGAGCTGCAGCGGGGTGTGGCGCCGTGTGTCAGACAGTCGGCGGCGGTGGGGAGCAACGACGGACTCGGGGATCCCCGAGGGGTCGAAAGGCTGGGCAGCGATGGCGGATGGGCGGTCGATGAATCTGAGGGGGAGCGCTGGCGTGAGGTACCCGGGGGCTGGTAAGAATGTGCACTTTCGTAGAGTCCTTGTGGCAGGCGGGATGCAGGGATCGCAATCCCGGAAATGCCCGTGGGACGAGGACTTGAGAAAAGTGCACATTCGTTCCAGTGGCGGAGAGCACCGGGTTGGGGGGAGGTGCAGGGGCGGGGAGGAGTCGCAAGGCCGGGCCGCGATGGCGGATGGGCGGTCGATGAATCTGAGGAGGGGCGCTGACGGGAGGCACCCGGGGGCTGGTAAGAATGTGCACTTTTGTGAAGCCCTTGTGGCAGGCGGGATGCAGGGATCGCGAGCCCGGAAATGGCTGTGGGATACGGTCTTGGGAACGAGTCCAGCTTCCGCCGCAGCCGGGCGACGTTGACATTCAGGGTGTTTTCGCTGACGAAGTGCGTCTCGTCCCAGAGCCGCTCCAGGATCTGGTCCCGGGTCACGGACCGCGGATACTTGCTGATCAGGAGACCCAGCAGTTCGGCTTCCTTCTTCATCAGGCTGACCCGCTGGCCGCGGAAGAGGACCTCGGGCCGCTCCGGGTAGAAGGTGAGCCCGTGGAAATGGATCTCCCGCTCGCTCTCCAGCGGCGACCCGGCCAGGTCGCCGTAGCAGCGGCGGATCTGGCTCCGGATTTTGGCGAGCACCACGTCATAGTAGAACGGCTTGGTGATGAAGTCGTCGGCGCCCTGCTCGATGGCCAGCACCTGGTCCATTTCGCCGTCGCGGGCGGAGATGAAGATGATCGGGCAGTTGGAGATGCGGCGGATCCGCTTGCACCAGTAGTAGCCGTCAAACCGGGGCAGGTTGACATCCAGCAGGACGACGTGCGGGGCGGTCTGCCGGAAGACCTCGTCGATGGCCTCATACTGGTCTGCAACAATCGCCTCGAATCCATTCTTGATCAGGTGGTTCGCCAACCGCTGCGAGATCGACTTGTCGTCTTCCACGATGAGGATCCGGTACAGCGCAAGCACCTCCTCGACTGCAGACTCGCCGGATGCCGCCGGTTCCTGCCCGGAGATGGCTCAGCCCTGAGGAAGCCGCAGACCAGGGTGGAGCTGCCACCCTGGTCTTACTGCAAGAGGGACCTGGCGTACTCGATCTCCGGGCCGTACTCCGCCTCGTCCTTCACCGGGGTCTCCAGCACCACGGGAAGCCCCTCGAAGGCGCCGGAACGCAGGAGCCGCGCGATGCCCGCCTCGCCGATGAAGCCCTTGCCCAGGTTGGCGTGCCGGTCCTTGCGGCTGCCGTGGTCGAACTTGGAGTCGTTCAGGTGGACGGCCTTCAGATGGTCCCAGTAGCCGATGCTGCGGGCGTGGGCGACGAAGTCTTCCCATTCCTCCGGCCGGTACATGCCGGCGGCGAAGCCGTGGCAGGTGTCGAAGCAGAAGCCGATGCGCTCGGGCTGCTCCACCCGGCTGCGCACCTCCATCAGCTCTTCAAGCCTGGTGCCCAGCTCCGTGCCCTGCCCGGCCGTGTTCTCCAGGAGGAGCTGGCACGGGCCGGTGTAGGCCTCCAGCAGCCGGTTCAGCGTCTCGACCATGCGCGCCATGCCGTACGCCTCGCCCTCGCCCACGTGCTTGCCCATGTGGCAGACACAGCCGATGGCGCCGTACGCCTCGGCGTTCTCCAGGTCCTGCTTCAGCGACGCGATGGAGATCGCCTGCAGCTCCGGGTCAGGCGTGGACAGGTTCGTGATGTAGGGGGCGTGGGCGACGGCCACCAGGCCGTACTCCGCCATGAGCGCCCGCCCCTGTGCCGCCGCTTCGGGGTCGGCGGACTTTCCCTTGAACCCGCGGGGGTTCTTCGTAAAGAACTGGAACGCTTCGCAGCCCAGCTTGTGGGCGTTCTCCACCGCCTTGGGGAACCCCTTGCTGATGCTGATGTGGCACCCGAGTCTCAACGCCTTCACCTCAATCGTTCAGTATACCTTGTCCGGCGCATCGGCACCCGATTCCAACCCTACTGTGCCCGCACGTACAGGACTTCCTCGATGAAGTCGTCCGGGAAGGGCGGCAGCGGGTCGGGCCAGCCCATCCGCACGGCCAGGCCCCTGGCCACCTGCTCGGCCACCCGGGCGCGGTGGGGGCCGTTAAGCTGGTTCCGGCGCTGCCAGTACCCGCGGGCGGGCAGCAGGTCTTCCTCACTCAGCCGCAGCACGTGCTCCCGCAGCCGGTTCAGGTCGGTGTGCGGCGGGCGGGAGAGCGCCGTGGGCACGACGGGCCTTTCCGCCGGGCGGTCGCGCACGACGACGGTGCCGGCGGCCAGGTCGCCCAGGCGCTGCCTGCGGCCGGTGGCCAGGACGCAGATGGAACCGATGAGGTAGTAGGAGGGCAGGTAATCGATGATCCGCAGGAGGTTCCGGATGACCACCTGCAGGAAGGTCACCGGCATGCCGCTGACCTGGACCACCCGGATGCCGGCCACCCGCTTCCCGATCGTCTGGCCGTTCCAGAACGCCTCAAAGAGGAGTTTGTAGAGAAAGAACAGGAGTGCGACGACCAGAAGCAGAATTGCCAGTACAGCCGAGCCGATCAGGTCGAAGTAAGCGCCGAGCTCGGCCCACACGGCCAGCGACGGCGCTGCGACCAGCAGCACGGCGAGGATGACGGCGTACTGGATCACCGCGTCGATCAGCGCCGCCAGGAAGCGGCTGCCGAGACCGACCGGCTCCAGCGCCAGGTCCACGCTCTCCGGCGTGTCGATGCGAATCGGATCCATGTGCTCACCTCGGGGAGGGCATTCTCACGTGAATCAAGACCAGTTTGTGGCTAAGCGGCAGGGGGCCTGGAAGGAGCTGGACGAGATTCTGGCCGCGGCTCAGCGGAAAGGGCCCCGCCAGCTCTCGCTGGAGCAGGTGGAGCGGCTGGGCCTGCTCTACCGCCGGGCGGCCTCCGACCTTGCCTACGCCCGGACTTACTTCCCCGGCGGCCACGCCGCCGCCTACCTGAACCAGCTGGTCGCCCGGGCCCACAGCCTCATCTACGCGGAGGAGCCGCAGCGGCTGCGCTCCCTCTGGCGGCTCTTCGCCCGCACCGTTCCAGCCACCGTCCGCGGGGCCTGGCGGCCCCTCCTGCTTTCCGCCGCCCTGATGCTGCTTGGCGGGCTGGTGGGATTCATTGCCATCCTGTTCGACCCCAACCTGGCGGAGGCCCTGGTGCCGGCGCAGATGCGCCATTATGAGGCCTCCGCCCCGGACGGCGAAATCTTCCCGGCGGAGTTCCGCTCCCTCATCGGCACCCTGATCCTGATCAACAACGTGCGGGTCGGCGTGCTGGCCTTCGGGCTGGGGATCACCCTCGGGATCGGCACCGCCCTGGTGCTCCTCTACAACGGGGTGATCATCGGCGCGCTCGCCGCCCACTATTTCCGGGCCGGCCTTTCCTTCTCCTTCTGGGCGCTCATCCTGCCCCACGGGGCCCTGGAGCTCATGGCGATCTTCCTGGCCGGCGCCGCGGGCTTCTGCCTGGGCTGGCCCATCGTGTCGCCAGGCCGGCTGAGCCGCAGGGCCGCCTTTGCGGCCGGCGCCCGGCGGGCGGGGGTCCTGATCCTGGGCTCGCTGCCCTTCTTCCTGGTGGCAGCTGCCATCGAGGGGTTCATCACGCCGATGGGCAGCCTCCCCGAGTGGGGCAAGTACGGTGTGGCGCTCGTCACCGGGGTGTTGGGCATCGCGTACTGGGCGCTGGGGGGGAGGGGGGATCCCGAAGGCGCCCCTGCCGGGCGTGACGCCCGGGCAGCCCCCGGAGCCGGCCCCTAAAGCCGACCCCTAAAGCCGACCCCTAAAGCCGACCCATAAAGCTGACCCATAAAGCTGGTTGCCTAAAGCTGACCCCCTAAAGCTGGCCCCCTAAAGCTGGCCCCTAGAGCCGGCCCTGCTCCTTGATCTGCAGATACTGGTTCACCACCGCCGTCGAGAACGACGCCGGCGGCACGTCGATCACCAGCACGCCGCTGCGCTGCAGCCTGGCCCGGGTTTCGGCCCGCTGCGCCAGGACCTCCAGCGCAGTGGCTTTTTCGTAGGCCTGCTGCGTGTCGGACGGCATGCACCGGCTGAGTTCGAGCAGGGCGGGGTCGGTCAGGGTGACGACCAGGACCAGGTGGCGGGCGGCCATGGAGGACAGGTGGGCCGTGAGTCCCCGGTTGATCTCCGGGTCGATGAGGTCGGTGAAGAGCACCACCAGCGACCGCTTGCGGTGCCTGGTCCGGAACCAGGCGAGCATGCGGCCGTAGTCGGGCTCCACCTGCTCCGGCTGGACGTCGTAGATGGACTCCAGCATCGCCATGACCTGCCGCCGCCCCTTCCGGGGCGGCACAAACGCTTTCACCTCGCCGCCGAACAGCATCATCCCCACCTGGTCCCCGCGCTCCGCCGCCACCGTTGCGAGCAGCATGGCGGCGTTCAGCACGTAGTCCAGGCGCGAGAGCCCCCGGATGTGCGGGATCATCAGCCGGCCGGCGTCGATGAGGAGCATGATGGGCTGGGAGCGGTCGACCTGGTAGAGGTTCGTGACCAGACCGCCCCGGCGGGCCGAGGCCGGCCAGTTGATGGCGCGGAACTCGTCCCCGTCCTGGTACTCCCGCAGCGACTCGAACTCGGTCCCGGCCCCGCGCAGGCGGGCGCGCTTCAGCCCCTCCATCTGCCGGCCCTGCCGGATGGCGACTTCATATTGACGGACCGCCATGAGGTTCGGGTATACCCGGGCCTCGTCGACGATGGGCCACGTGATGGTGCGGCGCCACAGCCCCAGGGGCGAGCGATACCGCCCGTGGAGCGGGCCGATGGCGTACCGACCGCGCCGCCCGGGCTTCACCCGGTAACCGGCCTCCACCCAGGCCCCCTCCTGAAGCCGCACCACCGGCCACCGGTCCGGCGGCTCCATGTGAAGCGGCAGGTCGTCCAGCACCTCGAGGGCGACCGGCGCGCTGAGGCAGCGGAAGGACAGGCCGACAGGGTTGGCCTCCCCCAGCGAGAGGGGGCTGCTTACGTGGCGCACTGCCTCAATAGTCCGGCGGGAGGCGGCCAGGTCGGCCAGGGCGACGCCCGCGAGCAGCGCCGCCAGGGCGAGGCTTAGCCAGAGCAGCCCCGGCAGGAGCGCGGGCAGGGCGGCGAGCGCGAGCAGGAGGGGGAGGCGGGGCGCGGGGCTGAACCGTGTGATCATGCGATGGGTTTTCATCAGCGCGGGACCGGCTGGGACTGGAGGATCTGCTCCAGCACCTGGTCGGCCTGCACCCCCTCGACCTCGGCCTCGGGACGGAGGATCACCCGGTGGCGCAGCACCGGCCTGGCCATCTCCTTGATGTCGTCGGGGACCACGTAGTCACGCCCCCTGAGCAGGGCCAGCGACTGCGCGCAGACCAGCAGGGCGACGGCCCCGCGGGGGCTGGCGCCCACCGCCAGGGTCGACCACTCGCGGGTGGCCCGCACGATTCCGTTGATGTAGTCCAGCACCTCGGCCTCCACCTTCACGCTGCGGTGCGCTGCCCGCAGCTCCAGCAGCCCTCGGGCGTCCAGCACCTGTTCGATGCCCGCGCGCTCCAACTCCTGGGCGCGGAAGCCCCGGTAGTGGCGCTCCAGAATCGCCCGCTCCTCCTCCGCTGCCGGGTAGTCCATCTGGATCTTCATGAGGAAGCGGTCGAGCTGCGCCTCGGGCAGGGGGTACGTGCCCTCGTACTCGATCGGATTCTGCGTGGCGATGACCATGAACGGCTCCGGCAGCGCATGGGGCTGCCCGTCCAGGGTCACCTGCCGCTCCTCCATGGCCTCCAGCAGGGCCGACTGGGTTTTGGGCGGGGTGCGGTTGATCTCGTCGGCCAGCAGCAGGTTGGTGAAGACCGGGCCCCGCTTCACCTCGAAGGTGAGGTCCCTGGGGTTGAAGACGGTGGTGCCGACCACGTCCGCCGGCATCAGGTCGGGCGTGAACTGAATGCGCTGGAAGCCGATCCCCAGGGCCTGCGCCAGGCTGCGCACCAGGAGGGTCTTCGCCAGGCCGGGCACGCCCTCAATCAGCACGTGGCCGCCCGCCAGCAGGGCCACCAGAATCTGCTCCATCACCTGTTCCTGGCCGACGATCACCTTCCGCAGCTCGGCCTCGATGCGGCGCAGCGTCTCAACCGTCGCGGTAACCGGCATGCTCCATTCTCCTTTGCAGGTTTTCCGCCTTCCGGGCCAGCTCAATGAGCTCGGCGTCGGTGGGCGGGAAAGCATTCGCGCTGGCGGTCCGGTCCAGCAGTCGCTCGATCTCCTCCGCGGGCACGCCGCAGCGGGGCGCCGCGCGCTCGGCGATCTGAGCATGGCTGAGTCCCTGAACGCCGCCCGTCAGCTGGCCCAGCCGTGCCAGGAGCGATCGGTGCAGGGCCCGCAGCACGGCGCCGCGAGCCCCGGCCCTGCGGTAGAGCCGGCTCATGGAGTGCACGTATTCCACGGCCGCTCTCGGCGGGCGGTCCGGCGCGGGCAGGGGCGACCCGAAGCGGGCGCCGTACGACCAGAAGAGCAGGGCAACCGCCGCCGCCAGGAGGAGGCCGAAGGCCTGTAGCGACTCCCGCAGGATCTGCCACCAGTGGGTCGGCGAGGTGAAGCCGTGGTGGTATTCGTCGAAGGCGACCTGACCGCCGTCAGGCGGCAGCAGCACCTGCAGGGCCAGCTCCAGGTTCTGCGCCTCGCCGATGCGGGCGTTGCTCAGCCACTCGGTGTCCGCAGACCAGAAGATGCGGCCCCGGCCCACCCGCCACGATACCAGCACGGGCCGGCCCTGTTCATCCTTCAGGTGGACCAGGCGCTCCGGGGGCGCGTCGCGGAAGCGTCCGCCGCCCACCGAGACCGACTGAATCCCGGCAGTGGCCGGGTGGGCCGCGACCGGGCGCGCAGAGCCCTGGACCGCCGGGCGCACGGAGCCGCCCAACCCGGCCAGCCGCCCGCCCAGGAGGGCCGTTCCGCCCTCGGCGACCCAGTCCTCCAGGGCTTCCACCTCGTCGGGCTCCAGGCTGTCCACGTTCCACACGACGAGGCGGGCCACCGTGCCGTCCAGCCGGTCCAGCGGCAGGGTCCAGCGGCGGGCCGAGCCCTGGTGGTCGAGGACGGCGTAAATGGCGGAAAGCCCCTCCGGGGACTGCGCCCATGACGAGCCCGCCGGCGCGAGCCGGGCGCGGTCCTGGGCGTCTCCGCCCAGCAGGACCGCCACGAAGATCAGTGCGACGAGGCCGACGATGACCGGCCAGGCGTCACCGCTGCGCTTCCGGATAGCGCATCCCCCTCTCGCCAGAGCTGCATGACCAGCGACTCCGCCCGCCGGAACTCATCGGCCCGCGCCGGATGGCCGCCGTACAGACAGCCCTCCAGCAGGTCGTGCAGACTCCGCAGCGCAGGAACCAGTTCCGGGCGCTGCCGGGCCAGCTGCCGCTCGTGTTCCCGGTTGGTCTGCGAGGGCTGGTAGTGGATGGCCCCGAGCCGGTCCAGGTGCATCAGGAGGGCCAGGTGGGCGAGCCGCACGGCGCCGAGGTAGTCGCTGCGGCCCGCGGCCTCCTTCGCCGCCTGCAGCAGTTCCGGCGGCGAAGGTGGGCGGTCGGCTGCAGGACCGGAATCGCCCCGCCAGACCCCCTCCCTGCCCGCGCCGTGGCCGGTCAGGCTGCGGTAGAGGGCGAACCCCGCCCAGCCCAGCGCCAGCGCGCCGACGGCGCCTCCGATCCAGAATGCCAACGGGGGCAGGGGGCCCAGGTCCACCCGGTCCATCTGCCGGGAGAAAAGGCCGTAGAACCACTCACGAGCCCGCTGGAGGAACGACTGGCCGGCCATCTCCGTGAGCGCCCGATCGAGAACGGCGCGTGCGCCGGGGGCCTGCACGGGTTCGGCGGCGAGCAGCTCGCGGGCGGCATGCAGGTGCTCCTCCAGCGCGCGCCGGGTGTCCTTCACGGCGGCGGGATCCCCATCCAGCGCCCCCAGGGCCTCCACCAGGTCCGTCAGGTCGACTTCTGCCCGCCCCGCGCCGGACTCCACCTGCTCCACGCCCTCCAGCAGGTCGGCGGCGGCGCGGATCATCTGCTCTGCGTCGGCTTCCTCGCCGAGCTGCGCGTGCAGCTCGGCGTCCGCCAGGAGCGCGAAGGCCTCGTGCAGCCGGTCGAGGTACGCGTCGGCCGGAACCGGGGCCGCTGCCGCTGCGGCCGGCAGCCAGAGCAGCAGAGCGAAGACGATGAGCACACGCCTCATGGCTGGAAACCTGGGGGGCCTGCCTCCGCCTGCTGCTGGGCCATCGTCTCCAGGTCGTAACCCTCCCTGCGGATCCGCGTGTCGAAGTAGACCAGGGTGAGGCCAACCGCCATGAACGGGGTGATGACGGTGGCCACCAGCCCATCCATGAGGGAGGTCAGGGCTATGGGCACCAGGGAACCGGTTGCGGCTGCGACGTTGCCGGCGACGAAGCTGAAGGGCCCCACGACGATGTAGCTGAGCACCGTGCCGAGCAGGGTGAAGACAATGCCCGTGCCCAGCAGCGGCCAGAAGCGCGACTTGACCAGCTCAAAGGAGCGGGCGAGCGCCGCGCCGGCGCCCTTCTGCTCGATGAGCACGGCGTGGCCCGTGAACACCGTGAACGTTGCGAGGGCAATCAGACCCACGGGAATGGTAATGAACGCCAGGACTACCAGCCCGGCCAGGGCAAGCACGGGAATGGCGACGATCCACAGCAGGGCGAGGAGCACGTATGCCCCCAGCATCGACCCGTAGCGGGCGGCCCCCACGCGGAACGATTCGCCCAGCGACACAGGATTCATGTGGAGCACGGCGCGGGCCGCGACGTCGATCAGCGCGCCCTTGTAGAGCGGGTAGAGCAGCAGAAACGCCACCGGGTAGAGGAGCATCAGCCAGCCCAGTGTGATCAGGCCGGAGAAGTCGCCAAGCTCGGCGGCGGCGAAGATGTTGATCAGGGGGTTGCCGAACATCGTGGCGCCCATGCCGGGCGTCGCCCACAGCATGAAGAGCGAGGTAAGGAAACCGGGTATGGCGGCGATCAGCCCGATGGGCAGCAGCGAGCGCCATGAGCGCCCAAAAACCCGGAAGGTCTGGTCCAGGATCTGGCCCAGGTCCCGGGGCTTGAGGACGGTATCGGCTGAAGCCGGCAGATGGATGGACATAGCAGGACCTCCTTAGCAAACGGCCGGGATCTTATTAAGCTTCTAACTCTAACGGCGAGATCCTGCCCGCATTTCTGCACGAACGAAGCAGGGAGCGGTCGTCCGCTCCCCGCGTGCATCAGCCCTTCACTTCGGTCCAGATCTGATCGTACACCTGGTTCATCTCGTCGCCCAGGTCGTCCAGCGACTCCGCGTTCCTCAGCCATTCCGCCGGCGGGTTGATGGCCGGATTCGCCAGGTCCTCCGCGGCGATGTAGGGCAGCGCCGCCTTGTTGGGGTTGCCGTAGGGGTATTCGGCTGAGATGCGGGCGCTGACCAGCGGGTCCAGCAGGAAGTTGATGAACACCTCGGCGGTGTACTTGTGCGGCGCGTCCTTCGGGATGGCGACGTTGTCGATCCACATCGTCACGCCCTCGGGCGGCAGGATGTACTGGTAGTCCTCGCTCTCCCGCATCACCAGGGCCGCCTCGCCGCTCCACACCACGCCGCCCCAGACCTCGCCGCCCAGCAGCAGGTCCTTGGGGCTGTCGCTGTTGAACGCCTTCACGTTGGGCTTCAGGGCCTTCAGCTTCTCCTTCGCC
>JAMNXV010000039.1 GCA_023623185.1 Bacillota bacterium
CAACACCCAACACCCGGCTGACCAGCTATCAGTTAACCGCCAGCAGACAGTAAGCAGCCGACGGTCCCGGTGAGTAAGGGGCTGTCGGCTGCGGTTGTTTGTAGCGTCTTCCGTAATTATAAGTCCACATCCTCTTCGGCCGTCTCGACTTCCCTGGCCGGGTCGCCATAACGGGGGCGCTGCTCCCGACGGAGCTGTTCCCAGTCGGCCCTGCGGTACGCGCGCAGGGTGTACGCCGCCTGTTCATCGAACCCGGAGGGGCTGCGGGAATAGATCAGGGGCCGCACCTCCAGCCGCCACCCCTCCAGCGGCCCGGGGTCTCCCAGAGCCGCCCGCTGCTCTGCTGTTTCGGCAAAGACGACGGCCACTCCACCCGGTTGACCGATGAAGTGGTCATGAAAAACCGCCAGGCCCCGCCGCTCGTCCGCGACGTACGCGTTGAGCAGCCGGTTTGCCTCCGACGGTGAAACCCCGTCGGGAGCGAGCGCGTACACCAGGAAACAGCGCGGATGACGGATTCTCTGCATGTTTCCTCCCTCCCCCGTCACCCAGCTTAACCGAGGTATGCAACTATTTCAGTGTATCTGTCAACATCGCGGTTGGCTGCTCCGCTCTGGTATCCGAGCCGGCAGCGTCACCACTGTTCAGACTCGCGTCACCCGTCGCGTACACGGGCGACAGCGCCGCCAGCAATCCTGCTTCGCAGCATCACCAACACGAGACCGTCGGCGAGTATCCCATGGAGACCCACAGCCTCCCCCCTGGGCACCCACAGCCTCCACGAACAGACCGGATACCGGCGGCCCAGCATGCGAGAGCCGACAGCCCCGCAGTCAGGGGCCGTCGGCTGCGCTCGTGTGCGGGGCCAGCCCCGCAGCGGCCATGAAGCGTTCCAGTTCGGCGGGCGTCAGCGCCTGCTGGCCGTCGCTCAGGGCCCGGGCGGGGTCGGGGTGCACCTCCAGCATCACGCCGTCCAGGCCGGCGGCCAGCGCGGCCAGGGCCATGGGCGGCACCAGCTCGGGGCGGCCGCAGCCGTGGCTGGGGTCCGCGATGACCGGCAGGTGGGTGAGCTGCTTCGCCGCCACCGCGGAGGCCAGATCCAAGGTATAGCGCGTGTAGGTTTCAAACGTGCGGATGCCCCGCTCGCACAGGATGATGCGCTCATTCCCCCGGCTGGCGACGTACTCCGCGGCGTTCAGCCATTCCTCCAGGGTGGCTCCCGGGCCTCGCTTCAGCAGGATGGGCTTGCGGGTCTCGCCCAGCGCCGTGAGCAGCCGGAAGTTCTGCATGTTGCGGGCGCCCACCTGAAGCACGTCGGCGTACTGGGCAACCAGCTCGATGTCCGCGGGATCCATCACCTCGGTGACCACCGGCAGGCCGGTCAGCTCCCCTGCCCCGGCCAGGAGCCGCAGCCCCTCTGCGCCCAGCCCCTGGAACGAGTAGGGCGAGGTGCGCGGCTTGAAGGCGCCGCCGCGCAAGAGGTGAGCGCCCGCCCTGCGAACGGCCTGCGCGGCGGTGCGGATCTGCTCGGGCGTCTCCACGGAGCAGGGCCCGGCGATGACCACCGGCGTGCCGCCGCCCACCGCCAGTCCCGGCCGGATCACCACGGGGCGTGTTCGGCCCGGCTCTGCCATCACCCGGAGTGGTCTGCCCATAGGTAAGTCCCCCTGCCTGCATCTTCGTCTGCGCCTGTGCGCGCTGTCACTCCAGCATCCTATGTCGCAGAGGCGGCAGAGGTTCGGGACAGGCAGGGGGGCGGGCCGTAACGGTCCGTATGGGGCCGGTGGGGCCGGGTCACGATTCATGCCCCTCAATCTGCCGGGTCAGGTGGAACCGGTACTGGTCCGCGCGGTACACCGCCCGGGAGAACTCCACCGCGCGGCCCGCCGGGTTGCGCACCAGCGACGAGACCACCAGCACCGGCGCGCCGCGGGGGAGCCCGAGCAACCGGGCCTCCTCGGGGGAGGCGCCGGCGGCCTCAAAGGTCTGCTCTGCGGTGAGGTGGGGCCAGGCGAAGGTCTCGGCCAGCACGTCCACCACCAGGCGGAACCGGTCCGAGTCCACGTCGGCCTCAAGCATCTCCCGCACCGCCGCCCCCAGCGGCGCGGGCACGACGCTGTGGTAGGTGGCCATCGGCTCACCGCTGCCCAGCCCCAGCAGCCGGAAGCGCATCACCTCCCGGCCGGTGGGCAGGCCCAGCATGTGCGCGGTGGCCGGGTCGGCCGGCTGGGTCATCACCTGCAGCAGCCGGGTCCGGGGGACGAGCCCCTGGGCCCGCAGCGCCGCGGCGAAGGGGGTCACCTGCACCAGCGGCTGGTGGATCTTGGGCCGGGCGACGAAGGTGCCCTTGCCGTGCACCCGGTGGAGGAGCCCCCGGTTGACGGCCTCGGCGATCGCGATGCGCACGGTGGTCCGGCTGACGCCGTGCTGCTGGCACAGCTCCCGCTCGGACGGGATGCGGTGGCCGACGGGCCAGCGGCCCTCTTCCACGTTGCGCTGGATCATCTCGACCACCTGCTGCCACAGCGGCGCGGGCCGGGCGTGCGTGGCTGCGCCCCCCGGCACGGTTACGTCACCTCGACGTCGAAGAGCGGGGCGTACTGCTGCGCGCCGAAGAGGTCGTGCTCGCCGGCGCTGCCGCTGGGCCTCCGCCGCCTCAGGGTGAACTTGATCGCCCGGGCCGGGTCGAAGGTGACGTAGCTGTAGATGCGCTCCTCAGGGATCCGGAACAGCCGGGCGATGCCCTCCCGTGAGAGCGCCGGGCAGGCCTTCGCCCGCTCGTACGCTTCCTGGGACGGGAAGAGGATGTCGAACGTGATCAGATCGACCCCCGCGTTCTTGCTGCGGATGGTGCTGGCCAGGTCCCGCAGCTTCACGTTCATCTGCCTCCTTTCTACGGCACGGTGGTCAGGTGGAGCCGGAACAGTTCAGAAGGATCCTGAACCGACAGCGCGTGGTTGACGGTCCACTCGTACGCCGGCCGGGCGTGCAGGACCTCATCGGACATGAGCGCCGCCGTCCCTGCGGTCCCCTTCACCCCGGGCAGCCGGGCGTAGAACATCTGCCGGGCGCCCATGGCCGTGATCTCAGCGGCCGTCCGCCGGTCAGGGGCCACACCTTCCACGATCACGCAGAGCTCGTGCGCCAGCCGGTCCGCCACCTCCAGGTCCCGCATCACGCCGTCGCGGCCGTACACGTGGTAGTGCAGCTCGTACCCCTCCCGGCCGAAGCGCGCCTCCACCTTCCGGCGGGCCCAGTCCAGCACCTCGTCGATGCGGGCCACCGTGTCGGGGTCCCGGAAGCCGACGATGGCGAGGCACCGCTCGCCCCGCTTTCCGGCGCCCTCCAGCTTCACCCGGGGGGCCGTTTCCGGCCGGAAGGCGAAGCCGGTTACACGGCAGCGGCGCTCGTCGACTGCCTCGTAGCGGCAGTGCCGCATGTCCAGCACGCCGCCGGGCACGTGCTCGAAGAACGGGGTGGCGCGCTCGTACATGGCGTGGCTGGCCACCGAGAGGGGCGTGCAGCGCTGGTCCGGGTGCATGGGCTCCACGACCACCTCGCCGGGCCGCACCGTCCCGAGGACGGACTCCTTGCCCATGAAGGGCTCGGCGCAGAACGAGGCGCACTCCAGCACCTTGCCGGCGTAGTAGGCCGTGGCCGGGTCCATCCCCTTCCAGAGCAGCGGGGCGGCGAAGATCGCCGGGTCGGAGGAGCGGCCGCAGATGATGACGTCTGCGCCGGCCTCCAGTGCCGCGACGATGGGCTCTGCGCCCATCACCGCCACGATGCGGTCGGTGCGGTCCAGGTCGGCCTCCGTGAGGTCGGGCCGGCCGTCCAGCCCCTCGCACCGCGCGCCCGCCCGCAGCCGGCGGCGCACCTCGTCCGGGCTCACCTGTGCGTAGATGCAGGCCAGCCGGAACGGGGGGAGGCCGTGACGGCGGGCCACATCGCGGATGATCTGCACGTAGCTGTCGACGCCCCGGTCCGTGCCGGTGTCGGATGCGCTGCCGATGATCATCGGCACGCCCTGCTTCCGGCAGGCCAGCAGCATGATCTCGAGGTCGTGGGTCTGCCACTCCACCGGGCTGCACTGCTCGTCGGCCCCGAGCGGGTGCGGACCGATGTCCGAACTGCCCGAGTCGGCCACCACGAAGTCGGGGCCCTGCGCCATGCCCCTCCGGAAGCTCTCCGCCTCCAGCATGGTGAAGCCGAGATGACCGGTCGGAGTGAGCAGACGAATCTCCGTCACCTGAGCCACCTCCTGGTCGTACAGGTCATCACTGGTCGTAACCTGTAGTACAGGTGATGAGCCACCCGGCCTGAATATGCATGGCCCGTTCCGGTTTACGGACCGGTTCGGTCAGCGTAACATTGAGCCATGAGGAAATCGATGCAGCACGGAGGTCGCGGAGGATGAAGCGGAAGCGTGAAGGCCGGCGCACCCGGGGCTTGGTGGCCCTGGCGGCAGTGGTGGTGGTGGCGGCCGCGTTCGGCATCCGGCCGGACGGCGGGGAAGGGAATCCGGCGCCGGCGGCTGTTGTGGAAACGGAACGAACCCTTGCGGCGACCGTGCGGCGGGTGGTGGATGGCGACACCCTGGACGTGCTGATGGAGGGCCGTGAGGAGCGGGTGCGCCTGATCGGCGTCGACACGCCCGAGGTCCACGGCAGGGTGGAGCCCTACGGCGCGGAGGCCTCCGCCTTCACAAAGAAGCGGCTTACCGGCCTCGACGTGCGCCTGGAGCTGGACGTGGAGGAGCGGGACCGGTACGGCCGGCTGCTGGCCTACGTCTGGGTCGGCGACGAGCTGTTCAACGAGACCCTGGTGCGCGAGGGCTACGCGCAGGTGCTGACCATTCCCCCCAACGTGAAGTACGCCGAGCGCTTCGTGGCCCTGCAGCAGGAGGCGCGCGAAGCCGAGGTGGGGCTGTGGGGCCTGCATGATGAGGGCGATGGCGACGGGACGACCGACGGCGCGGCGGCCGGCGGGGCGGCAGCAGGCGGCGGGGCGATTGCCCCGGTGAACGGCGACTGCGGCGGGCTGATCAAGGG
Source organism: Bacillota bacterium (assembly GCA_023623185.1). Lineage (GTDB taxonomy): Bacteria > Bacillota > Sulfobacillia > Symbiobacteriales > Symbiobacteriaceae > Symbiobacterium. Next base: position 5,052 of record JAMNXV010000039.1, read on the forward strand.
CAACATCTCCTCCGGCGGGGAGAAGATCTACCACGTGCCCGGCGGACAGTTCTACGACCGCACCTCTGCCGAGGCCTGTTTCGCCACGCCGGAGGAGGCGGAGGCCGCCGGCTACAGGAGGTCGAAACGATAGCTGCCGGGGCGGCGCCAGCTGAGGCGGGCCTGCGTCTGACCAGACGCAGGCCCGCCGTCGCGTGATCGGGCGTGTGCCCTATAGACCTTCGCGGGCAGCCTGGACCCTGACTCAGGCGTCGCTACTAGAAACTGCGCGACTCATACAGTCCTGAATCGCCCCTCGAACTCTGTCCGGACGTGCGTTCCGGATGGAATGAGTTTCTTTCATGATGGGGACCAGCGTTACCCTGGCTGTCGAATGTTCGACAGCCAGTCTGCAAAGGAGGGATTGCGACGATGAGCAGCACCGACTTGCCGCTGCTCTGAAGTGGTCTGCCGTCATGGGCGCAGGCGCGGCGGCGGGCGTGGGCGCGAAGGGGGCGGGCCGGCTCCTGGTGCCGACGGCGTCGGCCGAGGGGACGCCCGCGCCGGTGAAGATCACGCCCCACGTCTGTTCCATGAACTGCGGCGGCGGCACCTGTGTGCTGCACCTGGAGGTGCAGGACGGCGTCGTCACCCGCATCGACACCGACCAGAACGACCTGCCCTGGTCGCCCGCGCAGCGGGGCTGCCAGCGGGGCCGCGCCATGCGCAAGCAGCTCTACCATCCCGACCGGCTGAAGCAGCCGCTGAAGCGGGTGGGCAAGCGCGGCGAGGGCAAGTTCGAGCCCATCTCGTGGGATGAGGCGCTCGACATCATCGCCGAGAAGCTGGATCACGTCATCAAGACCTACGGCAACGAGGCGCTCTTCTACCTCTACGGCACGGGCATCATGAACCCGGTTTACAAGTCGTGGCCCACGGGCATCGTCAACCGGCTGTTCAACTGCCTGGGCGGCTACCTCAACTACTACGGCACCTACAGCTCGGCCTGCTACTCCTTTGCCTCGCCCTACATCCTGGGCAGCACCGCCAACAACACCGGCGACGATCTGGTCAACTCCCGGCTGATCGTCATCTTCGCAGGCAACCCGGGCGAGACCCGGCCCGGCGGCAACGGCGCCTACGCCTGGGTGCTGCGGGCCAAGAAGGCCGGCGCCAAGGTGATCGTCGTCGACCCGCGGCTCTCCGACACCGCCAAGGCCATCGCCGACGAGTGGATCCCCATCCGGCCCACCACCGACGTGGCCCTGATCAGCGCCCTGGCCTACGTGATGATCACCGAGAACCTGCACGACCAGGCCTTCCTGGACAAGTACTGCGTCGGCTTCGACGAGAAGACCCTGCCCGAGGGCGCTCCGCCCAAGTCCGACTACAAGAGCTACATCCTGGGCGAGTCGGACGGCGTGCCCAAGACCCCCGAGTGGGCCGAGGCCATCACCGGCGTGCCCCGCGAGACCATCGTGCGGCTGGCCCGGGAGATCGCCACCACCAAGCCCTGCGCCATGTTCCAGGGGTTGGGCTGGCAGCGGCACGCCTACGGTGAGCAGGCGGTGCGGGCCCTGCCGACGCTGTGCGCGATGACCGGCAACATCGGCATCCCCGGCGGCTCCACCGGCACCCGCCCGGGCTCCAAGTCGGTGCCCGGCTTCAACTTCCCGCTGGGCGAGAACCCGGTGAAGGCCACCATCTCCTTCTACACCTGGCCGGACGCCGCGGTGCGGGGCACCGAGATGACCGCGAAGGACGGCCTGCGCGGCGCCGAGCGGCTGAACGCCAACATCAAGTTCATCTGGAACTACGCGGGCAACGCCCTGATCAACCAGCACTCCGACGTGAACGGCACGGCGAAGCTGCTGCAGGACGAGTCGCTGATCGAGTTCATCGTGACCCACGACATCTTCATGACGCCCAGCGCCCGGTTCTCCGACATCGTGCTGCCCGACAAGTCCTCCTTTGAGCGGACCGAGATGGGCCGCGACGGCACCACGATGGGCGACAGGCTCTACTACGCCCCCGCCGCCATCGAGCCGCTCTACGACACGAAGGACGCCTACGAGATCTGCCTCGGGCTCGCGGAGCGCCTCGGGGTGCTGGAGGAGTTCAGCGAGGGCCGCACCATGGAGGAGTGGCAGGAGTACCTGGTGGAGGAGCTGCGCAAGAAGCACCCGGACTTCCCCACCTTCGAGGAGCTGAAGAAGAACCCGCTCATCAAGTCGAAGGACACGCCGCCCGTGGTGGCCTGTGCGGACTTCATCGCCGACCCCGAGAACAACCCCCTGCCCACCCCGTCCGGCAAGATCGAGATCTACTCCGACCGGCTGGCCACGATGGGGCAGGACTGGGGCGTGGCGGACGAGCTGCCGCCGATCCCCAAGTACATCCCCGCCTGGGAAGGGCCCGAGTCGCCCCTGACGGAGAAGTACCCGCTGCAGCTCATTGGCCACCACACCAAGCGGCGGGTGCACTCCACCCACGACAACAACCCGTGGCTGGACGAGGTGGAGCCGCAGGTGCTCACCATCAACGAGCTCGACGCCGCTGAGCGGGGCATTCAGGACGGCGACATGGTGCGGGTCTGGAACGACCGGGGCGAGGTGCACGTGCGCTGCCGGGTCTCCAAGGCCATCATGCCCGGCGTGGTCGACCTGCCCCAGGGCGCCTGGTACACGCCCAACGAGAAGGGCATCGACACCCGCGGCTGCATCAACGTGCTGACCAAGTACCATCCGACCCCGGGTGCCAAGGGCAACCCGCAGCACACCAACCTGGTTCAGGTGGCCAAGCTCTGAGGAGGTGACCTGGAATGCAATACGGATTTTTCATCGACGCCAAGTACTGCCTGGGGTGCAAGACCTGCCAGGTTGCCTGCAAGGACCGGAGCAACCTCGAGGTTGGCCAGCTGTTCCGCAAGGTCCACGACTATGAGGACGGCGGCTGGGTGAAGCGGGGGAACGCCTGGATCAACAACGTGACCTCCTACTGGCTCTCGGTCAGCTGCAACCACTGCGCCAACCCGGCCTGTGTGAAGGCCTGCCCCACCGGGGCGATGTACAAGCGCACCGACAACGGCCTGGTGCTGCACGACGCGGAGGACTGTGTGGGCTGCCAGAGCTGCGTGTGGGCCTGCCCGTACGACGCCCCGCAGTACAACCCTGAAACGGGCAAGGTGCACAAGTGCGACGGCTGCATCGACCGGGTGGAGGCCGGCCTGCGCCCCGTCTGCGTGGACGCCTGCCCGTACCAGCTCATCGAGTTCGGCGATATCGAGGAACTCCGGGCGAAGCACGGCGGCACCGACCGGGTGAAGGGGCTGGCCGACCCGGGCATCACGAGCCCGTCCCTGGTCATCAACCCGCCGGCCGGTGCCATCAGCTCGCCGAATGGAGGGAATGGCAAGTGAACGTGCACGACTGGTCGCTGATTCTCTACACGCTCTGCCTGCAGTCGGCCGTGGGCATCTACGTGGCGAGCCGGCTGGCGCTGTGGAATGAGGAGTCGAAGGAGGCGCGGATGCGCTTTCTGTACCTGGCCCTGGGCCTGGGCATCGTGGGCGTGCTGGCCTCGGTGACCCACCTGGGCTACCCGCTGAACGCCCTGAAGACCATGAACAACCTGGGCACGTCGTGGCTGAGCCGTGAGATCCTGCTGACCGTGCTGTTCGGCGTGACCGGCATCGCCAGCGTGATACTGGAGCGGCAGGAGGTGGGCAGCGTCCAGACCCGCAACGGCTGGGCGGTGCTGACGAGCCTCGTGGGCGTCGGGCTGATCTTCGTGATGTCGATGATCTACCGCACCACGGCCTTCCCCGCCTGGGCGCACGTTTCGACCACCCTGGTCTTCTTTGCGACCGCCGGCCTGATCGGCACGACAGTGGTCTTCGCCGGCCTCTGCTGCCGCAAGGAGGGCGAGGAGCCCCGGGCGCTCACCGGCCTGGTCGTGGGGGCCATGTCGATGCTGGCCCTGCAGGTGGTGGCCCTGGCGCTGCACGGGGTCTACCTGGGCACGGCCGGACCCGAGGCGCAGGCGACCGCCACGCTGATCATGAAGAACTGGTCGGTGCTCTACTGGGGCCAGATCGTCTGCCTGGCCGCCGGGGCGGGCATCCTGATGCCGCTGGTCTGGCGCCGGGCCGCGCAGCAGCAGTGGGCGCAGACGCCGCAGTTCGCCGGCGCTCTGGTGGCGCTGGTGGCCCTGGGCGAGCTGGCCGGGCGCGTGGTCTTCTACGCCACCCGGGTGAAGATCGGCCTGTAGGCTGCCGCTGTGGATGCTTGATTGCGGAGACCCAGTCCATTCGAGGGCGAATGGACTGGGTCTTTTTTTCTGTGCGCCCGATGGCTGCTTAATCCCGCCAAAACGGACGCGTCTGCGGTCTTGTGAAATCGAGCGCAATTGGATATGATGATCAATGAACGTATGACCAAATAAGCTTATCTGGTCAAAAACCTGAAATGGGGGTCTCCGGGGAATGACACACACGGCGGGCGGCGCGGGCGATGCGGGCCGGACGGGGAAGGTGAGCGGCAGATCCAGGCGGGCCGAACGGGCCCACCGCATCCTGGATGCGGCCGCGGCCCTGGTCGAGCGGTACGGGTACAGCAAGACCACCCTGGACGACGTCGCCCGGGAGGCGGGGGTGGCCAAGGGCACGCTCTACCTGCACTGGAACACGCGCGAGGAGCTGTTCGGCGCGGTGCTGCGCCGGGAGCAGATCCTGCTCTCGCGCAGCTTTCTGGACCGCATCCGCGCCGAAAAGGGGCCGCTCACCTTGCATGCGCTCTTCAAGCAGGCCGCGCTGGGGCTGCTGCGCCGCCCCCTGGTGCGGGCGGTCTTCACCCGCGACGTGGAGGTGGTTGGCAACCTGCTCCGGAGGGAGCAGCGCACCCACCCGGAGCAGAAGGAGCTGTTCCACTTGCTGCTGGATTTCCTGGGCCGGTCCAACCTGGTGCGGCGCGACCTCACCCCCCAGGCCCAGGCGTTCATGCTGAGCGCGATCTTCCTCGGCTTCTTCGTCATGGTTTCCTGGGTGCCCGACCAGGCGTCGATGAGCGACGAGCAGGTCGCCGGCCTCATGGCGGACACCGTGGTGGCGGCGCTGCACCTGGGCGGGCAGTGGACGCCCCGGGAGGAGGCGGAGGCGGCGGAGGACGTGCTGAAGCACCTGGAGGAGGTGGTTGCCCGGGAGGAGGCTGCGTTCCAGGCGGAGTTGCTGTGATCGGCCCCGCAGGGGGCGGTTGGCGTATGGAAGCATCCGAAGGAGGGACGGTTGATGAATCTCGCTGAAACCTATCTGGGCCGCCAGGTGTTGGAATACCTGATCGGCATGGTCATGCGCAACCCCGAGCAAAACCTTCCGCGTCTGGTCGACTGGGTGGTCCACAACGCTCCGCTGGAGAGCCACCGCGAGATCGCCGCCAAGGTCAAGACCTACCTCGACGACGAGAGCAGCAACTGGCACCAGCTGGGCATGCGGATGCTGACCGAGACCCACCCCAACGTGCGCAAGCGCACCGCGATCAACTTCTTCATCAACGCCAGCCTGGTCGGGATCCCCAAGCAGCGGGAGGCGGAGAAGCGGCTGGGTGTGAAGGTGCCGTGGGCGATCCTGATGGATCCCACCGCGAAGTGCAACCTGCGCTGCACCGGCTGCTGGGCCGGCGACTACGAGCTGCGCCCCGAGCTCAGCCTCGAGACCATGGACCGCATCTGCCGCGAGGGCGGCGAGCTGGGCATTCATTTCTACGTGATCTCGGGCGGCGAGCCGCTGATCCGCAAGGATGACCTGCTGGAGCTGGCCAGGCGCCATCCGGACAAGATGTTCCACATCTACACCAACGGCACCCTGATGACCCGGGAGTTCGCCCGGGCGGCGGCGGAGCGGGGCAATATGGTCTTCGCCCTCAGCCTGGAGGGGCTGGAGGAGTCCACGGACGCCAGGCGGGGCAGGGGCGTCTTCCAGAAGATCATGGCGGCCATGGACATCCTGCGCGAAGAAGGGCTCATCTTCGGCTTCTCGGCCACCTACACCCGGCAGAACACCGAGGAGCTCGGCAGCGAGGCGTTCATCGACAAGATGGTGGAGAAGGGAGCCGCCTTCGGCTGGTTCTTCACCTACATCCCCATCGGGCGTGACGTGGACCTGGAGCTCATGGCCACCCC
>JAMNXV010000207.1 GCA_023623185.1 Bacillota bacterium
CCTCACGCATCAGCACGCAGCCTTCCTCGTAGCTGAGCCGGTGGCCGTCCAGGGCCTTGTGCAGGATGCGCTCGACCGCCGGCGTGGGCTCGGGCCGCGCCAGGGCGGCCTGGACCTGCTCCAGCTGATCCATCTGCTCCATGGCTCAGGACCTCCCTTCGGCGCCGTGCCGCCTCCGCCCGCCCCGGTGAAACGTGCCGGCCGCGATGGCCCGCTCGGCCAGGGAGAGGTGCACGGTCTCGGCGGTGTACCCGTGGATGGCGCCGGCGGCCACCAGCTCGGGATCGGGCTCCGGCGGGAACTCCCGGATCACCTCGTACACGGTGTTCCGCTCGGCGGGGATGCGGCCGGCCTCCCAGATCATGCGCAGCAGCTGCTGCAGCTCGGTGTACTGGGCGGTCTGCGCCCCGGCCATGTGGTAGATGCGCTCCTCCCGCACGGTGCCGTCGATGTCGTTGGCGCCGAAGTGGAGCGCCACCTGCGCGATGGCCGGGGAGCTGGAGATCCAGTAGCTCTTGATGTGGGGAAAGTTGTCCAGCATCAGCCGGCCGACCGCGATCGCCCGCAGATCGTCGTACCCGGTGGGGCCGGGCAGGTGGGCCAGGTTGGTGTTCTCCGGGTGGAACCTGAGGGGGATGAAGGCCTGGAAGCCGCCGCTGCGGTCCTGCTGCTCCCTGAGGCGCACCAGGTGATCCACCCGCTCCTCGGGGGTCTCCACGGTGCCGTAGAGCATGGTGGCGTTGGACCGGAGCCCCAGCCGGTGAGCCGTGTCGTGGACGTGGAGCCACTCCTCCGCCGTCTCCTTCGGCTTGCAGATCGCCTCCCGCACCCGGAGCGCGAAGATCTCCGCGCCGCCGCCGGGCAGGGAGCCCAGGCCCGCCTCCTTCAGGGTCAGCAGCACCTGCTCCAGCGAAAGGCCCGAGATGCGCGTGAAGTGGATGAGCTCGATCGCCGTGAAGCACTTCAGGTGCACGCCGGGACAGGCCGCCTTCACCGCCCGAAGCATCTCCGGATACCAGTCCCAGGGCAGGTCGGGGTGCAGGCCGCCCACCATGTGCAGCTCGGTGGCTCCCTGCGCCACCGCCGCCCGGGCCTTGGCGACGATCTCCTCAACGGAGAGGGTGAAGGCCTGCGGGCTGCGCCGGCTCTGGCCGAAGGCGCAGAACTTGCAGTGGATGGCGCAGACGTTGGAGTAGTTGATGTGGGCGTTGTTGTTAAAGTAAACCCGGTCGCCCACGCGCAGCCGCCTGGCCAGGTTGGCCAGCTGCCCGACGGCGAAGAGGTTCGGGTGAGTCATCAGGGTTACGCCGTCGTCGAAGGAGAGCCGCTCGCCGGCCACCACCTTGCGGTGGATGGCGGCCAGGCGGGCGTCGAGGGTCCGTTCCAGCAGGCTGCTGCCGCCCATGTCTCCGCTCCTTCCGCACGAGAGTCATCTGGGATGCTGCCTCTACTGTAGCGGGACCGGCAGACCGGCGGGGCCGATTTCACGCCATTGTCCGTTTTGTGACACTTATCGGCCGGTCTTGCGCCAGGGGCTGCGGCATGATGGGAGGAGACAGAAACCGGGGAGGAAGCGCGGTGAACGGACCCAAACTGCCCATTCTCACCAACCGGGCCGACACGCTGAAGTATGAGGACGGGGTTGTGCGGATCCTGGACCGGCGGCGGCTGCCGGAGGAGATCGTGTTCGTGGACTGCCGGGACTACCGGGAGGTGGCCCGGGCTATCGTGGACATGGTGATTCAGGGGGCCCCGCCCCTGGCCTACGCCGCCGGCTACGGCCTGGCCCTGGCCGCCCGCCAGTTCCGAAACCTGCCCGCCGACGAATACCGGCGAGCCCTGGAGCAGGCGCACCGGGAGTTGCGGGCCACCCGGCCGACGGGGGCGGACATCTTCCCGCTGCTGGACCGGGCCCTGGCCCGGGCGCTGACGGCCATGGCCGTCGGGGACGACCCGGAGGCGGCGGTGGTCCACTTTGTGGGCGCGCAGATCCAGGCCGGCGACCGGGCCGCCCGGCTGAGCGGCTACCACGCGGCCGGCCTGCTGGCGGACGGCGACCGCATCCTCACCCACTGCTTCGCCGGCGCCGCCCTGAACTACATGCTCTATTTCGCCCTGCAGGCGGGCAAGCGGATCGAGCTCTACGCGACCGAGACCCGCCCCTACCTGCAGGGAGCCCGGCTCACGGCGGCGCAGGCACGGGAGATCGGCGTGCCGGTGACGCTGGTGACCGACAACATGCCGGGCTACCTCTTCTACCGGGGGATGATCACCAAGTACGTGACGGCCGCCGACTCGATCACCCTGGATGGCCACATCTCCAACAAGATCGGCACCTTCCAGTACGCGGTGCTGGCCCACCACTTCGGCGTGCCCTTCATCGTGCTGGGCTACGACGGCCCCGACCCCGACCGGGCCACCGCGGCCGACATCCCCATCGAGGAGCGGGACCCGGAGGAGGTCTTCTACTGCCGTGGCGTGCGCACCGCGGCGGAGGGGATCGGGGGCTACTACCCGGCTTTCGACATCACGCCGCCGCAGTACGTGAGCGTGATCGCCACGGACCGGGGGCTGTTCTCTCCCTGGAACGTGCGGGACTACTGCGACGCGCCGGAGCCGGAGGAGTAAGATGGTCGACACCGTGATCATCGGCGGGACGGCTGCCTATCACCTGGAGTTCGACTTCCCCTGGGAAGTGCGGACGGTGGACACGCCTTACGGCCCCGCCGGCCCGTTCCGCCTCTTCGCGGTGGCGGGACGGCCCGTGGCTTTCCTCAGCCGGCACGGGGGCGACGGGCGGCTGGGGGTGACGCCGCCCTTCGTGAACTACCGGGCCAACGTGTGGGCGGCCCGCGCCCTGGGCGCCCGGCGGGTGCTGAGCTGGAACAGCGCCGGCTCGCTGGTGCGCTCCCTGGCCCCGGGGAGCCTGGCGGTGGTGTCGGACCTGATCGACTGGACGCGGCGGAGGCCGGATAGCTTCGGCGCTGCGGCGCTCAGGGGGGTGGGCTCAGCTCCGCCCGAGCAGCGCCCGGTCGGACCTCCCCTGCACCCGGCTGCGCCCGCGAGGGCGCTGGGTCTGCGCCGGGCGAAGGAGTTGTTCGACCCGGATCTGCGGGCCAGGCTGGTGCAGGCGGCCGCCGCCTGCGGCCACCGGGCCGCGCCCGGGGCCGTCTACGCCGCCACCGAGGGCGCCCGGCTGGAGACCCGGGCGGAGATCTCCCTGCTGGCCCAGGCGGGGGCCGAGCTGGTGGGGATGACCTTGGCGCCGGAGGTCTTCCTGTCCCGGGAGCTCGGGATGGCCTACGGGTCGCTCTGCTGGGTCTCCAACTACGCCACCGGCGTGCCCTTCGACGGCCCCGAGCAGCGGCTCTTCGGGCCGGAGGTGGGGCAGTTGATGTTCCGGATCATGGTGCGGCTGCTGGAGGAGGAGGCGAGCGAGGGTGGGTGAGACGCTGTTCATCGTACCGGAAGACATGATTCCAGGCGGCTGCGCCGAAACCGCGCTCACTGCAGACGCCGGCGGTGCCCGCCCGCCGGGAGCTGCCTCCGGTGCAGTCCTGCACGAGACGCCGTACGGAAAGGTGACACAGCGGGGGCTCGCGCTCCTCCGCACGGCCGAAACCGATCCCCGGGCCCTGATCTACGCGGCCAAGCAGGCCGGCGCCACCGCTGTGCTGGCGGTCGCCCGTGCCGAGGCCGTCAGCCCACTGCTGGAGCCCGGCGACCTGGTGGTGCCGGGCGACGTCATCGACCTCACCCGCCTCCTCCCCCCCACCTTTTTCGTGGGGAAGGGCTACGGGTTCATCCGGCTCGACCCGCCGTTCTGCCCGGTGCTGGCGGCTGCCTTGTTTGCGGCGGCGCGCGAGAAGACCCCCCGTGCGTTCCGGGGGGCCACGTACGTGGGGCTGGACGGGTCGCGGGAGACGACGCCGGCCGAGCGGCGCATGTATCGCACCTGGGGCGGGGACGTGGCCGGGGCCGGGCTGGTGCCGGAGTCGTTTCTCGCGCGGGAGCTGGAACTCTGCTACGCCGGGGTGACGATGGTGGGCGAGGCGCAGGTGGACGTGCTGCCGGCGCTGGCGCGGGCGGCGGCGATGGTGCCGCACGGCCGGGAGTGCGGATGCCGCCGGGCGATGGCCGGGGCCCGGGTGCAGGGGCTGATCGGTGAGGACTGGCGGGAGTGGGTGGGGTGACATATACGGATGCAGCTGAACCTCTTCCTGTCCATCACGCTCGCCGCGCAGATGTCTACAATATCATCATCATCCTTCGCATGGACCGCAGGAGCGATTCCCGGTGTACGCCGACAGCGTTCGTGACCGCCTCTGCAATCGCCCCCGCTAACTCGGACTGCTTGTGAATCGGGCGAAGCAAGGGGTTTCTCTGGATCACATGGCCGTTCGACAGATAGTAGTTGTTGGTGACGAATGCGATGCCATGATGAAACAGGAACTCCAACACACCCATGAGTTTGCCGGGATGTCGTGTTAGGTGCTTGAATGACGGAGTGTAAAACTCTGGAGCCTGGTTGATGACGTGGTCCCTGAGAGCTTCTCTGAGTGACTGCCCAAGTCTTGGGTCCATGCCGCTCATGATGTCCGAACTCTTTGCATGAGTAGGAGGCGCCTCAGGGCTGTCAACGTCGGAGATTGACAAGACAGACCCAGTGGGTCTCGCAGGATACCTGGTTTCGATGCCAGGGTTGCTCGCTAACGCCTCGAACGCAGCCCAAGTTGCAGGGTACTTGATCGGCAGCGCTGCGAACGGATCCTCATCGTTATGAGGAGGATCCACCTTTCTCGCTTCCTTCTGAAGATCAAACCGCGCAAAGTATCTGCTTGCCGCCCGGGTGATCTTAAGCATGTGGGCATCCAGCGGAATCGGGTGAGGCAGCCCATATGCCTCGGCCGCTTCCTGAGTTGAGCAGATCTCTTCGAGCGCACTGTTGCGTATGGCGACCACGACTAGAGAGCGGATGTCAAGGTCAACGTTGGCCGGCTTGTGGTTCGCCGCCTCCTCATGCCCGAGTGTCAGAAGGGTACGCCGAAAACTCACGTCGTTCCACCGGCTTAGGATTGCCCGGAGGCGGATCTCCACGTCGCTGGCAACCATGGTAGCCTGACGATCAGGAACGCCATTCATACGCAGTCCCGGGATCAGAGCCTCCGCTATGTAGGTGCGAATCAACGTTATCCCGCCCTAGATGTGTAGTGTATTGCGAGTATATCGCATGACATTGCATGCGATAAGTTCCGCAGACTCCGTATCCCCATTCACTTTCCATGCGCGGCTGTGCGACTCCGGAGCCTGATTGGGGCATAGATTTAGCCTGATTATCCTGTATTTATGCAACTTAATGTGGAGACATTAGCCTAAGATATGATAGGAGCAATATGAGTGTATAGTCAACAGCAAGCGGCTCCCACCTGCGACCGGGTGGGAGCCTCATATTTCAACCCCTATCCTTACTCCTTATTCGTCTTCAGCAGATTTACGACCAGCGCGGTGATCACGGTACCGACGACGATGGCCAGAGCGTACATCGCCAGGTTGGTCACCACGTTGCCCATGGGCAGCACCCAGATGCCGCCGTGGGGCACCATCAGCTTCACGCCGAACGCCATGGAGAGGGCGCCGGTGACGGCCGAGCCGGCCATGATGGCGGGGATGACCCGGAACGGGTCTGCCGCCGCGAACGGAATCGCGCCTTCCGTGATGAAGCTGATGCCCAGCACACCGGCCGCCTTGCCCGCCTCGCGCTCCTCGGTGGTGTACTTCTTGGGAGCCAGCAGCGTGGCCAGGAACAGCCCCAGCGGCGGGGTCATACCTGCAGCCATCACGGCGGCCATGGGCTCGTACACCTGCGAGGCCAGCAGGCCCGTGCCGAAAGCGTACGCGGCCTTGTTGACCGGGCCGCCCATGTCGAAGGCCATCATGGCGCCGAGGATGAAGCCCAGCACCACGGCGGAGCCTCCGCTCAGGCTCGTGAGCCAGTTCTGCAGCCCGGTCATGATCGCCGCCATGGGCGTGTTCAGCACATACACCATGATGAGGCCCGTGATGCCAACGCCCAGGAGGGGCAGGATCAGCACCGGCTTGATGCCCTCCAGCGTGCGGGGCAGCCGGATCCACTTGTTCAGGTAATAGACCAGGTAGCCGGCCAGGAAGCCGCCCACGATGGCCCCGAGGAAGCCCGCGCCCACCGAGTTGGCCAGGAAGCCCGCCGCCATACCGGGGGCGATGCCCGGACGGTCGGCGATGGAGTAGGCGATGAAGCCCGCCAGAATCGGGATCATGAAGCCGAAGCCCGCCTGGCCGCCGATGACGTTGAGGACGTGGGCGAACGTACCCTCCGTCGCAGCGGCCTCAATGCCGAACATGAACGAGATGGCGATCAGGATGCCGCCGGCCACCGTGAAGGGGATCATGTACGAAACGCCCGTCATCAGGTGCTTGTACCAGCCCGTGGCCTGGGCCTTCCGCTCCTGCTTGATCTCCTCCACCTGTTCCACCAGATCTGGCGCCTTCGCCGCCAGCGCCCTGTCGATCAGCCCCGCTGCGTCCTTGATCGCCTCGCCGACACCGACCTCCACCAGCGGCTTGCCGGCAAACCGGGCCTTGTCCACCTTGGCATCCGCCGCGATGATCACAGCATCGGCCTGGCGGATGTCGTCATCTGTCAGCACGTTCTCTGCCCCGACGGAGCCCCGGGTCTCGACCTTGATGGTCACCTGCTTCGCTGCTGCGGCTTTCTGCAATGCCTCTGCGGCCATGTAGGTGTGAGCAATTCCGGTAGGGCAAGAGGTAACGGCAACCAGCATCTTCGCCACGTAGGGCACCTCCCATGGAAGCGTGGTGCGAATACCAGGGTCTGCGGGTTACATCAGGGCGTTGACGACATCAGCGGGAGTCGCTGCAGAGAGCAGCTTCCCGCGGACATCCTCGTGCATGAGCAGCCGGGCCAGCTGCGACAGAGCTTTCAGGTGCAGGTCGTGTGCGCCGTCCGGTGCGGCGATCAGGAAGACCATCTTTACGGGCTCGCCGTCCAGGCTCTCCCATTCGAGGCTGCTCCTGCTCCGGCCGAAGGCGACCGCAGCCCGGCTCACGGCGCTGCTCTTCCCGTGGGGAATCGCCACGCCGAAGCCCACCGCCGTGGTGCCCTGGGCCTCGCGCGCCTTCACCGCCTCCAAATAGGCGTCCAGATCTGACACCGCGCCGCTTCTCACGAGCAGGGCGCCCAGCTCGGCCATCGCCTCCTCGGGTCTTTCCGCTTTCAGGTCAAGGGTTACCGTTTCCGGCGTGATCAGTTCGCGGATACTCACCTGGCGTCACCTCCTTCTCCGAGAATGCTGACTTCGGCAATGCGCACCTGGGGCAGTACTGCCTCCACCGCGTCGCCGCTGCATACCTGTGTGCCGTCGAGGCCGGCCGTTGCGGTGCCTGCGGCGGTGGCCAGCCGGAGGGCATCCGAGAGGGACAGGCCCCGGCTGAGCGCCACGGCAAAGCCGGCCACCATCGAATCGCCCGCCCCCACGGTGCTGCCCGGCTGAATATCGGGCGGCGTCGCCCACCAGGACTGCCGGGCGGTCACCAGCGCCGCGCCGTCTGCGCCGCTGGATACCACCACCACCTCGGGCCCCTCCGCCAGGAGCTGGCGGGCACCCCTTACCACGGCGTCCGGGCCTTCCAGCCGGCGGCCGAGCAACCGCTCGGTCTCGTTCCGGTTCGGCTTGATGAGGGTCGGGCGGGCCGCCAGCGCGATGCGCATCGGCTCGCCGTCGCTGTCCAGAATCGTCGGGACCCCGGCCTCACGCGCGAGGGCGATCAGATCCCGGTAGATGGTGTCGGGAACACCTGCCGGCAGGCTGCCCGCCAGCACCAGCACCGCCGTCTCCGGGAGCCGCTGCTCCACAAGGCGGATGAGCTCAGCCACCTGGCGCTCGGCCACCGCAAAGCCGCTCTCGTTCAGCTCCGTCAGCTGCCCGGTGCTCGGCTCGACGATTTTCATGTTGACCCGGGTCTCTCCCGGCACCATCAGGAAGTCGTGGGCTACATGAACTTGTGCGAGGTTTTTCAGAATCAGATCAGCGTTCTGCTCGCCCAGGAACCCCAGGACCTGCACCCGGGCACCCAGGGCCTGCGCGGCCCGGACCACGTTGATCCCCTTGCCCCCGGGGTCAACCCGGACGGCGGCCACCCGGTTGGTGGCGCCGGCGGTAAACCCGGGGACCACCAGGGTGCGGTCGATGGCGGGGTTGAGGGCGACGGTCGTGATGATCTTCAACGTCAAATGCATCCCCTTTACTCAGCGGTGAGAACCTGAATGCCACGTGCGACCAGCTCTCCGGCGAACCGCTGTTCCAGACCCCGGTCACTGATCAGCATGTGCATGCTGACCACGGGAGCGACGGCGGCAAAGGCCACACGCCCCGCTTTGGTGCTGTCGGCCACCACCACCACCTTGCGGGCGGCAGCGATCATCCGCCGCTTGACAGACGCCTCGGCCGTGGTCGGCGTGGTCAGCCCGCGGTCCAGGTGGATGCCGTTCGTGCCCAGGAAGACCACATCGGCGTTCACCTGCTCCAGGGCCTGCTCGGCCAGCGGCCCCACCAGCGCCAGGGTTCGGCCCCTGACCGACCCGCCGGTCACGATCACCTCGACGCCGGGGGCATCCGCCAGCTCTGCGGCAATCGGATAGGCGTTGGTCACCACCGTCAGGTTGCGGCGGTCTTTCAGCAGCCGGGCGATCTCCAGGGTTGTGGTGCCGGCGTCCAGGATGATGGAGGCCCCATCATGTACCATTCCCGCCGCCACCCGGGCGATGGCCATCTTCTCGGCCCGGTTCTGGTCCGACTTCTCGGCATAGCTGGGCTCTGCGAGCGTGGGGTCGGCCGGCACGGCGCCCCCGTGGGTCCGCTCCAGCAGCCCCTCGCGCTCCAGCTCCCGCAGGTCCCGGCGGATCGTGGACTCGGACACGCCGAAGGCCTGGCTGAGATCCTGCACCGTCACGGATTGACCGCTGCGCACGCGCTCGATGATGCGACGCTTTCGCTCTTCCGGGAACATGTGATCACATCCAGTCATGTATTGCTGGCCGTTTATGATCGTTTGTGCTCATTTATGAGTATAGGAGATCGGATGCGCTCGGTCAATACGGAAAGTCGGCGATCGGGGAGCGCCACCCCCGGTTGAAACGCACGCATAAAGCGAGCACCTTCCCGCGTCGGGAAGGTGCTCTTGCTTGCGATTCCGCTGTTTGACCGGTTCGAGGCGCCGCGCCTCTGCCCGCACGGAGGGTCTCGCCCTGGCCCGCCGGCGGCAGGCGTACTCATGCGCAGGATCAGCCCCACAGGTTGATGGTGATGTGGGCCACAGCGGGCGCGATGAGGCTCCGGGTCCGCATGAAGAGCAGCCCGAGCAGGAGGCCGAGCGCCCCCTGGCTCACGATGGAGAGGGCCAGGCCCGCCACGCAGTCACCGCCCAGCATCGCCGTCGTCGCGCCCAGGTGCCAGGCGCCGAAGGCCAGGGAGCTGAGAACCAGGCTCCACCCCTCGCCGATCAGCGGCGCCAGCCGGGTCTGCACCGCCCCGCGGAAGAGAAACTCCTCCATGAAACCGTTCTGCAGAAAGTTGTCCAGCGCCGCCAGAGGGAGCAGGAGTGCGGCCCGGGCGTCGCCCATGGCGCTCACCACGAGCGCCAGCACCCCCAGGGACAGCAGGTAGGGCGCTGCGACCGCCCAGGAGCGGTACCCCTGCCTCAGCCCCAGTTCCACAGGTCTGACCCTGCAGAGCAGCAGCACGGCCCCGGGCAGCACCATGTACAGGACCGGATTGGCCACCCAGTTGTCGTTCCCGAAGAGCCGGCCTCCCGCGCGATCCAGCGCGTCCACGAAGGGCGTCCAGAGCGGAATGTGCTCCCAGCCCGCAGGGGCGACCCCATGGAAGCTCATGCCCCTCAGACCGGTCAACACGATGATGAGGAGCAGGAAGGCCACCTGGGCCCAGAGGGCGCTCCGGCGGTGACGGGGCGCGTCGGCCTGGGGCGGGTGAGGGGCCAGCCAGAGCAGCAGGGCCGTGGCGAAAACGAACAGCAATCCGAGCGTGACAGCAACCTGCAGGAAAACCAGCGCGTGGCCCCGGACCACGAGCGTCGCCGCGGCCGCCAGCCACGCCACCAGGAAAGCGACTCCGGCGGGATGGGTGACGGCCGCCCGGACCTGGGACCAGGCGGACGATCGCGGTGCCGAAGGCGTTGGATTCTCAGGTGCGGGCATGTGCGAACCTCCTCAAGGGGAGGACTGCTTCTCCGCACCCTGGGGTTCACGAAATTACCAGGGATTCTTCCAGGAAGCGCCTTCACCATCACGAGGAGGATCTTGACCGATCCAGGTGCATCTGATAATGGACCATCGCCGCCAGCGCGGCCGCGGCCAGGTAGGGCACGCCGGCGACCTGCAGGTAGCAGTCCTTGCCGACGACATCGCCGCCGATCCGCCCGGTGAGCAGCCCATCCCTGGCCGTCAGGCGCAGGTCGGCGCCGGAGACGCTCCCGCCGATCCGGCCGGTGATCTGGTCGTGCTGCTGCGAGAGCGCGATGTCCCAGCCGACGACGTCGCCGCCCATCCGCCCACTGCCCTCGTTCCCGCGGATGACGAAATGAAGATCCTTGCCGTCCAGCACGCCGCCCCAGCGCCCGCTCAGCGTGGTGCCGTCAAAGGAGAGCGCGACGTCCTTGCCGATCAGGGCGCCGCCGAATCGCCCGGTGAGCGTGCCGTTTTCATAGGAAACACGAATGTCGTTGCCCACAAGAAAGCCGCCGATGCGGCCCTGAACCATCCCGGCCATCTTTCCTGCCCCCTTGTGCCGACCGATGGCCCGGCCCTTACGGACGTTGGTTCACTATTCGCCCAACCCCGCTCGGCGCTTCCGGACTCGAACCGGGCCACCACACCTCCGCCATCCTGCTCGACCCCGATGCACTTGCGTCCGGTCTGCACGACCGCGGCTCCCCCCACCGCCTCATAGAGCAGGGCCAGCAGCTCAGCCCTGTGGACGTAGGCCACGCTGTCGCCATACCGGGCGACCAGGTCGGCTTCGGAAAAGCGGGAGAGCACCTCCTCCCGCGCGGTGCGGATCTCGCCGCCCCCGCGCAGGGCAATCGCGTTCAGGGCGTCACCGAGACCCAGTTCGGCGAGTGCGCGC
>JAMNXV010000073.1 GCA_023623185.1 Bacillota bacterium
CTCCAGGGTGCCCCGCACCTCCTCGACCAGCGGCCCGCGGCTCTTGATGGTCATCTCGGTGCCGATGCCGTCCACGACCTTGAGGGTGACCTCATCGCCGATGCGCAGGTCCTCCACCTGCAGCCGCCGGCTGCCGTGACGGATCACGACGTCGGTGGCCAGGGTCACCGTCCGGGTCGTCTTGCCGGTGTTCAGGGTGACCTTCGGCCCGGAGGTCCGGGTGGCTGGCACGATCTGCTCGATCTTGCCCGTCACCTCTTCGACCAGCGGGCCCCGCGAGAGGACGCGCACCTCCTCGGCGGCGCCGTTGACCAGTCGGACCTGCACCTCATCGCCCGCCCGCAGGTCGGCCACCGTCAGCCTGCTGTTGCCGTGCCGGATGACCGCGTTCTTGGCCAGGGTCACCGTGCGGGTGCGGCCGTCATCGGTGCGAATGCGCAGGCGCGCCTCGCTGTTCTTCGTCGCCGGGTGAATGGTCAGGATCTCGCCGCGGACGGTCTCCTCAGTGCGGACGGGCTTGTCGACCGTGATGCGGATGGCGACGCCCCCGGCCAGCCGGACCGTGACCTCATCGCCCTTCTCCAGGTCCGTGAGCTCCACCCGGTGGCCCTCCCGGGTGATGACCGCCCCCGGCCCCACCGTCACGGTGCGGGTGGTGTTTCCGACCTTGATGTCGATCGACGCCAGGAAGGAGACCGAGAAGGGCCTGACGGCGACGATGGTGCCCTTGATCTGGTTCTGATTGGCGGAGCCGGACCCGCGCTCGGTCACGTCGATGGCGATGACCACGCCGGCGACCACGTCGACCTTCACCTTGTCGCCGACCCGCAGCTGATCCAGCTTCAGCGAGCGGCCGTTGTGGGAGGCCGTGACCTGCGGCGCCAGCGGGTAGGTCTGCTCCCGGCCGCCGCTGCGCTTCAGCACCAGCAGGCCGAGCCCGCCGGCCATCTCAGACGGCAGGTAAATGGCGCTGATCTCCCCCGTGACATCGGTGACGCCGGGCAGGCTGACCGGCGCGTGGGCGATGACCATCAGCACCCGGTCGCTGTCGTCGAGCACCACCGACACGCGGGCCCCGCGCGGCAGGTCGTCCAGATCGGCCGGCCGCTCATCCAGGAAGACCGGCGCGTCCTCGGCCACCCGCAGCGTCTGGTTGCGGCCCTGCACCGTCAGGGTAATCGTCAGGTCCCGCTCGCTGGCCCGCACCAGGTCGCCCGCCAGGAAGCCCGGGCGGAACCGGCCCAGCTCGCCCAGCTGCCGGTCGGTGCGGGAGAGCAGCGCGGCGGCCTGGGCACGGGTCAGCGGTTCGTTGGGACGGAAGGTGCCGTCGGGGAAGCCCAGCACCAGCTCGTGGTCCACGGCCGTGGCCACGTAGCCCACCAGCGAGGCCGGAACCAGGTCGCCGTCCCGGAACGGCAGGCTCTCCGTCATCTTGGCCTGTGCCTCGGCCTCGTACCCCAGGGCGCGGACCAGGAGCACGGAGACCCAGAGCCGGGTCGCGTCCTCGTTGGGCCGCAAAAGCCCGTCCTCAGCCACGGGCATGATCTCGTAGTCGACCGCCACGGCGATATACGGCCGGGCCCAGTCGGGAATGTTGTCGCGGTCGGTGTAGGGAAGCAGCTCGCGTATGCGGCTCTCGCTCAGCCTGTGAATCTCATCCTCGAGCCCCATCAGCCGCACGGCCACCGTCACAGCCTGCGCCCGTGTCAGCGGCGCGCCGGGCTGAAAGAGGCCGTCCCCGACGCCCCTCATCAGGCCCTTGGCGTGCATCTCCACCACGTAGGGCCAGGCCCAGTCGTCATCGGGAACGTCCAGGAAGCGGAAACCCAAACCGAAACTCCTTGCTGCTGCCGGAGACGGTGCCGCCCCCAGCAGGAGCGCGAATGCGAGAATGAGGCTCAGCAACCTTCGCATCCGCACAGAACCCCTCCTCTCGTTGCACCGTTCACCATCAATACAGACGATTCGAGGCGGGGCCTGCGTTTCAGGGGGTCGTGTGCGGAAACTTGCACAACGAGAACCGGGAGTGGGGCACAGCCCTCTCCCGGTTGCACGCGCCGGTCGCTACTGCTGCGGCTCGGTCTCTCCCATCTCGTGCAGCCACGCCCACTGCTCCGGCGTCACGGGCATCACCGAGAGGCGCGACTGGCGCACCAGGGCCCAGTCGGCAAAGCGGGGGTCCGCCTTGACGGCCGCCAGGGTCACCGGCGCCCGGAACCGGTAGAGGGGCTCGACATCCACCGCGACCCAGCGGTCCTCCTCGGCCGTCGGGTCGCGGTAGGGCTCGCTGACGATGCGCCCGACGCCCACGATCGCGCGCTGGTTGCCGGTGTGGTAGAACAGGAACAGGTCGCCGGGCCGCATCGCCCGCATGTGCTTGGCCGCCGCCGCGTTGCGCACCCCGTCCCAGTAATCGCGCTTCTCCCGCACCAGGTCGTCATAGCTGTACACTTCGGGTTCGGTCTTCATCAGCCAGTAAGCCATCCCCACAGCCTCCTCTCGACCTGCCTTCATTCTTCACCCCGCCGGATGATCCGCCCGTGGCGCCCCCCGATCCACTCGCCTTCCTCGACGACCACATGGCCGTTGACCAGCACGTAATGGACGCCTTCCGGGTACTCCTGCGGGCTCAGCCAGGTCGTCCGGTCGGCGATGGCATCCGGATCAAACACAACGATGTCGGCATACTGTCCGGGCTTCAGGTACCCCCGGCTCGTAAGGCCCAGTTCGTCCGCCACCTGGCCGGTGGACTTGCGCACCGCCTGCTCCAGGGTCAGCACCTTGCGGGCGCGTACCAGCTCCTCGAACAACTGCGGATACGTCCCGTACGAGCGGCGGTGAAAGGCATAACCACGCGCCTCCTCCGCCGTGGCCAGTTTGGGCTGGGCCTCACCGTCGGTGGAGACCACAGACCAGTCAGCCGCATAGAACCGGTGCATCGCGCGCTCGCTGGAAACCAGGGCCACAATCCGCGTGGAGGGGAAACGTGCCTGAAACCCCCGGGTCGCCTCGGCCTCCGGTAGGCCCAGCCTGGCTGCCGCCTCGGCCACCGTGAGGCCCTGCAGTTCCTCCGGCACGCCGTCAACAATCAGCAGGTGCTCCGGCGGCAGGGCGCCGGCCCACTCCGAGAGCGGCCTGTTCACCGCGTAGTCCGGCGCCCGGTAGGGGTAGACGTCGGCGAACACCCGCTGGCCGGACGCGCGGGCCTCCTCGATCAGCCTGACAACCTCGTCCTCCTTCTCCCAGTTCCAGTAGTGCACGATTTTCAGGTGGGAAAGGTTGACGGGAACGCCTGCCAGCCGGCCGATCTCCAGGGCCTCCCGGATCGCCTCCACCACGGCGTCGCCCTCGCTGCGCACGTGGGTGGAGTAGATGCCGCCGAACGGCGCGGTTTCGGCGACCAGCGCCGCCACCTCATCCGTTGCGGCGAAGGACCCCGGCTGGTACTCCAGCCCGGTGGAGAGGCCGAAGGCCCCGTCCTCCATGCCCTGGCGCACGAGCCGCTTCATGTCGTCCAGCTGCGCTTCGCTGGCCGGCCCCTGCGCCCACCCCATCACGTAGCCCCGCACAGAACCCTGCCCCAGGAACGTGCCGTAGTTTACGCCCGTCCCCTCCGCTTCCAGCTGCGAGAGGAACCCGCCAATATCGACCGGCGAGCGGCCGTCCACCCCGCCGAACTCGGTGGTGATGCCCTGCATCAGGGAGGCCCTGGCGTCCCGCTCGATGAACGGGTTCAGCAGGTCGTCGTGGGTGTGCGAGTGGGGATTGATGAAGCCGGGCGCGACCACCAGGCCCGCCGCGTCGATGACCCGGTTCGCTTCCCAGGGGCCGATGTCGCCCACGGCGACGATGCGGTCGCCATCTATGGCCACATCGCCGCGGTATCCGGGCGCGCCGGTGCCGTCGACCAGGGTGCCGCCCGCGATCACCAGTTCATATACTGTGGGGGTGACCTCCACCGCCGGCGGGTCATCCGCCCCGCCGCCGGGCGGCTGGGCGCCGATGCTGCCGCCATCGCCCGGCCCCGCGCCGGGGTTCACCGGAGGTGCGGAACAACTGACGAGGAGCATAAGTCCAAGAAGCGCAGCGACCAGCCTCGGCACCACGGCTCTCCCTCCCACTTGGGTGATTTTACTTTACCCAAAGGGTGCACCGTGGTCAAACCCTCTTGCACGCCGACCAGCCCTACGTGTAAACTGAATAAAGCATCGCGACGTTGCCCCGGGGGCAGCGGCTGCGATAAATTCACAGAGACGGGAGTACGAGAGCAGATGGCCAAGACCCTTTATTTCGGTAACCTGCCGTGGGCCGCCACCAGCGACGACCTGCACAACGCCGTGTCGCAATATTGCGAGGTCATCTCCGCTCGCATCGTCACAGATCGCGAGACCGGTCGCAGTCGCGGGTTCGGGTTTGTTGAGGTGCCCGACGAGGCAGCTCAGCTGGTTATCGAGGCCCTGAACGGCGCAGAATGGGCGGGTCGCCCGCTTACCGTCAACGAGGCGCGGCCCCGGGACGGCGGTCGGGGCAACATTGGCCTGCCGACGCCGAAGAAGGTACAGCCGTAACTACTCGTCAATAACCGTGCCACCTGCGGGTGGCACTTTTTTTGGGCTGGGGGGCCTTGCCGCCCCTCCCATTTTGTTCACCGGCGGCAAGAAGAAACCAAGAGGGGATTGACCCGGTCCAACCGAATGGTATACCGCTGTAGGGGGTGTTCGCACTGTACTGGCACGGCCGCTTCTGGAGAATGATCGATTGGCCGCTCTTCATCATCGTCCTCGCCATCACCGGGATCGGCTTCGTCGTGATCTCCAGCGCCGCGCCGAGCTACGAGGTCAAGGCGGATCTCATCAAGCAGGCGGCCGCGCTCGTCATGGGCATCTTCGCCTGGGCCATCCTGCTGTTGCTGGACTACAACGAGCTGCGCGCCCTCTACTGGTGGATCTACGGCTTCAACGTGGCCATGCTGTTCGCCGTTGTCCTCTTCGGCGTCGAGGTCATGGGCAACAAGAACTGGATAGACCTTGGCGTGATCATGGTCCAGCCGTCGGAACTCGGCAAGGTGCTCCTGATCATCACCCTGGCGAAGCAGCTCGACAGCATGGAGCGGCTGGAGGCCTGGTGGCATCTGGGTCCTCCGATCCTGCACGTGCTTCCCGTGCTGGGCGCGGTGGTCCTGCAGAAGGACCTGGGCACTGCCCTGGTGTTCGCCGTGATCGGCGTCGTCATGGTCTACGGGCGCGGTTTTCCCGGCAGGAAGCTCCTGGCCGCGGGCGTGCTGGTGGCCGGGCTGGTGGTCGGCTCCGTCTGGAGCCACTACACCTATGGCACCGTCTTTCCGCTGAACATCAACCCGGGGCAGTGGGACCGCATCGACGCCTTCCTGTACCCGGAGAAGGATCCCCAGGGGTCCGGGTGGCAGGTGCTCCAGTCCAAGATGGCCATCGCCAGCGGCGACATCTGGGGCAAGGGGTACAAGCAGGGGGAATACCAGCAGAACGGCTGGCTTCCCTTCCCCCACACCGACTTCGTCTTCGCCGCGCTGGTTGAGGAGTGGGGCTTTGTCGGCGGCACCGTGCTGCTGGGCCTGTACGCGCTCCTGTTCCTGCGGCTGGCCATCATCGCGTTTTCGGCCAACGACCGGTACGGCACCCTGCTCGTCGTCGGCGTGGCCGCCCTGTTCGGCGCCCACGTGCTGGAGAACGTCGGCATGACCATGGGGCTGATGCCGGTCACCGGCATCCCGCTGCCCTTCGTCAGCTATGGCCCCACCGCCCTGTTGGCGAACATGGCTGCCATCGGCCTGGTCCAGAGCGTGGCAGCCCGGCGGGAGCCGCTGCCGTATGACTGATGAAGGAGAGGGTTGGCTTTGGCCTTGCCTGACTGGATTCGCGGCATGCTGCTGCGACCGGCCGAGACCTTTGCGCAGGCGCAGACACAGATGCGCTACGCGTACATCTGGATTCTGCTCTCGGTCTTCACGATTGAAGCAGTGATGCTGATCTACCACCCGGCCATCCGGTCAGCCGTGCCGTCGGTGCCGGCCGGGGCGCTCCTCTTCAACCTGCTCAACCTGATGCTGATGCTCTTCGCCGTCCAGGTAGCGCTCCTGTTCTGGAGCAGCCGGTTTTTCGGCTGGCACATTCAGGTTCAGGAAGCGATGAAATACACGGGGCTCATCTGGGTGCTGTTCCTGGTCGAGGACATCGTGACCTTCGTCCCCTACCTCACGCAGCGGGACATGCTGGTGCTCTGGGCCTCGCTCCCGTTCCTCCTCTGGCGCATCGGGGCGCAGACGGCAGGGGTGCACCGCATCTCGGGCCTCTCCCGGGCCCGTGCCCTGGCCCTCGTGCTCACTGCCACGCTGCCGTGGAACCTTCCGTTGCTCTACCTGAACTGGAGCACGCTCATGGCGCAGTAAGAAGCGGGTTCGCCGCCCCACCGTGGGCCGGCGAACCCGCTTCTTCCTGGCTCCCTGACCTTCTTGCTCCGCACGCCTGCTTCTTCGGGCAGGCGCCTTCGGACAGGCGCCTTATTGCCCGAACATCTTCTTGAACGAGTACACCGTGACCTGCCGCTGAATGTCGGCGATCGACGTGGTGAGCGGGATGCCCTTCGGGCAGGCCCGCACGCAGTTCTGGGCGCTGCCGCACTCCATCACGCCGCCCGGGCCCATCAGGGCCTCCAGCCGCTCGTGCGCGTGCATCTTGCCTGTGGGGTGGGCGTTGAAGAGGCGGGCCTGCGAGATCGGCGCGGGGCCGATGAAATCGGTCCCTTCGTTGTAGTTCGGGCACGCCTCCATGCAGCAGCCGCAGGTCATGCACTCCGAGAGCTTATACATCCACTCCTGGTCGGCAGGCGACTGGCGCGGCCCCGGCCCGAGCTCGTGCGTGCCGTCGATGGGAATCCAGGCGCGTACCCGCTTTAGGGCGTCGAACATGCGCTGGCGGTCCACCATGAGGTCCCGCACCAGGGGGAACGACTTCAGAGGCTCGACGGTGATTGGCTGCGTCAGATTGTCGACCAGCGCGGAGCAGGCCTGCCGGGCCTTGCCGTTGATCACCATGGAGCAGGCGCCGCAGACCTCCTCCAGGCAGTTGGAATCCCAGACCACCGGCGTGGTGCGCTTGCCCTCGGCGTTGACCGGGTTCCGCTGAATCTCCATCAGGCAGGCGATAACGTTCATACCGGGACGGTACGGGATGCGGAACTCCTCCCAGTAGAAGGGCTTGTCGGGTGCCTCCTGACGCCTGATGCGCAGTTCGATGAACTTCTGATCGGCCACGGTTCCCGTACCCCCTTACTTCGATGTGTAGTCCCGCTTGCGGGGCTGAATGTGCGTCACGTCCACCGGCCGGTAGCTCAGCTCGGGCCCGGAGTCGGTGTGGCGCGCGATGGTGGTCTTCAGCCAGTTCTCATCGTCGCGTTCGGGAAACTCGGGCTTGTAGTGCGCCCCGCGGGACTCGTTCCGGGCCAGGGCGCCCTTGGTGATGACTTCCGCCAAGACGAGCATGCCGTGGAGCCACCGGGTGAACACAGCCGGCTGGTTGGAGTGGCTGCCGGTGTCGGGCACGCCGATCCGCTCGTAGCGCTCCTTGAATTCGTTGATCTTCGCCAGCGTCTCCTCCAGCCGAGCGTTATAGCGCACCACCGTCACGTTGTCGGTCATGATCTGGCCCAACTCGTCGGCCAGCACATAGGGGTTCTCGGGACCGTCCATGCGCAGGATGCGCTGATACTGGGCCTCGGCCTCCCGCACCGCCGCCTCGAAGATGGAGTCGGGCAGCTCCTCGGCCGGGGTGGCGTCCAGGCCGAGGATGTACTTCACGGCCGCAGGGCCGGTCACCATGCCGTCGAAGACGCAGGAGACCAGGGAGTTGGCCCCGAGCCGGTTGGCGCCGTGGTGCTGGAACGAGGCCTCACCGGCGGCGTAGAGCCCGGGGATGTTGGTCATGAAGCTCTTCGGGCTGTCGAGGTCCATGTCGTTGTTGGCCTTCTTCTCGTAGCCCGCCCACAGGCCGCCCATGGTGTAGTGGACGCCGGGGAAGATCTTCATCGGCACCTTGGTCGCGTCATCGCCGACGAACTTCTTGTACATGTCGATCAGGTTGCCGATGCGCCGGCGCAGGGTCTCAGCCGGGATGTGGCTCACATCCAGGTAGACCATGTTCTTGCCGTCGACGCCGAGTTTCTGGTTGACGCAGACGTCGAAGATCTCGCGGGTGGCGATGTCGCGCGGCACCAGGTTGCCGTACTTCGGGTACTTCTCCTCGAGGAAGTACCAGGGCTTGCCGTCTTTGTACGTCCAGACGCGGCCGCCCTCGCCGCGGATCGACTCCGACATGAGCCGCAGCTTGTCGTCGCCGGGGATGGCGGTGGGATGCACCTGGATCATCTCGCCGTTGGCGTACCAGGCGCCCTGCTGGTAGACAATCGCCTGGGCGGAACCCGTGTTGATCACCGAGTTGGTGGACTTGCCGAAGATCATGCCGATGCCGCCCGTGGCCATGATGACCGCGTCCGACTTGAAGGCCCGGAACTCCATGGTGGTCAGGTTCTGGGCCGTACAGCCGACCACCCGGCCCTCGTGCAGCACCAGGCCGGTGAAGTCCCAGCCCTCCCACTTGGTGACCCGGCCTTCCACCTCGTGGCGGCGCACCTGCTCGTCCAGGGCATAGAGCAGCTGCTGCCCGGTGGAGCCGCCGGAGAACGCCGTGCGGTGGTACAGGGTGCCGCCGAAGCGACGGAAGTCGATCAGCCCTTCCGGCGTGCGGTTGAAGGGCACGCCCATCCGGTCGAAGAGGTAGATGATGCCGGGCGCAGCCTCACACATCGCCTTGACCGGCGGCTGGTCGGCCAGGAAGTCGCCGCCGTAGATGGTGTCGTCGAAGTGAATCCACGGGGAGTCGCCCTCACCCTTGGTGTTGACGGCGCCGTTGATGCCCCCCTGCGCGCACACGGAGTGGGAACGCTTGACGGGGACCAGGGAGATCAGATCGACGTGGAACCCGGCCTCAGCAGCCTTGATGACCGCCATGAGTCCAGCCAGACCGCCGCCAACGACAATCAGATTGCGCACAACCGTTCCCTCCTACATGCGGAATGCGAACAGGGCGGTGAGGCCCATTGCCGAGACGAGCACGAACAGCAGATTCGTGACCAGGCTGGAGACCCGCTGGCTGCGGGGGCCGATGGTAATTCCCCACGTGATGAGGAAGGTGTAGAGGCCGTTGGCAAAGTGGTATGCCGCGGCCACAATGCCAATGCCATAGACCACCTTCGCGAGCGGGCTCGCGAAGGCCTCGGCCACGGTGAAGTAGTCGGGCAGACCGGGCATGGCGGTACCCACATCGTACTTGCCCAGGGCCTTCTGGACCCGGAAGTGCCAGATGTGGTACGTAACGAAGAATAGGGTTATGATGCCGGTGATGCGCTGCCACAGGAACGCCCAGTTCCGGCCATAGCTGTACTGCGAAACGTTGTGCCGCGCGTCGGCTGCGATCCAGATGCCGTAAATGGCATGGAAGTAAAGCGGCAGGAAAATGCCAAAGATCTCAATCAGCAGGATGAACGGCAGCGAGTTGATCGACAGCACGACCTGGTTGTAGGCCTCGGGCCCCTGTATGGCCCTGGAGTTCTCGAATAGGTGGAACACCAGGAAGAGGCCCACGGGCACAACACCGGCCAGCGAGTGAAGCCGCCGAAGCAAGAAATGGTTGCGTCTCACGAACTCTCGCATACCCTGGTACGCTCCTTCCCCCACTTGCTCTTGTCAGAAACCCCCGTCCAATCCATACTGGACCATACCCCTTCGCACCACAGGTTGTAGTCCGAAAGTGCCGTAACCTGTAGACGGAAATCATTGTAGTCCTACGTACAAAGTACTGTCAACGTTCTGAAAGGCTATTGCTGGCAGCAATCACGGTCATAAGCGACGCTTATGCAACGAGTGACATTTTGTTCAATTCGGCACAAGGCTTGCGCCAGGCTGATCCTGTCGCCCGACCGAACTCGACGGACGCCTCAGGTTGATGCATCCGGTATTCATGACCCTTATTTTGGACTGTTGTGCTTTCAATAGGGGAGGGAATTGCTTGTTCGACAAACTGCGCTTTTTCGTTTCAGGCGGGACGGAACACCTGATTCCCCTCACGCACTTGACCAGGCTGCAGGAGGCCGTGGAGTTCATCGGCGCCGAGGCGTTTCCCCTGTTCATGCGGCTGGGCGCGGTGGACGCGATGCAGCTCCAGCCAGTGCGGGCCGGGGTGCTGCTGGACGAAACCGAGCGCATCGGCCGTCAGATCGCCGAGCAGCAGGTGCCCACGCTTGCCTTCCGCTCGGCCTCAGGCGCCGCCCTGGGCGCATTCTTTGGCGGGCAGGAGGAGACGACAGTCGCCCATTCCGAAAACGCCCTGGTCAGCCTCACACCCCGGGGCATTCGGATCGCGCTCCGCCAGTTCCCGCCCCCCGTCGGATTCCGCTCCGTTCCGGGACTGGAGCGCGGCTGGTTTGCCTGCTTCTTCGCCGCGCTGCAGTTCACGGTTGACGGCGTTCAGGGGCTCAGAACCCCGGAAATGGGCGGCTCCGGCGCGCCCGTAATCCTGCCCGAGCTGCCGCCCCTGCCACCGGTCACCCGCTGGCACCAGGCCTTCGTCGCCGGCCGACCCGACGTGGCGGAGGCCCGGTTCACGTTCACCCCGGCGGCAGAGGTCTTCCGGGACGTCCTCCACGCCCTCACCGCCGCCACCCAGGAGGCCTTGCGGCTGCGGCGGCCGCTGCAGATCGAGTTGATGTGAGCTTATGTGAGCTGATGTGCGCAGACGGGGGCCCGACGCTGGCGTGAGCTTGGCTCCGGCCATCCCCTGTTCCAGCGCTGGCCCAACGTCCTGCGTTAGCCCGCCATTCAACTCCGTCCCGGAGTCCCGCCGCCGTCCAGCCCCTGTCTGCCATTCAACCCCGTTCCACAGTCCCGCCGCCTCCAGCCCCTGCCCGCCATTCACCCCCGTCCCACGGTCACGCCGCCGTCCAGCCCAGCGTCCGGCGCCGGGCCAACGTTCGGCGCCGCCTTCCCGCCGC
>JAMNXV010000138.1 GCA_023623185.1 Bacillota bacterium
CGGCTCACCCGCAAGCCGGGGTGCGTGATCACCGAGGAACTCATGCAGGCCCACCGGGCGCACCTGAAGAGGCTGGCCGACGAGGGGCGGCTGGTGCTCTGCGGGCCCTTCGCCGACAAGACCGGCGGCATGACCATCATCCGGGCGGGCTCGCTGGCCGAGGCGGAGGCCGTGGCCGCCCGGGACCCGCTGGTCGCCTCGGGGATGGAGGACTGGGAGGTGCGGGAGTGGGTCGTCACCGGCGGTGAGGGCAGGCCGACGGAGGGGGGCTTCCGTTAGGGATTCAGCAAGGCGCCGGTTGCAGACGACGGACGCCGGGGCGGCCCATGCAACAGCAGGGCCGCCCCGGCGCCGCGCGCCACAGGCATGAGCAGGGCGGGGCCGCAGACCGGATCCTTCTCGATGTACTTACTGCCCCGCCTGGAGAAGATGGCATTCGTCGCCTCCCTGACGCTGACCCTGTTCGTCATCGATTCCTTCCGGTTGCTGGCCTACTGGTCCCTGGACGTGCTGCACCCGCGCCACGTGCTGCTGAGCCTGCTGTGTTCCCCGCTGATGCTGCTGGGCGGCTGGCTGGGAAAGCGCCTCAACGGCCGTCTCTCGGCGCGCGGGTTCGTCACGGCCCTGTCGCTGCTGATCGCCGCGACGGGGTTGGCCCTGCTGCTGTCCTGAGCCCTTTGGCACCTGCCTGTGAGGTGATGTGATGCGGCCTGTGAAACTTCAGATCCGCGGGCTTACCGCCGTCTACCGCACGGCCCGGGAGACCGTCACCGCCCTGGACGGCATCGACCTCGACGTCCACGAGGGGGAGAAGATGGTCATCCTGGGGCCGTCTGGCTGCGGCAAGTCCACGCTGCTCAAGATCGTCGGGGGTTTCGAGGCGGCGGCGAAGGGATCGGTCTTCCTGGACGGCCGGCCCGTCGCCCGCCCCGGCCCCGACCGTGCCTTCGTCTTCCAGGAGTTCGACCAGCTGTTTCCCTGGCAGACGGTGGCCGGCAACCTGGCCTTCGCGCTGCGGGTGGCGCGGGGCACGACGGGCGCTGATGCCCGGCGGCAGATCGCTGAGATCCTGGAGCTGGTGGGACTCAGCCGCTGGGGCGACTTCTACCCGCACCAGCTCTCAGGCGGCATGAAAATGCGGGTGGCCATCGCCCGGGCGTTGGTGCTGAAGCCGAAGGTGCTCCTCATGGATGAACCGTTCGCCGCCCTCGACGCCCAGAGCCGCGCGCAGCTTCAGGCTGAGCTGAACCGGATGCACGCGGAGACCCGGCAGACGCTGCTCTTCGTCACCCACTCCATCGAGGAGGCGATGGTGCTGGGGGATCGCATCGTGGTGCTGTCTGCGGGGCCCGGCCGGGTCAAGCGGACCCTGGAGCCCAGCGTGACTGGCCTCGCCCTGCTGGAGCGCTCAGAGGGGACGGAGCTGCGCCGGCTGATCCGGCAGCTCCTGGAGCAGGAGAAGAATGCGGGTGAGAGGGCCTCATGAGGAGCGGGCTGAACAGGCTGGCGGTCCTCCTGATCCTGCTGCTCCTCTGGGAGGGGTACGTGCGGGCAGCGGGCGTGAGCCCCCTGCTGGTGCCGGCCCCCAGCCGGGTGCTGCTGGGCTTCGGTGAGTACATCCAAAACGGCAGTCTGGTGCGCTACACCCTGCAGACCCTGCAGATGGTGCTGACAGGCATGGCCATCGGCATTCTGATTGCCTTCGGGCTGACGGCCCTGGCCACCGCCAGCCGCTGGGGGCGCGACTTGCTGCTGACCCTGACGTCCATCATGAACCCCCTGCCTGCCATCGCGCTCCTGCCGGTGGCGCTGCTGTGGCTGGGGATCGGCCCACGCTCGCTGCTCTTCGTCATCGCCAACTCGGTGGTCTGGTCCCTGGCGCTCAACATGCACACGGGCTTCGAGACCGTGCCGCTGATCTGGAAGCAGGCGGGGCAGAATCTGGGGCTTCACGGGTGGGGCCTGGTCCGCTACGTGTACCTGCCGGCCGCCCTGCCCTACATACTGACGGGGCTGAAGATCGCCTGGTCGTTCGGCTGGCGCACGGTGATCGCCGCCGAGCTGGTCTTCGGGGCCAGCGGCCAGGCAGGGGGACTGGGCTGGATGATCAACGTGGAGCGCTACAACCTGAACACGACCGGCGTCTTCTGCGGCCTCGTGACGATCATTGGGCTGGGGCTCCTGGCCGAGGGGCTGTTCGAGGCGCTGGAGCGCCGAACCATCCGCAGATGGGGCATGTCCGCCGGTTGAGGAGGAGTGAGGATGCGAG
>JAMNXV010000092.1 GCA_023623185.1 Bacillota bacterium
GTTTCCAATACGTACCCCTCGTAAGGGTCCAGCGGCATGGGGGCGACCAAGTCGGTCACGGCTTCGTTCTGCAGCAGCAGGTTCCCCACCTGAGGCCCGTTGCCGTGCGTCAGTACCAGCTCATATCCTCGTTCCACCAAAGCGGCCAGCTGCGCCGCCGTAAGGTCGATGTTCTGTCGCTGCTCTTCGTAATGGCCGCGCTGACCGGGCTGCAGGATGGCATTTCCGCCCAGCGCGACCACAATGCGCTCAGGCACTCAGGTTTCCCCTCCTCCAGTTCGCCGCGAGAGAACCCCTAGTCCGCCCGGGCGATCACCGCAACAGGGCCGCCACCATCGGGTCCCTGGTGCTCTGCCCCTCCCGAGACGTAGACCATGGGGTCGCCGGTGACCGCGGCGATCACTGCGTTCACCACCGCCCGCGCCGAACGCGTGTGGTTGATGTCAGAGTCGTCCAGCATCGTGTTCCGCCGGCCACGCACCTGGCCGGTGGACGGGGCCTCGGCCTTGGCCAGCACATTGACGATCCTATCCAGTTCCCCCTCGCCGGGCAGCACATCGAACCGAAGGCCCGCAGCCTTCATCGCCCGCAGGACGGCCTGCATGTCGATGGGATCCCGCATCACATCGTGGCCGATGACCAGGTCACTGGCAGCCTCGCTGGAGTTGCCCATGACGATGATCTCGCACTTCTGCAGCTCCACCCCGGCCGAAGTGGAAGCGACGGTCGAATAGAGGCTCCAGTCGCTGCAGATCTTCTCATCGGAGACCGCGGACTCGGGAATCTCACCCAGTGCCACTGCGACGCCCAGAGCCGAGGCGCCCCGGCTGTAACCCATCGACTTGTAGGTGTCGTTTACCGCAACCGTCTCACCGCGCCGGAGGGCATCCTCGATGCGGTCCGCGGTCAGCAGGGGGCACTTGATCTGCACGAAGTGAACGTCCGCGGGGTCGGAAATACCGGCCTCAGCCATGGCTTCCCGCACGGCCCGGGCGACCTCACGAACCTGCGCCATGCGGCCCAGCTCCTCGGGCTTGAAGTCACGGGTGAAGGCGATTCCAGCGGCCAGCCGCTTCTCCCCGGCGGGAATGCCGCCGCGGTCGGCCACCTGCTTGCGCACAAACACGTTCATGTGCGGGGTCATGACCCCTTCGGTCCCGCCGGACATGACCAGGGCGACCCGGTTGGCCACCTCGTCACGGCTGATGCCCAGCCGCTCGCTCAGCAGCACCTTGACCGCCAGGGTGGTGAAGCCCCGGGTGAAGTCGTTGACGCACCCGTTGCCCTCGTTTTTGCAGAGGACGGCGATGATGTCCCGCGCGTCGATCGTGCCGTTATCCAGCAGCGCCTCCAGGGCGGACAGATCGTCAGGGGAACCCATGGGAAGGCGATATACCTCGACCTTATGCATCTACACTACCTCCCATACATTACCGGTCGGATTGCGACAGCCGCTCCTCCAGAGCCCGCAGACCCTCCACAAAGCAGTCCATCGGCGCACGCACGATGCCGGCGCCCACCTGGCCCACTCCGGGCTCCTTGTGCGCCACGCCGGTGTTGATGACCGGAAGGATGCCGGTATCCACCACCAGCCGGGCGTCGATGCCGGTCGGTGCGCCGGCGAAATCCAGGGCGGGAATGCCGTATGTCCGCTCCTCGCCCAGGGTGATGTTCCGCATCTCCTTGGTAAAGTTCAGGGCGTCGCCGACTGAGCCGCCGACAAACTGAACGATGGCCGGGGCGGCCGCCATCGCGAACCCACCGATGCCCGCCGTCTCCGTAATGCAGGAGTCGCCCAGGTCACGGGCCGCGTCCTCGGGGCCGTAGCCAGGGAAGAAGAGCGCATCGATCACAGGCGATGGGGCGGTGAACCACTGGTCGCCCGTGCCGCTGAGCTGAACACCGAACTCCGTACCGTTGCGGGCCATCGCCACCACGACCGAGGAGCCTTCGATCCCCCGGGCGGCATCCATGGCGACCTTGCAAGCTGCCATGGAGAGGTTGAGGTAGAAGTGGTCGTTTCGGCCGAGGAAGTCGGCCACCTCTGCCAGCTGTTCGGGCGCAGCGGTCTTCACCAGATAGGGGAAGAGTGTCCGCACGAAGAGGCTGGTCGCGGCGGTATTCCGGTTGTGGCACTCGTCGCCCATCTGCAGGGCCCTGGCGGTGATGGACTTCAGGTCCACACCGCCGGCCGCCCGAATGGCAGCGCCCAGGGCGGGCCCGAGCACGTCGCGCATCCAGGCCAGCCGCTCCAGCACCTCGGCGGAGTTCGCGCCGAACCGGAGCACCTTCCCAAGCCCCTCGTTCATGTTCACGTAGGCCCGGTTGCCGGCCTCCTGGTTCTCCACCACGAAGACGGGCATGGAAGGCGAAGTGAGGCCGGCCATCGGTCCGACTGCGCTGTGATGGTGGTTGGGCTCCAGCCGCACGCCCCCGCTGGCCGCGAGGGCCTCAGCCTCCGCGTGTGTGGTGGCCCAACCCTCGAAGAGAATGGCGCCGATCACCGCGCCGCGCACCGGGCCGCACATCCGCTCCCACGTCACGGGAGGGCCGGCGTGCAGCAGGATGCGCCCATCCATCCCCGGCACCACGTCACGGGCAGGCTGCACGTCGACGGCCACCGGCCGGGCGGCCAGGATACGGGCCAGGGCCTCTGCGTTGGCACGCTGGATGGTCTCTGCGTGCACCTCCAGCCGGTCCAGCAGTTCAACCGCCTCCACATTGCCGCCGGCCGGCGGGGCCCAGTGCACATGGATGTGCGGGGCATTGACCGCGGTGAGCGTCTCGGAGAACGACGGCACGCCGATGTTGATGATCTTCAACTCCTGATCCAGCAAGCGATACAACAGAGTGCTGCTCATGCCCCCACCCCCTTCAAGGTCTCAACCAGCAAGCCGGCCGCCCGGGCCGCCCGGTAGTTGGTGGACAGGATCGTCACACCGGCCTCCCGCAGCCTGGCCACCTGCTCACTGCGCGGCTGCGGGTCCTCCTCGGTACCCGTTACCGAGGCGATGAATGCCACGTAGCGACCGGCGGCGGCCAGCTCGGCCCGGAGCCTGGCCACCTCTTCGGCGATCGCGCCGCCCGGATCGCTGTTGCTCCCATAGCCGAGCACCACGTCGAACAGGACAACCGCCGTCTCGGGGTCCATGGCCTCCTTGCGGATGCGCTCCAGACGATAGCTGGCGTCGATCATCGGGTGCGGCCGGCTCTGCGTGAAGTAGTCATCGCCCATGTCCACCAGGGTATGGCCCCGGCTCTCATTGGGGTTCTCCAGCTTGTAGCGGGCGTTCTGGGCCAGGTTGCTGGAGACATCGGGCAGCATGG
This sequence comes from Bacillota bacterium, assembly GCA_023623185.1. Classification (GTDB taxonomy): domain Bacteria; phylum Bacillota; class Sulfobacillia; order Symbiobacteriales; family Symbiobacteriaceae; genus Symbiobacterium. The sequence continues at coordinate 3,328 of JAMNXV010000092.1, forward strand.
CCTGCAGGGTGAGGTAAGCCTCATGGCAGAGCGTCCCGCCGGAGAAGAGCCCCCGCACGAAGGCACCGGGCCGCTTCCCCTGGGGGTATCTGGCCGCTTCTGTTGCCACGGCGGCAGCCACCTCGGCCGTCGCATCGGGCAGCGGAGTGGCAGGCGATTCCACCGTCAGGAGGGCTGCCTCCTCCAACGTCGTCGCCATCTTCAGGCCGGCACTTCTCGCCTGGGCGACCACCTCTTCGTCGGCGCCCAGGAAGCAGACCACGCAGGGCTTGGTCATCCGGCGCACCCGCTCCAGCAGGCGCTGCATCGTCGCCGGGGCCGGCGGTTTGGAGACGAGCGTGATGCGCTCGGTGCCCGGGTCGTGCTCCAGCAGGTCGATGCCCTGAAGCATGGTGATGCCGCCGACCTCATCGCTCAGATCACGGCCACCGGTGCCGATGGCCTGCGAAATGCCTGCCCCGAGCTGGTGCACGAGCACGGCCACTTCCTGGAGGCCGGTGCCGGATGCCGCCACGAGGCCCGCCGTGCCGCGCCGCACGACGTTCACGAAGCCCAGGGGTACGCCGTGAATGATGGCGGTGCCGCAGTCCGGCCCCATCACCAGCAGGCCGCGCCGCTGCGCCTCCTGCTTCAGGGCGACCTCCTTCTCCAGCGCCACGTTGTCGCTGAAGATCATGACATGGAGGCCGTTCTTCAGTGCCTTCAGGGCCTCGCGGGCGGCGAAGGCGCCGGGGGTGGAGACGATGGCCAGGTTGGCCTCAGGCATGCGGGCCAGGGCCCCTTCGAGGGTCTGCACGCGCTCCTCCTGTGCCTGACCGCTCTCCTGGCCCACGGCGTTCAAGAGCTCGTCCACCCGGATCAGTGCGGCGCCCAGCGCCTCCTCGGTCTCGGCAACCAGGCCGATCACCAGGTCGTTGGGACCCATGTCGGCATACTCGGCCGGGTCGAAGCCGGTGTCAGCCAGTATGGCCCGGTTCATCTCCGTCACCATGACCACCGCAACCTGGCTGACCCCGGGCACGCGCTTCGCCTCAGAGGAAATCCGCATGAGTGTGACAGAGTCGTAATACGTATTGGGTCTCTTGATCAGACGGCGCTGCATGTACACTCCTCCAACCAGAGTCCGTTTAACCGACGATGAAGCAGATCACGACGATGACAGCCAGCGTGCCCAGAACGTAGGGGATGTTCATGCGAACAACTTCCATGATGTCCTTCTTGAAGCCCTGACCGAGGGCCGCCACGTTGATCTGCACAGGGCTGATCTGGGTGCCCAGGCCCGTGGCGATCGCGACCAGGCCCATGGCTGCGGGAGACGTACCGATGGCAGCAATCGTCGGCATGATCAGCGCCAGTACGCCAGCGCACATGGCGCCTGAGGGGATGGCCACGATGAAGGCGACGATGGCCGCCACCGGCGCGATGATCGAGGAAGGCGCAGCGCCGGCCAGACCGGCGATCGCCTCGAAGGTGCCGATCTCGCCCATCATGTTGATGAAGCCGAGGAACATACCCACCGAGAACAGGGTGACCAGGATGAACTGCCCGCCGTTGACGAGCTGCTCAGCGGCCTCGGTGAGGCTCATCTTGCAGCAGAGCCAGGTCAGCACGGTGGTGAGAAGGATGATCGAGCCGGGAGTGAACAGGGCGACCCCGAGCAGACCGTTGAGCTTGGAGCCGAGAATCACCAGCCCGAGCAGTGCGATGAAAGGGATGGACCGAACCCAAAGCGTGCCGGCGGAGACGTCGGCAAACTCGTCCTTCCCACCCTCGTCGCCGACGGTGAGGCTGCCGTACTTGCGCACGCCCCAGTAGGCCAGCGCTGCGCCGATCACCCAGAAGAGGATCGTGTAGGGCATCATGTTGCTGGCATGCATGGCCACATCCACGCCGGCAAATTCGGCGGTAATGACCGTCTCCGTGGAGGCGGGCGATGTGGTAAAGGAGGCGGCGGTGGCGATGGCCATGCCGGCGATCACGGGAGGAACGGCACCCACCGCTGCGGCCACCAGCGGCGCCGTCACCATCGTGTTGCCGGCGCCCATACCGGCCATGTAGGTGGCGGCGGCCTGGATCAGCACCATGAAGGCCGCCAGGAGGCCCACCTGCTTGCCCAGGCCCCGATTGGCCAGGGTGACGGCCGCCTTGATGGAACCCGCCTTGCCCACCATCATGGCGGCAGCGGCATAGAGAATGGGCGTGGTGATGCCCAGCATGGAGGCGGTGCCCTGGGTGAAGATGCTGCCGGCGTCGGCCGGCGAGATTCCACCGATGAGAATGGCGAGGATGCCGCCCACCGCGCCGGCCACCAACATGTGCTGACGGAGGAGCAGGAGAACCATGACCACGATCAACGGAACGAGCAGTAAGAACGTGTTCATCTAAGACTCTCCTTGTTCAGTCTCGTTTTCGCCGAATGGAGCCGTGACAGAGAGTTGTTCCTGTCGACTCATAACTTGCTGTCCACGGACGAATACCAGTTCAGGTGGGCGCTGGCCGACGATGACGTCAGCTGGGGATGCGGCATCCAGCACGATCAGGTTGGCCTCCATGCCGGGCCGGATGTCCGGCCCGGGCAGACGGTCGGGGTGACAACCGTCCATGATGGCCTCAGCCCTGTGGCCGGCCATCTCCAATACAGTCGCCAGTTCATCCTGGCCCCCCATGTGGGCGGCATGGGCCAGGATGAGCGCTTCCTGGATCATGCTGCCGTTGCCGAAGGGGTTGAACGGGTCGCGAATGTTGTCGGAACCGAAAGCAACGTTGACGCCGGCGGCGAGCAGCTCCTTGACAGGCGCCAGGCCCCGCCGCACGTTGACCCGATCGCCCCGTCCCTGTAGGTAGAGGTTTGTCGAAGGAAGGGTGATCACGTGCAGCCCGGCGTCACGCACCGATTCAATGATCCCGGCCCGTCGTGCGGGCTCCTGCGCTGACAGCGAGCAACAGTGGCCCGCGGCCACCCGGCCGGCCATGCCGTGGCGCCGGGTATACTCAGCCACCAGCGGCAGGGTCAGGTCCGACGGATCGTCCGACTCGTCCACGTGCATGTCCACCAGAGAGCCGGCCGCCTCCGCCAGGGCGAAGACGATGCGGACATGCTCCTCGGGCTGCGGGTCACGGGCGGGAATGCCGCCGACGGCGTCACACCCCATCCGGATCGCCTCCTGCAGCAGTTCGGCGACGCCTGGCTGGTTGGTGATGCCCTCCTGAGGGAAGGCAACCACCTGTAGGTCCACCACGTCGCGCAGCTTCGCACGAGCCTCCAGGGCTGCCTCAACACTGATGAGACCGACCACCGGGTCGACATCCACATGGGTCCGCAGCCGGGTGACGCCGTGCGAGAGGGCGGCCCGGGCCCCGCGCATGATCCTCTCGTAAACCGCAGACCGGGTCATGTTAGCCTTGATGATCTGTCCCAGCCGTATGGCCTCGGTAAGGGTGCCGGAACGATTGGGCATCGCTTCAGACTGGAAGGCCTTGTCGAGGTGCAGGTGTACATCCGCAAACGGCCGCATCACCAGCCTGCCCGACAGGTCAATACCGTTCACGCAGCCCCCATCCGCAGACACGTGCGGCGTAACAGATACGACCATGCCATCCCGAATCGCAATATCCCAGCGCCCGGCGCGGCCGACGAGGGCAGCGTTGCAAAGGTTCACATTCGCCCCCCTTTCGCTTAGAGTCAGCTCTAACGTAACAGACCAACGGGCCGGTCCAACACGGCAACGCGTGCTGAAACCGGCCCGAGGGGTTTGTCACTTCGTAACAATCGAGGGTGGCTGCGCGGCTGCACCCGTCCCCGTCTTCGGACGGAAAAGCACCTGCTCCAGGAGCATCACCACGCCGATCACCAGAATGACGGCGTTCTTGAACAGGGTGCCCACCAGCCGGGGCAGCGCATCGAAGAACTCAGGCGGCAAGAGCGAAGTACCCAGGGCGAAAAAGACCGCAAACCCGCCGATGAAGATCTCCCGCTCGCCAAAAGAACCGCTCCTGACCCAGGTCTTTGCGCCCATGCCAATCAGCGTGCAGGCCACGCCCAACAGGACCGCGCCCGCCACCGGCTCGGGCATGGCGGCCATCAACCCCGAAACCGGACCGAAGAGGCTCATGACGACCAGGCAGAGGGCGCCGATCAGGATGAAGGTGCGGGATGCCACCCGGGTGAGCATGACGAAACCCAGGTTCTCTCCGTAGGCTACGTACGCAGGCACGCCCAGGGCCCCGGCCAGGCTCCCCTCAACAAGGCCGAACACGGTGAAGTAGCATCGTTGGGCCTGTGGGGTCACCTCCGCCCCGACGATGTCAGCATAGGCGTTGACGTTGCCGTACAGGTTCAGGGCCGAGAACAGGTTGACGATGATCATGGTAATGATGAGGTCCAGCGGCGGAACCTGTGTGCCGTAAGGAAACAGCTTCGGCCAGTTGAAGGCCGGCATGGCCCGCACCATGGTCCAGTCGAAGTGGCCCGATGTCATGAAGATCACATAGCCGAGAACAATGGTCACCATGACCGGCACGGTGGCCAGCAGCGTGCGGCCCCGCAGCGAGAGCCAGCCGCAGAGCAGGGCCAGCAGAATCCCCGCCCAGAACGGCCAACCGGCAGACTCCGAGGCCAACATGCCCAGGGCAGTACCACTCGTGGTCAGGCCGATGGTCATCACCATGGCGCCCTGGACGAGCGGCGTCCACACGCGGCTCAGGCGGCTGAAGAGACCGGCGGCGCCCAGTACAGCGACCACCGCGCCGGCGATGATGTAGGCGTTGAAGGAAAGGAGCGCGTACTCCCTGCCCCCCACGGCCGCTGCAGCCACCACTGCCAGAGACGGAACGATATTGGGTCCCGAGACCATCGCAAACCGGTGGCCCAGCAGCACCTGCACGATCGTGGTGAGTCCCACCATCAGCGCCACGCGGGCCATGAAGTTGCCCAGTTCGGGCCCCGAGAACCCGAGCCCGGTGCCTACGAGGGCGTAGCCCCAGACCACCGGGTAGAACATGATAAAGATCCACTGCAGCGAATAGAGGACGGTGTCACGCCTGGAGCGCGGCCTTTCGTCGGGCCGGTAGACCAGTTGGAGCGAAGAAGGGGCTGTACGGCTGGCCATGGCGCAATCTCTCCACCTTTCGTTGACAAAAGAACGGCCCAGCCGTCCGATCGGGACGGCTGAGGCCGCTGCTCGACTGCACGAGCGTTACCGCAGGTTCTGGTTGACGGCCTCGATGAAGCGACGGGAGTCGCTAACCCAGCCGAAGACGCCTCCCTGCATCTTGATGGACTTGATGGCCGCCTCGTGGTTGCCGTAGTCTGTGGCACCCGTGCCGTCTTTCAAGAGCACGCACCAGTAGCCGTAGTCATTGGCCTCACGCATGATGGTGTGCACGCAGACGTCGGTGGTGATGCCGGTGATGACCAGGTGCGTGATCCCGAGGTTCTTCAGGATCATGTGGATGGTGCTGGAGCCGAACGCGCCCTTTCCGGCCTTGTCCACAACGATCTCGCCGGGGATGGGGTAGAGTTCGTCGATGATGTCCCAGTTCTTCTCGCCTCGCACCAGCAGACGCCCGGCCCCCCCGGGAATCATGTCGCCGATGCCCACGCCATCGCCGATGATCTTGCTCCGCAAGATCTTGTTGAAGGGCGCATCGGAGAGGTCGGGCTCGTGTCCCTCGCGCGTGTGGATGACGGTGATGTCGGTACCCCGAATGGCATTCAGCACGTTCTTGATCGGCTCGATGGCCGCGGCCGTAAGCGACAGGTCGTAGCCCATGACGTCAACGTAGCCACGGGGTCCGCAGAAGTCTGTCTGCATGTCGATGGAGAGGAAGGCCGTGCGAGCGGAATCGAACTGGACGTAGGCCGTATCGCCAAACCGGGGGCAGTCCTCTACCTCAACGTTGAAGAGCGTGCCCTTGGGTGGACCGTAGAGCCAGGTTGGGAACTCGAAGGTCCTGGTCTCCTGGAACCGATCGTAGGCCTCCTGCACCCGCTGCAGCATCTTCTCCCGATGGCCGGACAGGTAGGGTTCGTATGAGCGTGGTCTGCTGGTAGCCATACCGCAATCACCTCATCGTATAGGTCCCTGGATGTATCGACAATCACAGCGGAATCCCATGCGGTACTTACCCGCCTAAAGCCCTGAGAACTCCCCCTGGTCCGCATCATCAGGAGTCCTCTGAACCTAACATAGCAAAGGGTGAGGTTTGGCCGACACGTCACGGCGCGCCGAAATCGGCTCCTGCTATTTGTTACTTTGCGACAAACAGGGTGTCGCTGCGTGACAGCGGGCACAGAACAGCTTCAGCGTCAGCCAACTCCGTCGTCATCGTCGAGGTCTGTGATCAGGGCCCGGATCGTCTCGCGCAGCCCGTTCAAGGCGACGCCTGGTCCCTTCTCATGGGATGTGACCTCCGGCTCCGGAATGGGCTCAAACCAGCAAGCAAACAGCCGCTCCATGAACTCCCGGGCGAAGCGCCCGGTGACGATCCGGTCGGTGTAGTCGGAGACCGACAGAAGCTTCCTCCCATCCCGGAACAGGATGAAGTCCCAGAGCCGGATGCCATCCTCCTCCAGGGTTTGCAGGAACAGCCGCCTCGCTACGGGCGTCATCCTGCCCGTCACCGCGATGGCCCCTTCCATCCCGCTCCACGGCGCGACGGAAATGCCCGGGAGTCGCATGAACTCGTCTTTGCCTTCGCCGAGGCAGGGGTCGTCGGGAAAGCGGACTTCAAAGTGCGAGGCCGCGAGCACGCCATATTCCAGCACGGACTTCCATATTCCGCTGATGCCCCAAACACCTTCCGCGCTTTCGTTGTCGCCGATGAAGAAGTACTCCTTTTCATCCGACATGGTCATCGCTCCACCAACTTTATTGCGAGCAAACGCCCCGTCGCATCGGCCACCCGCTGGAGTTCCTCCCCAGATGGCGCTGCCAGCCGGACCAGCAGTGGCATGTAACGAAGGGCGGCTCACGCCTCTACCCGTTCGACCTCACGCTCCGGATAACCTGTTCCGAACCCCGGCAGCACACTGCAACGCGAAGACCCCGCCCTGGTCATAATCAGGGCGGGGCAAGCATACGGCATCCGGAGCCAACCCAGCGCCGCGACGGATTGTTGAGCCGGCCGGAATACGCCTCAGGATCTTGTGTGAACGAGGGCTACAGGGTCTTGTCCCTGTAGCCCTCATATGGCGTCCTGGATCGCGACCGATCAGCAGAGTGGGGCCATCGCCCGCATCGCACCGTTCTACCGCAAATACGCCTCGGTCAACATCACCCAGTACGCCGCGCCTATGGGCAGGAGGTCCTGGTTAAAGACGTACTGAGGGTGGTGCACCATCGGTGTATCGCCGTTGCCGATAAAGCAGTACGTGCCCGGCCGCTGCTGCAGCATGAAGGCGAAGTCTTCCGAACCCAGATACGTGGGGCCCGGATAGACGACGCGGTCGTCACCAAACGCTGCTCTGGCGATTTCATAAGCCTTCGCGGTCTCCTCCTTGTCGTTGACGAGCACGGCCCCGGGCACGCCTTCTCT
>JAMNXV010000110.1 GCA_023623185.1 Bacillota bacterium
CCTCCCCCGTGCAGGGGGAGGGAGCCGCTCGCCTGTGTGTGCCCAACCGGTGCGCCGGGGAGGGTCCCCCGGGCCCGGCGGCGGATTCCCCCGGCAGGACAGCGGGTTTCCCCGGCCCAACAGCGGGGCCGGTCTAGCGGTTGAGCACCGTCGCCACGCCGACGCCGTGCTTCTGAATCATGTCCGTGATCGCCTGCTCCTGCAGGACCGACTCGTCGTACTCTACGGTCAGCGACCCGGAGCCGAAGGAGATCTTCGCTTCCTTCATGCCGGGGAGCTTCTGCGCGGCCTTCTCGATCTTCGCGGCGCAGGTGGGGCAGTTCAGGTTATCGAGCATGATCATCTGGCGCTTCATTACGTGATTCCTCCTTGTAGACTACGTTCTGCGATTGCACTGTATCATCTGACCCGGGTCGGCCGCATTGACGGACGTCAAGATTGGACGCTTTCCGCGAGGCCCCCGCCGGTGCGGACCTTCGGCCGGCCCAGCAGGCGCATGCCGTTCAGGATCACCAGCAGCACGCTGGCCTCGTGCACCAGCATGCCGCCCGCCAGGAAGACGTTGCGGGTCACGACCCCGACCAACAGGGCCAGCACCACGGCGACGGCGAAGACCACGTTTTGCCGCACCACGCCCATGATCCGCCTGCTCAGCCCGATCGCCTGAGGCACCCGCTCGATGCGGTCGGACATGAGGGTGATGTCCGCCACCTCCACGGCCACCTGGGTGCCGGAGCCGCCCATGGCGATGGCGACGTCGGCCGTGGCCAGGGCCGGCGCATCGTTGATGCCGTCGCCCACCATGGCCACCACGCGCCCCTCGGCCTGCAGCGCCTGGATGGCGGCCACCTTCTCCTCGGGCTTCAGCCCTGCCCGCACCTCATCGACGCCCAGCTTCTCCGCCACCCGGCGGGCGGCCGCCAGGTTGTCGCCGGTCAGCATGACGGTGTGGCGCACGCCGGCCCGCTTCAGGTCCGCAACGACCTCCAGGGCATCCGGCCGGATGGGATCGGTGATGCCGATGACGCCGACGGGCTTACCGCCCACGGCCACCAGGGCGATGGTCTCGCCCTCCGCCTCCCGGGCGGCCACGGCTGCCTCCTGCTCCGGAGTGAGCGTGACGCCGTGGGCGGCCAGCAGGGCCCGGTTGCCGACCAGGACCTCGCCCCTGTCGGTGAGGGCCGTTGCGCCCAGGCCCGGCTCCAGCCGCCAGTCGCGGGCGGGGGCGGCGGGCACGCCGGCCTCCTCGGCATAGGTCAGGATAGCGGTGGCCAGGTGATGCTCAGACCGCTGCTCGGCCGCGGCGGCAAGGGAGAGCACGTCGGCCTCGGTGCCGGTGAAGGGAACGATCGCCGTCACCCGTGGGCGCCCCTGCGTCAGGGTGCCGGTCTTGTCAAAAGCGACGGTGTCGATCTTGCCGATGCGCTCCAGCCGCTCGCCGCCCTTGATCAGGATGCCCCGGCGGGCGGCATTGCCCAGGCCGGCGACCACGGCCACCGGGGCGGCGACGACGAGGGCGCCGGGGCAGCCGATGACCAGGAAGGTGAGGGCCAGCTCGACATCACGGGTGAACAGGGCGATGAGCGCCGCGGTCACGATGACGGCCGGCGTGTACCAGCGGGCGAACCGGTCGACGAACTTCTGCACCCGGGGCTTCTGCTCCTGGGCATCGGCCACCAGGTAGACCATGCGGTTGAAAGTGGTGTCGGGGCCCACCTGCTCTGCGGTGATCTCCAGGTAGCCCCCCATGCTCACGCTGCCGCTCATCACGCGGTCGCCGGGGCCCACCTCGGCGGGCAGCGGCTCGCCGGTGAGGGCGGCCGTGTCAAGCGCCGCCCGGCCGTCCGTGACCACGCCGTCCGCGGGGACGCGGTCGCCGGGCAGCACCACGATGGTCTGCCCCCGCTCCACGGCCTCGGCCGGCACCACGGTAAGCGTGTCGCCCTCCTTCACCCGGGCGGTGCGCGGCCGCAGGTCGATGAGGGAGCGCAGGGCGGCCCGTGTCCGGGCGAGGGTCAGGTCCTCCAGGTAGCCGCCGAGCACGTACAGGTAGGTGACGGCGGCGGCCTCCCAGGGCTCGCCGATCCAGATGGCGCCCACCGACGCGATGGTGACGAGCAGGGGAATGGAGAGCTGCCGGTCCATCAGGCCGTTCCACGCCAGCCTGACCACCGGGATGCCGGTGAGGATGGCCGCCAGGGTCATCAAGAGGAAATGCTGCGACCTGATCGTCCAGCCGGCGATGATCAGCAGCGTGGCGGCCGCCAGCACGATCAGCTTGCGGTGCCGGTACAGCCTTGTGTGGAGCGTGGTGTGAACTGCGTTCATGTGGCTTTCCTCCTCGGGCCTCCGGGACGAGGCGCTCCGTGCTTGACTCGACTCCAGCATACCGCTTCGGCCCCGCCCGACGCCTTGACGCGCGTCAAGAGCGCGGAACGGCCCGTACTAAATTCGCGGCAGATCGCTGAAACGGCGCGGACGTGTGCTCCGTCTGTCTCAGTGAAAAGGAGGTAAGCACCATGAAGCGTTGGAAGAAAACCGCTGCACTCAGCGCTCTGTTGATGACCGTGTCTGCTGCCCCCGTCCTGGCGGGCGATGCCGAACTGCCGGTGGAGATGCCGGTCGATGCGATTCCGATTTCCGCTCCGGCAGACGTTCTGCCGATTCTCGCCCCCGACGAGGCCCGGAACTTCCTGAGGCTGGTCGGCGTGGTGGAGTGGGTGGACCTGGAAGGCGGCTATTGGGCCGTGGCCGGCATGCGACTGATCGGCGACCAGGATGAGTTCGAGAAGCTGGCCGGCCAGGAAGTCGTTGTCGAGGGCACGGAGTTCACCGGGATATCCATCCAGATGGTCCCCGCGATTGAGGTGATGAGCATCCGGCCGGCCGGCGAGGTCGAGGCCATGGCCCCGGTGCTCTGGGATGTGGGCGCCGACGCCCCGGTGCCGAAGGAGATCCGGGTGTACGGCGAGCCCGTCTCCGGCGACCTGGGCGGCCCGGTGGTGGCCGACGGCGTGCTGTTCGTCCCCCTGCGGGCGATCGCTGAGGCGATGGGCGCCGAGGTGACCTGGGATGGCGAGCAGCGCCAGGTGCAGGTGGACCTGCCTGACCGCACGGTCATCTTCCACATCGGCCTGCAGGAGGCGGAGGTGCTCGACGCCGCGGCGAAGTCCGACGACAGCAGCCGGGTCGCCATGGCGCAGCCGGCGCAGATCATCGACGACCGGACCATGATCTCCGCCGACGCCATCACCACCGTACTGGGCCTGCGCCAGACGGAGGCGGAGGAGGGCGTCATGAACCTGGTCTCCGGCGCTGTGACCCACGTGAACGTCCCCGAGGAGCTCACCGCCCCCGACGAGGCGATGCAGGGGGAGCGGCTGGTCGGGACGATCAGCCAGGTGGAGGACGGGCGCTTCCTCCTGGAGGGGCCGCTCATGTCCAACGGCGATCCGATGCTGATCTGGCTCACCATCTCGGATGAGACGCAGATCACCGTCGGCGAGGGCGCCGGCACGGCCGCCGACCTGGAGGTGGGCCGAGAGGTGGTCGTGGAGCTCTCCGGCCCCATCCTGGAGTCGTACCCGGCCCAGGGCGGCGCGGCGAGCATCCTGGTCATGCCGGCCCCCAAGGCCGACATCCTCACCGGCGTGATCAAGGAAATCGCTGACGGGCGCATTCTGCTGGAGGGCGCGCCGATGGCCAGCGGTGAGCCCTTCCTGGCGTGGCTGGCGGTGGGCGAGGAGACGCCCATCACGGTCGGCGACGCCGAGGGCACGCTGGAGGACCTGAAGGTGGGCGTCCGCGTTGAGGTCGAGCTTTCCGGCCCCATGCTGATGTCCTACCCGGCCCAGGGCGGCGCGAACGCCGTTCGGGTGCTGCCGGCGACGGAGGTCGAGCCTGGCGACGCGGAGACGGCTCCCGACGAGGGGAAGGTCAGCGGCACGATCACCGAGGTGGGCGACGACCGCATCCTGGTGAAGGGCGGCGAGTTCCCGCTCTACCTCATCATCGGTGAGGAGACCGAGATCGTGAAGCGGACCGCCGACGCCGAGGAGGCGGCCACGGCGGCGGATCTGCAGCTGGGGCTGCAGGTGGAGGCCTTCTACTCCGGCCCGATGCTGAAGTCCTACCCCGGCCGGGTGGGGGCCGACAAGATCGTCATCCTGGCCGAGCGGCCGGCGCAGCTGTTCCGGGGCGAGATTGAGGAGATGGAGGAGGGCCGGATCCTGGTGGCGGGAGCCCCCATGGAGAACGGCGAGCCCGAGCGGCTCTACCTCTTCATCACCGAGGAGACCCGGATCGTGAAGGTGGTCGACGGCGCTGAGGAGCCGGCCACCGCGGCCGACCTGGCGGTGGGTCAGCAGGTGGAGGCGGTCTACTCCGGTCCCATGCTGCTCTCCTACCCGGGCCAGGTGGGTGCGGACACGGTGCGGATCCTGAAGTAGATTGGTTTCGTATGCCTAGCCCCCTCCGGCACTGCCGGAGGGGGCAGGACCTATATGACCACAATCTGGTCTTGCTGAGCCTGGGCTTGCCCACTCTGCAGCAACAGCGCGATGCCTCGGCGCAGTCGGCGTTCAAGCTCTTGACCTGTGCGCTGGTATCCCAGCAATCGCGCGACTTCCCGGACCAGTGCTTCCTCCGGTAGGCTGATCTGTGATTGGAGGACGAACAGCGCCGCGCCGGCGACCTCTTCGGGTGGTAGCTCATCGGCGTTACGGCGTTGGCCCGCCGCAGGGAGTCGGAACTCTCTGTACGTAGCGGGATCCAGGTGGCGCGGCCAGACGAAGGTGAGGTCACCGTGACGCACTGTCTTCACGCCCGCCTTCTTGAGCAGCGCCGCGATCCGCTGTTCCACACGCTTCGTCACCCGCTGGATCCCCCACCACGGCGCCACGCGCTGGCAAAGCAGCGTGAACGCGATCGGCCCCTCATCCTCCACGACCTCTGCGATGAGCTTGGTGATGTGGGGGGTGGCCTGGGGCGAGAAGTAGTCCCACTTCACCGCCTCAGGATCAGGACGAGCTGAACTGGGTTCGTAACGTGGAATCTGCGGCCTCTGGCTGGTGGCCGGGGCCGGCGCCGGTGCAGGAAGCTCAACGCGGGTCTGCACCACCGCGGCCTGCACGCTCGTGTCCTGGCGGACCTCGGCGGATGCTACCTGGGCTTCCGCAATCGCGCCCTCCAGACGCTTCAGTTCGCCTTCCGGATCCTGCCACCAGTCCAGGATCCAGATGCGGTGTAACCGCCATCCGAGTTTCTGCAATACCTCCTCACGTAACTTGTGCCTGTCGCGCGCCGTGGCGGCTGTTCGGAAAGCGCTGCCGTCGCACAGGACACCCAGGAGAAACTCCTCGGGCTTCAGCGGGTTCACGACGGCCAGGTCGAGCTTACAGCCTGAGTCGCCCACCTGCTGACGCACCTGGTAGCCCCGCTTTGTAAGCGCTGCCGCGACCTCGGCTGCAAACCGCGCAGTACCGGCGGTGCTGACAGTCTCCTCCCGCTCCGCTAGCGCCTGGACGCCTTGTGCGGCGTACTCCATGAAGCGTCGCAGGTGCTGCACACCCAGGGCGCGAGTCCGCGAGAGGTCGATCTGCTCAGGGTGAAGGCTCGTGAAGATCACCACCTCCGCGCGGGCCCGGGTGATGGCTACGTTGAGTCGCCGCTCTCCCCCACTGCGGTTGAGCGGTCCGAAGTTCATGCTGACCTTCCCCTCGGCATCCGGACCGTAACAGACGGAGAATAGGATCGTGTCACGTTCGTCGCCCTGCACGTTTTCCAGATTCTTTACGAAAACGGGTTCCTGCTGACTGGCCTCGAAGAAGGGCTCAATTTGGGGGTGCTGGCGCCGGGCCTCATCCAGCAGGTCCTCGATTAGACGCTGCTGCGCCATGCTGAACGTGACGATGCCGAGGCTCTGACGTTGTGTCTCGGGGTCAGTCAGGCGACGGATAGCCTCAGCCACCACAGCCTCTGCCTCGATTCGATTGGTCCGGGTCTTGCTGCGGTCGTATTCGCCAGATACGTAGTGCAGGCTGACGGCTGAATGGCTCCGTGGCGACGGGAACGTGAGCAGGCCGTTCTGGTAGTACTGGTGGTTGCTGAAGGCGATGAGGCTCTCATGTCGGCTGCGGTAGTGCCAGCGAAGGTGCAGCTCTCCCATGCCCACGGCGAGCGCGTCATCAAGGATGCTCTCCAGATCTTCAACGGCCGTCTCATCCTCAATCGCGTCGTCAGTGCGGGCGAAGAAGCTTGTCGGGGGCAACTGCTTGGGATCCCCGACGATGATCGTCTCTTTGCCGCGGGCAATCGCACCGACCGCATCCCAGGTGGCCACCTGGGATGCTTCGTCAAAGATCACCAAATCGAACTTGGGGAACGAAGGGTCAAGATACTGGGCCACGGAGATGGGGCTCATGAGCAGACAGGGGGTGAGGCGGGTGAGGAGGTTCGGGATGTTCTGAAAGAGCGCCCGGAGGGCCATGTGTCGCTTGCGCTTCTGCAGTTCCCGCCGGAGGATGCCGAGTTCCGAGTTCTGGTTGGGTTCACCGTCCACGCGAGGGATGCGAGCGGCGAGCCGCGCACGAATCTCCTGCTGTGTCAACTGGGTGAACTCATCGTCAATGGCCTGGAAGAGCGCGATCCGTTCCTCCAGACGCTGGCGTGAAAAGCGTCGCAGCGGTTCCTCCTCAGCCATGATCAGGTCGACCCAGCCGGCGTAGAAGCTTCGTTCAAAGGCAGGGATCACCTGATCGTGGTCCAGCCGGCCCTCTTCGTAAGCCTGGACAACCGGGGCCAGTCCCAGCGAGATCGCCTCTTCTCGGTCCTTCATCCAGGCGCACCACTGGCGGAGCTGACCCAGTTGCTCCTGCCAGAGGGTGAGTACCCTGGTGATCCTGGGCAAGTAGTCTGCTTCATACGGGCCTCCCCAGCATATCTCTTCCGCCAGTTGGAGCAAGGCGACGAGATCTCGCCGAGTCTCCTCGACCGCCTGAATCTGGCTGACAACCCGTCTGAGGTACTCGCCCAACCCTCCGCGCTCTCGTAGTTGCTCGGATCGCTCGACCATGAGGGCTGCCCAGCGTTCACGTAGGGTCCGAGCCTCATGGAGTTGCGTGCCAGCAAGCGCGGCCGCCTGCTGACGCAGTTCTCCAGCCCACCGGGAGAGGGCGGCCAGATCGTTCCAATCCGGAGCCCCGTTATGCCAGACACGGCCCAGCAGGTGGCGGGCCCTGTCACCGATCGCTTCCAGGTATTCATTTTCCTGCCGCAGGCGGCGAGCAAGTTCGAGCGTCTGATCCACCTCGTGTCGCTGGGGGAGGTGGCCTTCGCGAGTTACCCCCCTTAGCTGTCCGATGACCCGGCGTTGGATCAGCCACCGTGGCAGGAACCACGTTGTCTGCGCAGTGCGCCATTCCGCGGCCATCTGGTCCAGATCCAGGGAGAGGATGGTGTCGGCATACCGTGTGTACAGTTGGTCGCGCAGGCGGTCGCGTTCCAGCCCGTGGGCGATCCAGTCTGCCAGCGCGCTTTCCGTTTCGATCCAATCGTCGGCTGTCACCAGCCCGGGTGCATAGGTTGAGCGCTCCAGCAGCAACTCCGCCAGTTTCTTGAGCGCAGTGAGCTCTGTCTGGCTCCAACTCCGGTCATCGAGACCGAGGATCGGAGCCACCTGCTGGATACCCTCCACACAGGCTGAGAGCTGCTCCTGCAGCTTCGCAATCAACTGTCCGGCTTGATCGGTCAGTCCAGGTGTCCACTCTGAAACGCGAACCCCGCGCCATGGACTTCGGGCGGGATGTCCCACTGCCCGGCCTGCTGCCGTCAGCTGCCGAAGCCTGTCCCTCAGGCGGCCAACGTCCTCCTGCGAGATCCCGGCGAGCCACTGGGGATCAAGTTGGACTCGGGGGCCGCTGCCCAGAACCACGAGATGGGAGAGCGCATCGAAGAAGGATTCCCCCATGGAGCGGACTTCGTGCAGTGCACGCACATATTCGTTCAACTCAGTCCGCATCTCTGCCAGGCGATTCGCCTCAGCGTGCCAGGCCGCCGGTCGCTGTAGCCCCCCAAGTTTGAGTGTCTCACCGAGGTGCGCCAGGACATCTGCCTTGCGGCTTTTGTTGGAGTGGAGCTCGAGGCAGAAAGGGCCCAACCCCACCTGTTCCAGGCGCCGGTGTACCACGCTGAGCGCTGCCATCTTCTCCGCCACAAAAAGGACGGTCTTCCCTTGCGCAAGCGCCTGGGCGATGATATTGGTGATCGTTTGGGACTTTCCCGTTCCAGGAGGACCATGCAAGACAAAGCTTTTTCCCTCTCCAGCTGCGTAGATGGCCGCAAGCTGAGAGGAATCGGCGCCGACTACGCAGTACGTCTCGCTGGGAGAGTAGTCGACATCGAGCCGACTGGGGTTCGGCAGTTCCCCCACCGCCGGGTGTGGCTGGGTGGGAAAGTTGATGAGGCAGGAGACCAGCTTGTTCTGCTGCAGGTCGTCCGACTTGGCCTCCAAGTCCCGCCACATCAGGAATTTGGTGAATGAGAAAAGGCCGATGTACGCCGCCTCAGCCACGTCCCACCGGTCAACGTGCTTCACGGCTTGGCGAACCCGGCTGAGAACCAGATCAACGTCGATGCCGGCCTCGTCCTCGGGGAGCGGTTCTAGGCCGTTGATGATGAGGCCAAACTCGTGCCGCAGAAACTCCAGCAGGGTCACGTTTACCATCGCGTCCTCATCCCGCCGCCGGATGGTGAAACCGGATTGCGCGGAGTGGCGCACGAGTTCGACGGGGATCAGGAGGATTGGCGCGCGTCGGGCTTGATCGCTGCTGTTGGACTCATACCAGACCAACATTCCTAGGGCGAGGTAGAGGGTGTTGGCACCATTCTCTTCCAGATCGGAACGGGCAGCGCGGTAGGTCTCCGTCAAGCGCCGGGTCAGTTCAGCGCCCTCCAGATCACAGCGAAGTCTGCGCTGACCTAACTCGGCCGCCAGGAGGGTTCGTTCGCCGTCGCGGCCGGTACGCCGACGGTGAACGTCCTGATCCCGGGCCGTTCGGACCCAGTCCTGTGGCCGTGGGTACAAGTGCAGTTGCTCGCCCTCAGCCAAGGCGTTCTCCAGAGCGGGAAGATCCGGGTAGAGCAACGGCACAGTCGTGCGCGTTTCTTTGAAATTGAGCAACCGATTCCGCAAACTCAGGTCGAGCAACTTCCGCTTCCAGCGCTCGAGCCGTGAGGCCGGGGTTATTGGTGGCTCCGCTGACAGAGGAGCGGATTGGGGCCAGGGGTGCGGGGGCGCTGGTACGGGGGGAGTTGCCGTGTCCGCCATGGTGGGTTCAGTGGAGATGCTGCCGTCAGCCCGCCTGACCGGAAGTGGTCGAATTCCGCCGGCTCGCGCCCGCCTGACATCCAGCGCGTACAGGAAGCGCCCGGGGTCGTCCAGGTGCGGCCGCGCGGTCGTGACGGCCTGGTCGAAGGTTAGGTTACTTCCCTTAACGGCAGCGGTAGCCTCGAGCGGACAGATTTCGCCGAGGTCGACGCGCTTTCGGATCACCACAGCGTCGTCGATCAGGCTGTCGGCGAACGATTCTTCCACCAGCCAGACGGCCGGAAAGGCATGCCCGTCGACGAGACAGATCAAGGGGTGGAGCCCCGCCTGTTCGAAACAGGCAGCCATCAGTGTGCTGAGATCCAGACAGTTGCCGAGGCCGGACTGGTAGATTCGGTCGGGTGTGCGGATCTTCTGTCCTTCTTTCTCGAAACTGGCAGGCAGTCCGCAGTACCCAATCTGCCGCGCTTGAATGGCCCCATAAATGGCGGCCACCTGAAGCCTGACACGTTGCGGATCACGACGCTGGTACCCATCGAGCGAGGGATCGCCAGTCCACTGCTGGAGCAGAGATGCCGCCTGTCGCAGGGTTTGCTCAACATCCGGGTGGTTTGGCATGACGAAGGCAGCCAGTATTTCAGGAATGGCGCGAGTGCCGTTCCACTGATCGTAGGCCAGGACGTCGATCAGCACCCGGCACTCGGCTAGCAGTTGTTCACGCTGGAATACAGACGCGCAGATGCTGCCCCTTACGGCCTCCTGCAGTTGGGCGAGGAAACCGTGGGAGAGGGAGAGGTCGATATCGGATAGGTCCCGAGTCGCGCCCGCATCGAGCCTGGCGACTGATCCTTCCCAGCGGTGAGCGAAGGCGGGCTCAGTTGTGATGACGACGCGCAGATCCGTCAGGTCGTCCGCCCCGGTGTTGGTCACGCGCACCCGCTTTACGATGCGTACGTCGTTCTGTTGGACGGCATAGTTCACCGTGGGATCCGACGTGAGCTCAATCGTGATGGGTGACGAAACAAGGAGCCGGCTGTCGTCCATATCTACCCTCCATTCCACGCGAACCGTGGCCGCGACCGACACTTGTATATAGTGGGTAATTTTGTATTATTGTATCATATGGGAGAGGTTGGTCCAAGATGCGCAGGGCTGACCTTGTGTGTCCGCGGACCTTTACCACCTCGTCAGGCATTCCATCGTGGCCGGAGATGACTTCCTCTTTGGGCCTCTGGGTACTGTGAGTGCTCCCGTTCATGGCCTCGCTGCTTTCGGTTGTTCAGGCGAGCTGATCTGGAAATGGGCGGTTGGGATGCGCATCGGAACCATCCCCTCTGGGCTACGGTTGGACTTGAGACTTGAAGAACGAAGAAGGCGGTCCCGCCGCTGCCGGCGGGACCGCCTTCGTTCGTGCGCCCGGCATGGGCGCTGACTTGGCGGTGAGAGTCCGCTGCGGGCGAGGCAGCACGAGCCCGCTAGCCAAAGGCAAGGGTGTCCGTCGCGAGGCGGAATCTGGAGGAA
>JAMNXV010000043.1 GCA_023623185.1 Bacillota bacterium
GCGGCCCAGGCCGGCGGGCGGCACAGCTGGCACCTGTGGCGCTCGGCGGAGTCGCTCCGGGAGTACACCGAGAAGGCCGAGCAGGCCCTGGAGACGGTGGGGCTCACCGGCCGGGCCCGCGCCCTCGCCCGGGAGCTGGCCCACGGCGAGAAGCGGAAGCTGGAGATCGCCATCCTGCTGGCCACCGACCCCGTGGTCATGCTGCTGGATGAGCCCACCGCCGGCATGAGCCGCGAGGAGGTGCCGGGCATCATCGAGGTCATCGAGCGCATCAAGGCCGAGCGCAGCCGCACCATCCTCATGGTGGAGCACAAGATGGACATCGTGCTGGGCATCTCGGACGCCATCACGGTCCTGGCGCAGGGGCTGGTCATCGCGGAGGGCACCCCCGCCGAGATCACCGCCAACGAGGACGTGCAGGCCGCCTACCTGGGGGCCAGCCACGGCTACACCCTGGCCGGCTCGGCGGCCCCGTCCCGCTCGCCTGCGGCCGATCCGCCCGTTGCGCAGGGCCAGTCGTGAGGAGGTGAAGCCCGTGTCGCTGCTGGAACTGGAAGGGGTCGAGACCTACATCGGCGAGTACCACATCCTGCAGGGCGTCTCCTTTGCGGTGCATCCCGGGGCCATCACCGTCCTCCTGGGGCGGAACGGCGCCGGCAAGACGACCACCCTTCGCACCGTCATGGGGCTGAACCCCGCCCGCCGGGGGCGCATCCGGTTCAGGGGACAGGACATCACCCGCCTGGCGCCGCACGAAGTCGCCCACCTGGGCATCGGGTACGTGCCGGAGGACCGGGGCCTCTTCGGCAGCCTGACGGTGGCCGAGAACCTGCGAGTCGCCGTGCGGGGCGGCGACCTGGACTGGCAGGTCCGCCGACGGGGGCCCGAGGCCGCCACCGGCCGGCTGGAAGAGGTGCTGGAGCTGTTCCCGGACCTGAAGCGGGCCTGGAACCGGCCCGCGGGCACGCTCTCCGGCGGGCAGCAGCAGATGCTGGCCATCGGCCGGGTGCTGCTCAACGACAACGATCTGCTGCTCATCGACGAGCCCAGCAAAGGGCTGGCGCCGGTGGTGGTGGAGCAGCTGGGCGAGGCCCTGCTGAAGATCGCGTTACGGACGACGGTGCTCCTGGTGGAGCAGAACTTCGGCCTGGCCGAGGCGGTGGCCGAGAACTGCGTGGTCATCGACGACGGGCGCACGGTGCACCAGGGAAGCATGGCCGACCTGCTGGTCGACCCGGTGCTGCGGCAGCGCTACCTGGGGGTGGCATGAGATGGGTCTGATCGCGTGGCTCGCGCTCCAGGGGCTGACCGTCGGGCTGCTCTGGTTCCTCATCGCCTCGGGGCTCAGCCTGATCTTCGGCCTCATGAACGTGCTGAACTTCGCCCACGGCGGGCTCTACATGCTGGGCACCTACGGGGCGCTCACCATCTACATGGCCACCGGCAGCTTCCCCCTGGCGCTGCTGGGCGGCGCGCTGCTGGGGGCGGCGCTGGGCGCCTCGATCGAACTGCTGGCGATCCGCCCACTCTACGGCCGGCCGCTCTTCCAGGTGCTGATGACCCTGGGCGTGATGCTCATCTTCGACGAGGCGGTGGAGGCGCTCTGGGGGCCGCACCCGCTCCCCTTCCAGACGCCCGCCCTCCTCACGGGCACCCTGCAGGTCTTCGACCGCCCCTTCCCGGTCTACCGGCTGTTCATCATCGCCGTGGGGCTGGCGGTCTGGCTGGCGGTCCACCTCTTCCTCACCCGCACGCGGCTGGGGGTCATCGTCCGGGCGGGGGTGGAGAACCGGGAGATGGTGCAGACCCTGGGCGTGGACATCCGCAAGGTCTTCACCGGGGTCTTCGCCCTGGGCGGCATGCTGGCGGCCCTGGGCGGCGCCGTGGCCGGCCCCTTCGAGGGGGCGCACACGACGCTGGCGGCCGAGAACCTGCTGCCCGCCTTCATCGTGGTGGTGGTGGGCGGGCTGGGCAGCTTCACCGGCTCGCTCCTGGCGGCAATCCTGGTCGGGCTGGTGCAGGCCTTCGTGGGGTTCTACGCGCCGCAGTTTGCGCTGGCGGTGAACATCGCCCTGATGGCGGTCGTGCTGGTCCTGCGGCCCCAGGGGCTGCTGGGCGAACAGAGGGGGTGACGTGGAGATGCTGCAGCCGCGCAGTTCCCTGCTGGGGCGGATTCTGCCCTTCGTGATCATCGCGGTGCTCTACGCCCTCCCGTTCCTGCCC
>JAMNXV010000215.1 GCA_023623185.1 Bacillota bacterium
TTCGAAGCCGCGGAAGTAGGTGATGCCGGCCTCGGGCAGGTACTCCCGGAACTGGCGCAGCAGAAAGCCCGTGCGGGTGTCCGCGTCGTACCCATCGGCGAGTTCGCCGAGCCAGCGGTCCAGCCGCTCCCAGGAAAGCCGGTGTATGGGCTCCCCGTTCCCGCCTGCCGGGACGGCGGGGCTGATGATCAGGGGCTCTGCCGGCCCGGGCGGGAGGGCCGGTGGCTCCTCGCCGGGGGCGAGGGCGGCCAGCCAGATGCGCCGGTCGCCCAGGTGGATCTCGCCGGCCCGCGGCGACCCGTCCGGCGCCGGGAAGTAGAAGGCCGCCTCGGCGTCGGCCGGCGCATCCAGGTCCGCCAGGCGGAGGAGCCCTTTCAGCACCGCCCGGTCCGAGTGCTCCAGCAGGGCCATCAAGGCCGGCGTCAGCTGCGGCCCCGACAGGCTGTGAGCGGAAAAGAGGTTGACCAGAGCGACACCCCCCTGCGCCTAGTCTGCCCTCCGGGCGGAATCGCCGTCGTACTGACGTACGATGGCCCTTCGCCCCGCAGGTACGATTTGCGCCGTGCCGGTTCCAGGTACGATGGAGCCAGAGTTTGGGGCAGGCACTTTCAGGGGAGTGATGGTGAGTGACCCGTTACCTGGCGCTGCTGCGCAACCGCAACTTCCTGCTTTTCTGGCTGGCCGGCGCGACCTCCCACATCGGCGACTTCTTCAATACGCTCGCCCTGGTGAAGCTCTTCAGCCAGGACCCGGACCGGCTGGGCTTCTACACCTCGCTGGTTATCGTCGGCAACATGGTGCCCACCCTGCTGCTCGGCCCCGTGGCCGGAACGCTGGCCGACCGACTGCCGCGCAAGGTGATCATGGTCTGTGCCGACATCGTGCGGGCGGCCCTGATGTTCAGCATGGTCTTCGTGCACGAACCGCTGGCCCTGATCGGGCTGGACTTCGCCGCCGCCGTGGCCACGGCCTTCTTCAGCCCGGCCAGTTCGGCCCTGCTGCCCAACTTGGTGAAGCGGGAGGAGCTGGTCACCGCGGGCTCCCTCAACATCATGACCCAGCGGTTGGCCATGCTGTTCGGCAACGGACTGGGTGCAGTCCTGCTCGTGCTGGTGGGGCCGGCCGGCGTGTTCGCCATCAACGGCGGGCTGTTCCTGGTGTCGGCCCTGGCGCATTCGGGTATGCGGGTGCCGGCGGTCGCGCCGGGCGATGCGCCGGTGCGGGCCGATGCGCAGGCCAGTTCCCGCCCGGCTCTCTCTCCCCTGGCCAAGCTGGTCCGGGATCTGCGGGAGGCCGTGACCGTTGTGCGGGAGCGCCCGAACCTCCGCCATCTGCTGACCGGCATCAGCATCGCCAACCTGGGCGACTCGGGCAGCAACGTGCTCCTGGTGACGTTCTTCACGGTTACGCTGGGGCTGGCGGCCGAGCAGATGGGATTCGTGCTCGCGGGCTTCGGCGGCACGTCCGTGCTGGGGGCTTTCCTGATCGGGGCCGTCGGGGGCCGCATCCACTGGCGCCACCTGTTCAGCCTCGGCTGCGGGTACGTCTGGTTCACCGCTACCGCAGCCGTGGCGGCCCGGAGCCTGATCCCCAGCTCCGCCTTCCTCCTGCTCCTGGGCCTGGGCAGCGGAGCGATCAACGTCGGCCTTCAGGTGGCCATCGCGGACCTGGTGCCAGACAACGTCCGCGGCCGCATCTTCGGCTCCTTCGGCACGGTCAGCGCCCTGATCATGATCACCGGCAACCTGTTGGCCGGCGCACTGGCCGACCGCTTCGGAGCGGGTTACACCATGCTGGGCTATGCCCTGGCCTACCTGGCGGCGGGGGTCTACGGATACCTCAACCTGCGGCCGGAGCCGCAGGGGGCCGTGAGGACCACCGGTGCGCCGGCGGACTGAGCGAACAGCCACAAAGCGGCCCGGGGCTGCCGATGCAGCACCGGGCCGCTTGATCTACCACTGCTTTGTGTAGGCTTCCTGCTCCGCGGTGGGTTCGTCCAGCGTCACACCCAGGGTCTTCAGCTTGGTCTCGGCGATCTGCCGGTCGATCGCCGCAGGCAGCCGGTGGACCCCGGGCGCCAGCTCGCCGTGATGGTTGACCAGGTGGTGGCAGGCGAGGGCCTGCACGGCGAAGGTCAGGTCCATGATCTCCACCGGGTGGCCGTCGGCGGCGGCGATGTTGACCAGCTCGCCCCGGGCGATCACGTGGATGCGCCGGCCGTCCATCAGTTCGTACTCCTCCACGTGGGGGCGCGCCTGCCGCCGGGCCACGGCCATCGCGGACAGGGACTCCAGGTCGATCTCGTGGGCGTAATGGCCGGCGTTGGCCACCAGGGCGCCGTCGGGCATGCGGGCGAAGTGCTCCTGCCTGAGCACGTGCACCGAGCCGGTGGTGGTGATGAACACCTCGCCGTAGCCGGCGGCGTCCAGCGAATTGGCCACGCTGAAGCCGTCGGCGTAGGCCTCCAGGGCCTTGATGGGGTCGACCTCCGTCACGGTCACCCGGGCGCCCAGCCCCGCGGCGTAGCGGGCCACGCCGCGCCCGACCCAGCCGTAGCCCATCACCACCACCCGCTTGCCGGTGAGGAAGAGGTTGGTGGCGGACATGATGGCTCCCAGGGTGGAGTGGCCGGTTCCGTACCGGTTGTCGAAGAGGTGCTTGCACGCGGCGTGGTTGGCCGCGATGGCCGGGAAGGGGAGCCTGCCCTCCGCCGCCATGGCCTCCAGCTTCATCACGCCGGTGGTGGTCTCCTCGGAGGAGCCGCGGATGCCGGCCAGGATCTCGCCGCCCCTGCGGACCGCCCGGCCCACCAGTTCGGCCCCGTCGTCGATGATGAACTCCGGCCGCGCCTCGAGCACCCGCTCCAGGTCCCGCTCAAACTCTGCCTGGCTCACGCCGTGCCGCGCGAAGACCTGCACGCCGCGCTCCACCAGGGCGGCGCAGACCGCATCCTGGGTGGAGTGGGGGTTCGAGCTGGCGGCGATGACATGCGCCCCGGCCTTTTGCAGCAAGAGGGCCAGGTAGGCGGTCTTGGCCTCCAGGTGCACCACGACGGCGATGCGGCGCCCCTTCAGGCTGCCGTCGTTCAGGACCTCTTCGAAGAGCCGGTTGAGCACCGGGGAGTGCGCCGCGACCCAGTCGATCTTCTGGTGGCCCAGCGGGGCGAGCGAGGGGTCTGCAATCACGCTCTGCATCGGATCGCCTCTCCTTTCGCTCAGGCGGTGCCCTGCCGGTTGAGCCCCCGCCCGCGCAGCGCGACCAGGGTCAGCAGGGTGACGACGAAGGGCAGCAGTCCGGTCACCTGGGACGGCAGGCCGACCCCCTGCAGCCGGATGCCCAGGGCGTCGATCAGGCCGAAGAGCAGGCTGGCCAGCAGCACGCCCGTCGGGTGCGCCCGGCCGAAGATCACTGCCACCAGGGCGATGAAGCCGCGCCCGGCGGTCATGTTCTCCTGGAAGATGCGGACCTGCCCCAGCGAGAGCTGTGCGCCGGCAAGCCCTGTGAGCACCCCGGCCAGCACGACGGCCAGGTACTGCATGCGCAGCGGGTTCACGGCCAGGGTCTGCGCCGCGCGGGCGTGCTCGCCGACGGCGCGCAGCCGCAGCCCGATGGTGGTCTGGAAGAGGAAATAGGTGAGGATGGGGACGGCGAGGTAAGCGGCCCAGACAACCGGGGTGTGGCCGCTGAGCAGCCGGCCCAGCACCGGGACCGCCTGCAGCCACTCCGGCGACCACTGGGGCAGCCCTTGCAGATCGGGGTGGTGGAAGGTGCCCGTCGCCCCCAGCACCACCCGCATGAGGAAGGTGGTGAGCCCCACCACCAGCAGGTTGAGCGAAATGCCCACGACGATCTCGTTGGCCCGCAGGTTGAGGCTGAGAACCGCCAGGATCAGGCCGATCGCCGTGGCGGCGGCAATCGCCGCCAGCACGCCCCATCCGGCGCCGCCCAGGAAGAACGACCCGACCACGGCGCCGAAGGCGCCGGCCAGCATCATGCCTTCCAGGGCGACGTTGAACAGGCCCGCCCGCTCACACAGGGCCCCGCCCAGCGCGGCCAGCAGGACCGGGACGACGGTCCGCAGGGTCATGTGCAGGAGCTGGATGTCGAAGAGATCAGCCACGGGCCGCCCTCCTTCCCCGGAAGCGCCTGAGCAGGTCGGCGCCGATGCGCACGGACACGAACAGGACGATGACCGCCTGCACGACGCTGGAGATCTCCAGCGGGATCTGCGTGGTCCGCTCCATGCCGGTGGAACCCACCTGGATCACGCCCAGCAGGAAGGCGGCCAGCAGCACCCCGAGCGGGTGGTTGTCGGCCAGCAGGGCCGCCATCAGCCCGGACCAGGCGAAGCCGGGCCGGGTGAGGTTGCCGTCGATGTACCGGTGATAGACGGCCATGACCTCGATGGCGCCGCCCAGGCCGGCGACCGCGCCGCTGACCAGCATCGCCGTCACCAGGGCGCGCACCCGGTCGACGCCGCCGTAGCGGGCGAAGTCGGGGTTGAGGCCGGTCATGCGCCACTCGTACCCGGTCACCGTGCGCATCATGACGAACCAGAGCACCAGGCTCAGGGCCAGGGTGATCAGGATGCCCGCGTGCATGCGGGTGCCGGGCAGAAGGGCGATGCGCGCCGCCTCGGGGATCAGCCGGGTCTGCGCCAGGGCCCCGCCGCCCGAAAGATCCCGGAACGGGACGCTCACCAGGTAGCTGGCCGAGTAGACGGCCACGTAGTTGAGCAGGAGCGAGCTGATGAGCAGCTGGACCCTGAACCGCACCTCCAGCCAGGCGGGCAGCAGGGCCCAGAGGGCGCCGCCCGCGGCGCCGGCCAGCAGGCCCGCGACCAGCGGCAGGGGGCCGGGCAGGGGGACGTAGATTGTGAACAGGGCCGCGGCCAGGCCGCCCAGGGCCAGCTGGCCCTCGCCGCCCAGGTTGAGGGCGCCGGCGCGGAAGGCCACGGCCACGCCGAGGCCGGCCAGCGCGATCGTGGACGAGCGGGCCAGGGTGGAACCGAGGAAGGTGCGGTTGCCGAACGCGCCGTTCCAGAGGGCAGCGTACGCCTCGCCCACCGGATGGCCCGTGGCCCAGATGGCCACGGCGCCGACGGCCAGGCCCAGCAGCACCGCCAGCAAGGGACGCAGAAGGTCGATCAGGCCCTCCGTGAGCCGGTCAGGCACCGGCGTCACCCCCTTGCTGTGCACTGGCCGGGTCGCCGGGTGGGTCCCCGGCGGGCAGATCCGCGCCGGCCATCCACAACCCGATCTGCCGCTCGTCCGCCTGGTCCCGCGCCACCTCGCCGACGATCCGCCCCTCGTACATCACGAGGATTCGGTCCGAGAGGGCCATGAGCTCGCCCAGATCCGCGGAGACCAGCAGGATGGCATCGCCCCGCTCCCGGCGGGCGAGCAGCTGGTCGTGGATGAAGGCCGCGGCGGCCAGGTCCACGCCCCGGCTGGGCTCCGCGACGATGAGGCAGTGGGCGTCGCCCGCGAGTTCACGGCCCACCACCAGCTTCTGCAGGTTGCCCCCCGAGAGGGCCCCGGCCCGGGCCCAGAGGCCCGGGGTGCGCACCCGGTACTCGGCCACGATCGCGGCGGCGCGCCGCAGCCAGGCCGACCGGTCGATCAGCCCCCGGCGGGAGAGCGGCGGCCGGTAGTGCGGGCCCATCGCGGCGGTGTCGGCGACGGACGCCTCCCGGGCCGATCCCCACCGGTACCGGTCCTCCGGAATGTGAGCCATGCCCGCTGCACGCCGCTCCCGCACGGAGAGGCGGGTGATGTCCTGGCCGTCCAGCAGGATCCGGCCCTCCGCGGCGGGCACCAGCCCCGTCAGGGCGCCGATCAGCTCGCTCTGCCCGTTGCCGGCCACGCCGGCGATGCCGACGATCTCGCCGCGCCGCACGGTGAACGTGACGCCCTGCACGGCCGGCTCTCCCCGGGGGCCGCGCACCCACAGCCTCTCCACGCGCAGGGCCGGCGCCCCCGGCTCGCGCCGGAAGGTCGCCGGCGGCGCGGGCAGACGGCCGACCATCAGCGTGGCCAGCTCGTCCATATCGGTCTCAGCCCGCTCCCGCTCGCCCACCACGCGGCCGCCCCGCAGCACGGTGATGCGGTCGCTGACGGCCAGCACCTCGGCGAGCTTGTGCGAGATGAAGAGGATCGTCTTCCCCTGGTCCGCAAGGTGGCGCATGACGGCCAGGAGCTCGTCGGACTCCTGGGGCGTCAGCACCGCCGTGGGCTCGTCCAGGATGATGATCTCCGCCCCGCGGTAGAGCGTCTTCAGGATCTCCACCCGCTGCTGCAGGCCCACGGGCAGGTCGCCCACCCGGGCCAGTGGGTCGATGGGCAGCCGGTGCCGCTCCGCCAGATCGGCCACCCGCGCGGCGGCCTCCCGCCGGTCCAGGCGGCCGAACCGGTGCGGCTCCCGCCCCAGCACGATGTTCTCGGCGACGGTGAGCGACGGGAAGAGCATGAAGTGCTGGTGGACCATGCCCACGCCGCGGGCGATGGCATCGTGCGGGCTGCGGAAGGCCACAGGCTCGCCGTGGATGCGGATCTCGCCCGCGGTGGGCTGTTCCATGCCGTAGAGCAGGTTCATCAGGGTGGTCTTGCCGGCGCCGTTCTCTCCCACCACGGCGTGGATCGAGCCGGGTTCGACCCGGAGGGAGACGCCGTCATTGGCCACGACCCCGCCCGGGTAGACCTTGACCAGGCCGGTCGCGGCGATGGCCGGTGCGCGACTCATGCCGAAGCCACCTCGGGAGCCCTACCCGGCCAGCGGGTCGGGCACCACGATCTCACCGGAGAGGATCTTGTTCTGCAGCTCCTCCAGCTTCTGCATGACCTCGTCGGTCAGCTTGGGATGCCGCTCCAGGCTCTTGTCGGCCAGGTGGGAGAGGCCGACGCCGCCCTCCTTCAGCCCGTACACGGCGGTGCCGAAGGACCAGTTGCCCTCCACCAGATCCTTCAGCGTCTGGTAGGTCACCACGTCCAGCCCCTTGATCTGGCTGAACAGGATGTGCTCGGGGTCGTGGACGGACTGGTTGGTGTCCTGGCCGGCCGTATAGAAGCCCTTCTCCCGGGCGGCCTCGAACACGCCGAAGTTGCCGCCGCCGGCCACCGCGGCGATCACGTCGGCCCCCTGGGCGTGCTGCTCCAGGGCCAGCTCCTTCGCCCGGGCCACATCCTCAAAGGAGTTGGACCAGTGGATCAGGAGCTTCGCCTCGGGGTTGACCGCCTCCAGGCCCATCTGAATTCCCTGGGTCCAGCGCTGGAAGAAGGGAATCTCCATGGGCCCGACCATGCCCACGATGTTGGTCTCGGTCACGAGCCCCATCGCGGCGCCCAGCAGGAAGGCGGCCTCGTGCTCCTTGAAGGCGATGGAGCGCACGTTGGGCATGTCGACGGTGGTGTCGAGGATGGCGAACTTCTGATCCGGGAACTCGGCCGCCACCTTCTGCAGCGGCTCGGCGGACTCAAAGCCGGAGGTGAAGATCAGGTCCCACTTCTCCTCAGCGGCCACGGCCCGCAGGTTCTCCTCGATCGCGCCCCAGTCCTTGGACTCGATGATCTGCGCCTCGATGCCGAACTCCGCCTTGGCCCGCTCCACGCCCTGGACGGTCACCTGGTGGAACGGGTTGAGGCCGATCTTGTCGGGCAGCACGACCATGACCCGCACCGGCTCGGCCCCGGGCTCCGTGGCGGACGGGGTCTGTGCGGAGGGCGCGGGCTGCTCGGTCTGGGTGCCGGGGGTCCTGTCGGAGTCTGCGGACTGGGTGCCGCCGCAGCCGGCCAGCAAGAGGGCGGCCAGCACGGGGGCGGCCACGAATCTGAGGAAACGGTGCTTGTTCACTCTTGTTCTCCCCTTCACGAATCATCTTAATCGGCAATGGTATTTCGGTTATCCTTTAAGCCTGTCTTATGACTACTATCGATTCTATTCTGTCACCGCGGGCGGGTCAACCGGCCTTCTGGCGGTCAGGCGGTAGACGGAATGCGACGCTGACCGCGCCCTGCGCGACGTCGCGCGCGCCACATCCGGACAGGTATGTTAATATTAATCAAATGAACCTGCTCATAACGGAGGTCGTACGCCATGCCCTCAATCCGCATTCTTACGGACTCTACCGCAGATCTTTCGCCGGAACTCCTGGCGGCGAATGATGTGCGGGTGGTGCCGCTGCTCGTGCAGTTCGGCGAGGAGTCGTACCAGGACGGCATCGAAATTAACACGGACCAGCTGTTCCAGATGGTAGCCGAGCGGAACCAGCTGCCCAAGACGGCCAGCGGGAGCCCTGCCGTGTTCCGCCGCTACTTTGAAGAGGCCACGGCCGACGGCAGCAAGGCGCTGTTCATCGGCATCTCCGCGAAGTTCTCGGCGACGATCCAGAATGCCCAGATCGCCGCGTCCGAGTTTCCCGAAGGCCGGGTGCGCGTCTTCGATTCCCGGAACCTCTCCACCGGTATCGGCCTGCAGGTCCTGCGCGCCTGTGACCTGGCGCGGCAGGGCAAGTCGATGGAGGAGATCCTCGCGGACCTGGAGACCTACCAGGCCGGCGTGCGCACGTCCTTCGTCATCGACACGATGGACTACCTGTACAAGGGCGGCCGCTGCAGCGGGATGCAGGCCCTGGTGGGCACCCTGCTGAAGATCCGGCCGATCATCTCGGTCGTAGACGGCGGCATGATCGTGGCCGCCAAGATCCGCGGGGCGCGGAAGAAGTCGCTGGACTGGATGCTGGAGCGCTTCGCGGAGGACGCCAGGGCGGGCCGGGTGCGGCCCGAGCGGGTCTTCGTGACGCACACGGGCACGCCGGAGGATGCGGCGTACATGCGGGATGAGGTCCGGCGCATTCTGCCGGAGGTGCACGAGGTCATCGAGACCCGGGCCGGCTCGGTCATCGGGAGCCACTGCGGCCCGGGCACCATCGGGATCCTGTACGCGACGAAGTAGCCGCCGGCGGCTGCGCCTGCCGGCGGATGCCACGGGTTGTGCCCTGCGAATTCGGCGCTTCGGCTGGTTGACACCGAACCCGCGGAAGGGTTAGGATGTGCTCATATATCGGTCAAGGCGATGAAGAGGGCGGGGAACGGCTCCCCGCGGCGCGGGCCGTCTCGGGCGCAGAGAGCGGAATGGATGGTGCGAGTTCCGCCCCGGAGAGACCTGGCGCATAAGGCCTCGGAGCTGCCTCCCGAACCCCCGGCGCGTCCCGGGTCAGTAGACGAGGACGGTTCTCCCCCGATACCGGGAGCAAGGCATTCCCCGCGCGGGAGTGCCGGGTTGAGGTGGGCCGCACATCAGGCGGCCAAGTTGGGTGGTACCGCGGAGCCAAGGCCTCCGTCCCTACGGAAGGGACGGAGGCCTTCTTGACTGTTTAGCGAATTCCAAAAGGAGGGTTTCTGCAATGCGCTCCCGTGAAGAGCAGCTTCAAGAGGCACGCCGAACCAAGGTGGCGGCCTTGCGCGAGGCCGGCGTCGACCCCTTCGGCACCCGTTTCGGCGACCGCCGGCTGATGGGCGACCTGCGGGCAGAATACGGGGAGGCCACGGCCGAGGAACTGGATGAAAAGGCCTTGCCCGTGCGGGTGGCCGGGCGGGTCATGACCCTCCGGTCGCACGGCAAGGCGGGCTTCGCCCACCTGCAGGACGGCTCCGGCCGCCTGCAGCTCTACCTGCGCCTTCCCGAACTCAGCGATCGCGCCCGCCTGGTCTGGGAGCACCTGGACCTGGGCGACATCGTGGGCGCCGAGGGCGTGCTGATGCGCACCCGCACCGGCGAGCTGTCGGTGAAGGTCGCCGACCTGACCATGCTGACGAAGGCGCTCCGGCCGCTGCCCGACAAGCACGGCGGGCTGCGCAACGTGGAGCTCCGCTACCGCGAGCGCCATCTGGACCTGCTGGTAAATCCCGAGAGCCGGGCCGTCTTCGAGGCCCGCTCCCGCATCGTCGCCAGCCTGCGCCGCACGCTGGACGAGATGGGCTTCCTGGAGGTCGAGACCCCGGTGCTGGTCCCGCTGGCCGGCGGGGCGGCTGCACGCCCCTTCCTGACCTACCACAACGCCCTCGACCGGGACCTGAGCCTGCGCATCGCGACAGAGCTTCACCTGAAGCGGCTGGTGGTGGGCGGCATGGAGCGGGTCTACGAGATCGGCCGGGTCTTCCGCAACGAGGGGCTCTCGACGCGCCATAACCCGGAGTTTACCTCGCTGGAGGCCTATCAGGCCTATGCCGACTATCAGGACATGATGGACCTCACGGAGCGGCTCGTGCAGAACGCCGCCCTGGCGGCGAACGGCTGCCTGCAGGCAGGCGAGATCGACCTGACCGGCCCCTTCCGGCGCGTGACGATGGCGGAGGCGGTGAAGGAGGCCACCGGTCTCGACCTGCTCGCCCTCGGCGGTTCGGGCGACGAGGAGGAGGACGCGCGGGCGGTGCGGGCCGCGGCCGAGGCCGCCGGCTACGAGGTCGAGGCGACCACCTGGGGCGGGCTGCTGGCCGAGCTGTTCGAGCGCTACGCCGAAGACCGGCTGATTCAGCCCACGTTCGTCATCGGCCACCCGGTGGAGACCTCCCCCCTGGCCAAGCGCGATCCCCGGGACCCCCGGCTGACCGAGCGGTTCGAGCTCTACGTACAGGGGCGGGAGCTGGCCAACGCCTTCTCCGAGCTGAACGACCCCGAGGACCAGCGGCGGCGGTTCGAGGAGCAGCTTGCCCAGCGGGCGGCCGGCGACGAGGAGGCGCACCCGATGGACGAGGAGTTTCTGGCCGCGCTCGAGGTCGGTCTGCCGCCCACGGGCGGGCTGGGCATCGG
>JAMNXV010000100.1 GCA_023623185.1 Bacillota bacterium
GATCGGTTCCTGCGGGAAGGATGGAGGCCAGGATCGCTGCGCGGCTAGGAGTAAGCGGACGCCGCGCCCACCCCACGGGTAGGAAATAAAGCGGAGGTAAGCTGGAGCTTGCTCCGCGCTCACGCTGAGTCTCCGCCCCCACCTGATGGCATGGAAAACCCGACTCAATCAATCGCAAGTCTCGGCTGACGTCTCGCGTCACCGTGGATCCCCTCCTGCTTTCCGCACACGGGCCAGCATGTGCTCGATCTCCTTGTCTCCCGGCTGGCCGCCCAGCATGATGCGCATGCCGGCCAGGGCCCACCGGTTGCCTGCAGGTCCGTACTGCGTGGTACGCGTGAGCCAGTATTCCGCCTCTTCCCGGCTGAACCGCTCCACGCGCCAGGCGATCAACTCCACCCGGTCCATCTCCACAATCCGTTCCTGCAACTTGAATAACAGTGCCAGCTTCGCGCCGGCCTCCCGATCGAGTGGAAGATTGCCGCGGAACGTAATCTGTTTGGGGTCAAGGTAGCGGTGCAACTCGAGGGGGACATCGGCCGCATCGCACACGCGGCTGATGATGCTGCGCACAACCGGCAGGCAGCGCCGCAGCGACTGGCCGTAAAGCAAGCCGCGATCCTTCAGCGTCGTACGCCCCGCTCCCTGCCCCTCCTGGTCATCCGGCGCGACGGCAAACCGTTCCCGGATCACCAGGACCGGTCCAGGCTTGTCCCTGTATTCCGTTACCCGAAGTATCCAGGGGGCATGGCTGAGCAGCGGCTTGATCCGGTGCTCCAGATCCCACTCCATCTGCAACTGAGGCGCCACCGGTCGTGAGGTCGTCATGTCTCCACCCTCGCCTACTGTTGATCTTTGTTATCCCTGAGCGCCTTAACGAACGGGCAGTTGTCATCCGGGTCCTTCACCACGAGGAAGGCCTCAGTCCGATCTCCCTGCTTGGTCACAGCCGCGAGGACCTCGAACAGTTCACCGAGCGCCTTCATGGATTCCGGCGTGACATCCGAAAGCTGGAACCGGAGGTATCCGCCATGAGGCAAGACGAGATCGGTCACATCCAGGGTGTCGATGCGCGTCCTGGCACCGCGGTTGTAAATGCTGCCCAGCTGGTGGAAGAGCGGGATCAGCTTGTCTGCACCGGCACGCCCAGTGAGCGTGAGGCTGGGCGCCTTTTCGGTGATCCAACCGCGCTGGGCGGCTTCCGCCGGAGTAACGAGCGCGTCTGTGAGGGCAGGGACATAGAGCGCCGCATCGGCGGACCCAATCAGGTCCGGCTTTTCGGCCGCTGCCGAGGTTGCCCTGGAGATGTAGAGCCTTCCTTGCTTGACCAGGTCGATGGCCGCCTCCTCCACGACCTCCGCCGGAGTCTCGCCGAGTTTCTCGTTTACCCTTGCGACCACGTCGGAGACGATCAACATTCCTGAGTCGGCCAGAACCGTGTAGACCACATCCCGTACTTTCGCCGGATCAACGCGGTCAGCGTCCATCCACCCGCGCTGCTTGGCCCCCTGAGGGGTCATAAGGCTATACCCCTCGGCGCTAAGGTTCGCGGCCATGGGAATCTCCTGCTCGCCGAAGTAGAATTCGGTCGGGCGGGGGCTCTCCGCGTCGTCCATCCGGAACACGCACCAGACTTTCTTCTGCACCCCTGCCCGGACCAACTGGTCGAACACGGCGGGGCTCTCCAGCACGGGCCAGTGTCGCAACGTAGCGAAGTTAGTGCGCAGGGCCTTCAGGCTCACGAAGTCACCTTTGGCGAAAAACAGATGGCTGAGGTTGACCAGATCGGACTGGCCCGTGTCAGCAGACGTCAGGAGTTCCCTGTCCTCCACCAGAAGCCGCCTGATCTCCTGAATGATCGGTGCGCCGCCCTCCCCGCCTGCCGAACGCAGTTCCTTGCGGATGACCTTCCCGGTGCCCGCTGCGGGGAAATATAGGCTGGTGTAGGCGCGTGCGACCGCCGTCGCCAGCGCATTCTCCCGCTCAGACTGGCGCTGCTTGAACTCGTCCTCATCCAACCGCTGCGGTTTGACACCCCAGTTCAACGGGTTCTCCCGCAACATGCGCATAGCCTTGACCTGCCGGGCAATCTCCAGCAACTGGTTCAGCTCTTGTTCCGGCCGGTCGTCGGCGAAGTAGAGTTGTCCTTTCTGCTCGGTGGGGTCCACGACTCGCACCGTATCCGGAACCAAGAGGAACAACCCATTTT
>JAMNXV010000124.1 GCA_023623185.1 Bacillota bacterium
TCGGCGGCCACCGCCTTCTGAGTGCCCCGCCCGATGGCGATGATGGCGATCACCGAACCGACGCCGATGATCAGGCCCAGCATCGTCAGAGCCGAGCGCAGCTTGTTCGCCCAGAGCGCGGAGAGCGCAACGCTGAAGGTCTCCAGCAGGTTCATCGCACCCCGCCCCCCGTCAGGAGGCCGAGCGGCACCACCCGAACCCGCCCGGGCATCGGCCCACCCCCCGGCCTCATCCCCGGTCCCATGCCGGGATCCATCCAGGGACTCACCTCAATGCGCACCTGGTCGCCGTCCTGGAGCGTCTCAATCAGCCCGAACGGGGAGGTGATGATCATCTCACCCTCCTCCAGCCCCGAGATCACTTCGACCTCGCGGTTGGTGACCAGTCCGGTCTGGATGGGCCGCAGCTCCACGGTGTAGTCGTTCACCACCAGGACGAAGGCCTGGCCGGCTTCCTCCTTCACGGCCAGCAGCGGCACCACGATCACGTCCTCGCGCTGGGCGGTCTGAATGCGCATCTCCACCTGCATGCCGCTCTTCAGGCGGCCATCGGCGTTCTGCACCTCACCCCGGACCTCGAAGGTCACGGAGTCGCCCATGTAGTACGGGCCGCCGTAGTAGTCGTTGCTCTGCGCCGTCTGCTGGCTGATGCTCGTGACCACGCCCTCAAAGTGAGCCAGCGGCAGAAGCGCCGAGGTGACCATGATGGTCTGCCCGGGCTCCAGGCTGTCCAGATCCACGGCCTCCACCTGGCCGACCAGCTCCATGCGCTCCATGTCGCCCACCCGCAGGAGCGGGGCGCCCTGCTGCACCGGGTCGCCGTCCTTCACGCTGACGCTCAGCACCGTTGCCGGGGCCGTGGCGACGATGCGGGTCGACTCCAGATTGGCGCGCAGCTTGTCCAGCGTGGCCTGCGCGGCCTCCACACGGGCCTCGGCCAGCTCGACCTGGCCCATGTCCGGGCCGCGGCGCAGGGCCTCCTCGGCCTCCCGCACGGCCACCTCCGCCAGGCTCACCTGAATCTCCGCCAGCCTGATCCGGGTGTCCTGATCCGCCTCGCCCTCACCGGCCGCCAGCAGGGCATCCAGCTCCGCCTCAGCCTCGGCCAGCTTCTCGGCGGTCTCTTGCGCGGTCTGCTGGCTCTTCCTCACGGCCTCCCGGTACGCCTCGTCCGCGGCGCGGTACCGCTGGGCCGCCTCGACGTCGCCGGGGTTGGCCATGTAGGCCGCCTCGGCGGCCATCAGGCTCTGGCGGGCCTCCTCCACCGGCTGCTGCGCGGCCGCCGCCTGGTTCCGGAGCTGGGCGATCTGGTCGCGCAGCTGCTTCACCGCGGTGCTCTCGCCGCCGCCTCCCCCGGCCTTCACCCGCGCCAGGTTGGTCTGCGCCTCAATCAGCTGACGGCGGGCTTCCTGCAGGTTGCGCTCCAGCTGAAGCGGCGCGCTCTCCATCTGGCGCAGCAGCTCCTCGAGGTCCCGCTGCGCCTGCAGGAGATCGCGCTCCTTCGCCTTGACCTCCTCCTGCAGCTCCGTCGCGTCCAGTTCGGCCAGCACCTGGCCCTCCTCCACCTGGTCGCCGGCCTCCACCAGGACCGTCACCCGCGGGCTGGCCAGCGGGGCCTTGTACTCCTGCAGGTTGCCGGCCAGCACCTGGCCGGGGGAGAAGACCTCCTGCACCAGCATGCGCCGGCTCACGGGCTCCACCTGCACGACGGGTGCGCCCTCCGGCCCTTCGGCCATCACCGTAACGGAGGAATGCCGGCCGAAAAAGCGCTGGTAGCCGAACCAGCCGCCACCCAGCACCGCAAGCACGATCATGATCGCAATTACCTTCCGCCTCAATCTGGTTCACCTCATTATGCGGGCCTATCATTCCTTAGACAGGTGATGCTCGCCGTTTGGTTCCACCTTCCTGGAAAAAACGCGGGGGCAAACTGGAAGGAGCGTCTACTCCGCCCGGCGGGGCTGCAGGCGCGGCGGCAGCACGTCACAGCCCGCCATGTCGGCGAACGTCTCCCGGCGCACCACCAGATCCGCCCGGCCGTCGCGCACAAAGACCACCGGCGGCGTGGGGAAACGGTTGTAACGGGACGCCATGCTGTAGTTGTAGGCCCCGGTGGCGAAGACGGCCAGCAGGTCACCCGGGGCCACGTCCGACGCCACGGCGACGTCGGTGAGCAGCACGTCGCCGGACTCGCAGTACCGGCCGACAACGGTGACGATCCGCCCCCGCTCGCTGTCCAGCTTATTGGCGACGGCGCACTCGTAGCGGGCCTGGTAGAGCGCCGGCCGGATGTTGTCGCCCATGCCGCCGTCCACAGAAAGGTAGGTGCGCACGCCGGGAATCTCCTTGATCGTGCCCACGGTGTAGAGCGTGGTCCCCGCCTCGGCGACGATGGAGCGGCCGGGCTCCACGATCAGCCTCGGCAGCGGCAGGCCGTGCGCGGCGGCCCCGCTGCGCACGGCGTCGGCCAGGCAGGCGATCAGCTCCGCCGGCCGCGCCGGCGCGTCGCCCTCCACGTACCGGACCCCGAGCCCGCCGCCCAGGCTCAGCTCAGAAGCCGTGAAGCCCGTCTCCTCCCGGACCTCCGCGGCGAAGGCCAGCATCCGCTCCGCCGCGAGGCGGTAGCCGGTCAGGTCGAAGATCTGGGAGCCGATGTGGCAGTGGAAGCCGGTCAGTTCAACGTTGGGCATCCCGAGGGCAGCCTGTGCGGCCGCCAGGGCCAGGCCCCCCGTGATGGGAATGCCAAACTTGGAGTCCAGCTGGCCGGTGCTGATGTACTCGTGCGTGTGGGCCTCGACGCCGGGCGTGACCCTCAGCAGGGCCCGCGCGGCCTCCCCCCGCTCGCCGGCGAGCCGGTTCAGGAGCTGCAGCTCCTGGGTCGAGTCGACCACGAACCGGCCGACCCCGGCCTCCAGCGCCAGCCGGATCTCGTCGGCGGTCTTGTTGTTGCCGTGGAAGTACACACGCTCCATGGGGAACCCGGCCTGCAGCGCGGTGGCGATCTCGCCGCCGGAGACGACGTCCAGCGACAGCCCCTCCTGCGCCACGAGTCCGGCCATGGCCGTGCAGAGAAAAGCCTTCGAGGCGTACGCCACGTCGAAGTCGGGGTAGTGCTGCCGGAAGCTCTCCATGTAGGCGCGGCAGTTCCGGCGGATCAGTTCCTCGTCCATGATGTACAGCGGCGTGCCGAATTCCCTCGCCAGGTCCGCCACGTCAACGCCGCCGATGGTCAGGCGCCCCTGCGCGTTGCGGGACGCAGTGCCGTACAGGTGCATCGTGCATAACTCCCTCCGGGGATGTCGGCCGGTCAAGAGCACCGCCTCATAAATATTACCCACAATAGCATCCCGCTTCGTCAACTGTCAACGCCGCCGGGGTGCGCAGACCGGCACCTGCGGCGCGGGGCACCGAAAAGCCCGGGCGCTGTCGGCGCGTCCGGGCTCAGGAACGCTCCAGTATTTCCATGATCGCCCTGGTGGTGATCTCGCATCCCGCCTCCAGGTCGTCCGCCCCCTCCATCTTGCCGGGGTCGCCCACCCCCACGATGAGCGGCACCGACAGCCGGTTCAGCACGTCTACCGTGTCGCCCCGCAGGCGCCCCCGCTTGCGCGGCTGCCCGTCCTTGTCCACCGGGCCCTCGCGCACGCGCCCGCCGCGGTCGACGGAGAGGGCCACCTCGACGCCTTGCGCCCGCCGGCTGTTGGAAGCCACCGCCACGGCCCCGAGCACCCGGATGTCCGGATGCCGGCAGATGTAGGCGAGGGCCTCCTCACCGGGACCCGTGCCGGGGTTGCCCTTGTCGTCGACCATCACCAGGACCGGGTCATGCACCGCCTGTTTGATCAGTTCCACCAGTTCCGGACCGCTCAGCGGCGTGGGGTTCCCGGCGGATGCCGAGATGCAGCGGAGCCCCAGCCGCCGCGCCGCCTCCTCGGCCACGCGCCGCGCCGCGTGGTCGCCGTCGGTCAGGAGAATGACGCGAATGGGCGGTTTCAGACAAATCCCCCCCGGGCGCCCGCGTCCGCAAGATGCGCCGGGGGCCTCGGGCGGCTGACCCGCCAGCCGAGCCGTGGGCGGAGCCGCTGCCTTTCGGCCCCCGGACCCCTAGCATCCCACGCTGCACAGCCGTGCTATGCGAAGCTCCCCCCGGGCCGTGCGGCGCCGTCGACCAGTGTGGCCCCGGCCGGAGGGGGCTTCGGGTGCGACGCGTACCAGTACCAGGTGCTGGCGGCCGCCGCGGCGAGCAGCAACGCCCCCAGCGCGATTCCCCACCACAGCCGCTTCTCGCGGTAGGCCAAGCGCATGTTCCTGCCACCTCGGCTACTACGATTCCCCGCCGGCCCCCGGCTCTACACATCAGTTGGCGGCCGTCACGTGCTTCCGGATCCGCTCCAGGGCGCGACGCTCAAGGCGCGACACCTGAACCTGGCTGCAACCCAGGATCGAGGCCACCTCCGTCTGCGTCTTGTCGCGGAAGAACCGGAGCAGGATCACCGTGCGCTCCCGGTCGTCCAGCTGGTTCAGCCCCTCCCGCAGGGCCACGCGGTCCAGCCACAGCCCCTCCCGCTGGCCGTCCTCCGCGGCCAGCTGGTCCAGAAGGTAGATCGGGTCGCCGTCGCCCTCGTGCACCGTCTGGTGGATGGAGGCCGGCGGCCTCACGCCGTCCAGCGCCTCAACCACCTCCTCGGGCGAGACGCCCAGTTCCTCCGCCACCTCGGCCACCGTGGGATCGCGCTCCATCTCTGCGGCCAGCCGCTCGCGGACTCGCCGGGCCTGCTGGGCCAGCTGCTTCAGGCTGCGGCTCACGCGCATCGGACCGTCATCGCGCAGGTGGCGCCGTATCTCGCCCATGATGAGCGGCACGGCGTAAGTGCTGAAACGCACGTCGTAACTCAGGTCGAACCGGTCGATGGCCTTCAGGAGGCCGATGCAGCCAATCTGGAACAGGTCCTCGGGATCGGCGCCGGAGGCGCTGAAGCGGGCGACCAGCGACCGCACCAGCCGGAGGTTTCCTTCCACCAGCCGGTCCCGCGCTGCCTTGTCGCCTGCCCGGGCCAGGGCGACCAGCCGCCTGACCTCGTCGTCAGGCCAGCCGCGCTCCTCCAGGGTGCTCTCACGCGCCATGGCCCGCTCAACTGCCCTTCAGCGAGGCGACGTCCTTTGCCGCTGGCCGCTTCCGCATGCTCACCCGGGTCCCCTGCCCGACCTGCGACGTCACCTCCACTTGGTCCATGTGGGCCTCCATGAAGGAGAAGCCCAGCCCCATCCGCTCCGGATCGGTGGTCACCGCGGCCTGCATGGCCAGGGCGACGTCCTCGATGCCCCTGCCGTGATCGATCACCACGATCGTCAGCTCGCCGTCCTCCAGCGCCGCCTCCATGCGGACCATCTGCCGGCTGTCGCCCCGGTACCCGTGAACGATGGCGTTGGTCACGGCTTCGGACACCGCCAGCTTCACCTCGTCGACCTCCGCGACGGTGAACTCGGCCTGGGCGGCCACCATTGCGGCCATGAGCCGGGCGACGCCGACGTTCTCGGGGATGGCGGCCAGCTCAACGATGACCCGGTTCTCTGCGACCATCACGCTGCCCCCTCTCCTGCACGGCGCTCCGCCTAGCCCGCGGAGAGCGCCTCCTGTTCGGAACGGAACTCCTCCATGGTGTGGAAGACGCCGGAGAGCTCCAGCGCCGAACGCACCTGCGGCGGCACACCGATCACGCCCACCCGGCCGCCTTCCCGGCTAATCCGCCGGTACCGCCCGAACAGCGAGCCGAGGAAGGCGCTGTCCACAAAGGTGACGCGCGCTAGGTTGACGTACAGGTGGCGGACGGGGCGCCGGTCCATCAGCTCCTCCACCGCTTCCTTGAACCGGGCGGCCGCCACGAGGTCCAGTTCGCCGGAGAGCCGCACGATCAGGCTCTGCCCTACCAGCTCGTACTCCATCGATGACATGGCCGGCCACGCTCCTTCCTGCTCTGCGCGGCCCGCCGCGGCCGCGCGTGATTCAGGCAATTTCTTCCCTTGGTCTGCCATTTCCTGCCGGGCATGGCATCTTTCGGTCGACAACATTCGACCAAATGTGCGCGAGAAGCCCGCCGGCTGCCGGCGCCGGCGGGCCTGCCGCAAGATGTTCAGTCGAAGCTGAAGATGCCGCGCACCGTATGCACGACGGACTGCCACAGGTTCGCCTTCCCCACCGCCTCGGGCGCGACCAGCTCGATGCGGCCGACCTCCTGCCCCTCCAGCGTGGCCACGATCTCGCCCACGACCTGGCCCTTCTCCAGGGGCGCCGCGACCTGCCTGGGCAGCCGCACCTCCCATTTCACCTTGTCCTGAGATCCCTTGGGCACGCTCACCCCGAAGGCAGCGCGCGGGACCGGCTCGATCGCCGGCACGGCCCCCCGGGCCACGCGCACCGGGCCGAACTTCTTGCCGGCCGGGGCGATCTCCACGGCCGTGTAGTTGGCAAAGCCGTAGTCCAGGAGCCGGGCGACCTCGATGTTGCGGGTCTTGGCGCTCTCCGCCCCCATGACCACGGCGATCATCCGGGTATTGTTCTGCACCGCCGTGGCCGCGAGGCAGTAGCCGGCTGCCTGCGTCCAGCCGGTCTTCAGCCCGTCTGCACCCTTGTACCAGGTGAGCAGCTTGTTGTTGTTCCACAGCTGGAACTTGGGCCCGTTCTTGCGCCACGGCACGTTCAGCTCGGCGCCGTAGATGGCGGTGAGCTTGACCAGCTCCGGGTAGTTGAGCACGGCGTGGCGGCTCATCAGGGCGATGTCGTAGGCGGTGCTGAGGTGCCCCTCCGCCGAGAGCCCGGTGGGGTTCACGAAGTGGGTGTCGTTCATGCCCAGTTCCCTGGCCTTGGCGTTCATCAGGGCCACAAAGGCCTCCACCGAGCCGGCCACGTGCTCCGCCACTGCAACCGCCGCGTCGTTGGCCGAGCCCACCGCCACCGAGAGCAGCAGCTCCTCCAGGCTGAAGGTCTCGCCCACGTCGGCGAAGATGGTGGTGCCCGGCTGCCGCTTGGCCTCCTCCGAGATGGTCACCGGGTCCTTCAGGTTCACCTTGCCCTCGCGCAGGGCGTCGTAGGCGATGATCAGGGTCATGATCTTGGTGACGCTGGCCGGGTTGCGCCGCTCGTGGGCGTTCTTCTGATAGATCACGCGGCCGCTCAGCGGCTCCATCAGCACCGCGGAGGGCGACGTAATCTTCACAGGGTCCTCGCGGCCGGCCTCCTGGTCTGCGGCGGCCTCCACCGCCTCATCCAGGTCGCCCGCGGGCCGGCCCCCCAGCACACTGTCGCCGTCCTCGACGTCGGGCGCCGGCGGCCACCGCTCCGTGCCCAGCGCGATGGGCGAAAGCGCCGAAAGTGCGATGACGACGCACAGCAGGGCCGCCCAGCGGCGCATGCGCGTTCTCCACATGGGTCATGCCTCCTCGCAGAGTCTCTGGTGCTAGTCTGCCCGCGGGACATGCACACTTGCGCGCACGGCCGCAAACCCGGCGGCGGAGCCGAACCCAGCGCAGGGCGGCTGACGTCGGAACTATAGTAGCAACGAAAGTCACCAAACTTGGAATCGGAGTGAGGACGACGGTGGCAGCGCAGCCCGCGATCAAGCTGGAAAACCTGACGAAGGCCTACGAAAACCACCTCGCCGTGCAGGACCTGAACATCTGCGTCCAGCCCGGCGAGATCTTCGGATTTCTCGGCGCCAACGGCGCCGGCAAGACGACCACCATGAAGATGATGGTGGGCCTTCTGCCGCCCACGTCCGGGCGGGTCATCATTCAGGGGCACGACGTGTGGCAGAACCCGGAACCCGCCAAGCGGACCATCGGGTACGTGCCCGACACGCCGATCCTCCACGAACTCCTGACCGCCCGGGAGTTCCTCTGGTTCATGGCCGACCTCTACGGGCTGAGCCGCAGCGAGGGCAGGGCCCGCGCGGAGGAGCTGCTGGAGCTGATGGACCTCACGCCCCACGGGGACCGGCTGATCCGCGACTTCTCGCTGGGGATGAAGCGCAAGATGGCCATCGCCACGGCCCTCCTGCACCGCCCCCAGGTGCTGCTGCTGGACGAGGTGACCAACGGCCTCGACGCGCGCGCCGCCCGCGAGGTGAAGGACCTCATCAAGGCCTGGGCCCGGGAGGGCGTGGCCGTGGTGCTCACCACCCACATCCTCTCGATCGCCGAGGAGCTGTCCGACCGCATCGGGCTGATTCACCGCGGCCGGCTGATCGCAGAGGGCACCGCGGCCGAGCTGGCCGAGCAGGCCGGGATTCCCGGCGCCAACCTGGAGGAGAGCTTCCTGGCGCTCACCGGGGACCCGCTGCCCGCAGAAGTGACGGAGGGTGAGCTGCAGTGAACGGCATCGTCTCCCTCTCGCTGGCCGTTGCCCGCTCCGGCTGGCAGGCCAGCTGGAACCGCCTGTTCCGCTTCTCCCGGATGAAGGCCGGGCTGATCTGGCTTGCGCTCCAGGGCTTCATGGTCTTCGTCATCGCGCGCCGGGCGCCCGCGGTGGCGCCGGACTCGGCAGAGGCAGGGCTCTTCGGGGCCCTCACCCTGATGGGCGCGCAGATGGCCTGGTTCGGCCTCATGAACGGCTTCTCCCGCGGGCAGATGCAGCTCTACCAGGGCCTGCTGGTCCCGCTGTTTCAGATCACCCCCGCCCGGCCGCTGGCCTTCCTGCTGGGCCGGGTGATCGAGGCGGTGCCGGCGCGCGCGTGGACGACGCTGCTCTGGGCCTGGGCCTACTCGGCCATCATCCCGCCGCCCGGGCGGTGGCCGGCCCTTGCCCTGCTCTGGCTCACGGGCCTCGCCGCGGGGATGCTGGCCCACCTGGCCGGGCTCCTGCTCCTCACCTTCTGGGGCCGGTATCATCCCCAGACCATGCGCCACGGCAACACCATCTTCGGCGTGCTCACCATCGCCATGATGACCGCGGCGATCATCTACCTCAGCTCAGGCGGCACCGCCACCGAGCTGGCCCTGGTCATGCGTGAGTCCCGCCGGTCGGTGCTGACGACCATGGCG
This sequence comes from Bacillota bacterium, assembly GCA_023623185.1. Taxonomy (GTDB): domain Bacteria; phylum Bacillota; class Sulfobacillia; order Symbiobacteriales; family Symbiobacteriaceae; genus Symbiobacterium. Next base: position 9,036 of record JAMNXV010000124.1, read on the forward strand.
GCAGTCGCCGGTCTGCCCGGCCTGTTGCTGGCCCTGGCCCTGCTGGTCCGCCCGCGGTGGGTGGAGAGCCACTACCGGGACGGGCTCTACCGGGTGCTGGAACTGGGCGAGCAGGACACGGTGCGCTCCGGCCGCTCCTACTGGCTGCCGCTGGGCGACGGCGTGATGCGGGCGGTGCTCTCCCGGGAGTGGCTGCAGCTGGCCCGCTCCAGGATGGCCCGCACGCAGCTGCTCATCTTCATCGCCGGGGTCGTGGGCGTCTGGTTCGCCGGCCGGGGCGCCGCCGACCAGCCGATGGCCGGGCTCGTGGGCTCCATCGGCGGCCTTTCCCTCCTCGCCTGGTTCAACGCCTTCGGCCATTGGGTGGCAAAGGTCTTCCAGCAAGAGCGGGTGACCATCGCCCTCTACCGGCTGGCGGCGGTGCCCACCGCGAAGCTTGTGGCGGCCAAGTTCACCTCGCTGCTGGTGCCATCGCTCCTGCTGGTGGCCATTGCGGTGGCTGTGGGCAGCCTGGCCGCCGCACTACCGTCCTCCACGGCGCTGATCCTGCTGCTCTGGACGGAACTGGGGCTGCTGGCCGGCCTGATGGGCGGCTTCGGCGCCGCGGCCGCGACGGCCGACCAGGAGCCGGAAGAGCCCGAAGCCGCCGGCGCCCCCCGGGTGGAGCAGGGGGGCTCGGCGGCCGTGCAGTCGAGCGCGTGGTTCTCGCTGGCCCGGACCCTGGGTCTCACCGTCTCCACCGCCCTGCCGCTCTGGGCGGCCGCCGGCCGGCCCTGGGTGCCCCTGCCGGCGCCGGTCGCCTGGGCGGTGGCCCTGGGGCTTCCGCTGGCGCTATTTCTGGGCGGCGTCGGCTGGATGCTCCGCACCTGGCGCCGCTGAGACGGCGGTCGCCTCGGTGAAGGGCGCCGCCACCAGCCGGTCGGCCAGGATGATGTAGAGCTGATGACGCCCGAGCCTGATGCCCCGCACCTCCCCTTCCACCTGCCAGGTGCGTTCTGCACCGGTCAGGTGGTTTTTCGCGGTGACCGTCTGCCCCGCCGCCGTGAACGCCGTGACCCCGTCGTCCCAGATGGCAATATCGGCACTTTCCAGGGGTATGCTGAAGTGCTCACCCCGGTAGTCGCCGGAGGCCCGCAACAGCTGGGCGGCAAGCCGCCCTTCCCGGCGCTCAACGACGGCGAAGAACCCCGCCCCGGGGCTCCAGGTGAGGAAGACCGGCTCGGCGTCTTCCGGCACCTGGTAGAACGTGTAGGCCGAGCCGCCGCGATTGGGGTAGGCCACAAGACCCCGCTCCCGATCCACGTGGAGGTAGTCCCCGGACCCTGCGCTCCAGGGCTGCGTGAGCCAGGCCGGGAAGACGACCTCGCTGCCGGGGGCGAAGATCTGCTTCGCCGGGAAGCGCTCCCACCGGCCGGAGTCCGGGCGCAGGGCCAGCCCCTCCGGTTCGCCCTCCGGGTCGGCCAGGACCAGCACCGTGCCCGGCGGGTAGCTGCTGCCGGAGGCAGCGTGCCACTCCTGCAGCGCCCAGTACGGGAAGCGGACCGGGGCATCCGACGGCGCTTCGAAGACCTGGTGGACGACCGGCCCCCCGGGCCGCACCAGGTGCATCCGGTTGCCGTCGCTGATGAACGCCAGCTGGTCTTCCGCCGGATGCCAGACCAGGTCGTACCCCGCGGCGTCGTACCGCTCGTGCGCGCTGCCGTCCACGGCCCACCAGCCCACACCGCCGCCGGCGAGGCGCGCTGCGACGTACCGCCCGCTGGGCGAGGGCAGGGCGTCCAGGAGCGTCCAGCCGTCCGGCGCCGGCAGGTTCCGGGCCTCGCCGAAGTCCAGCTCCGTCGTGCGGGCGAAGGCCTGGTACCCTGGGAGCGACGTATCGATCCTCTCCCCGCCGGTGACCAGAATGTCGTAAGCCACGGCCGCCCGGTAGGCGCGGTCAGCCCTCGCCGTGCGGGCAACGCACTGCCACAGCTCGTCGGATGGCAGCCCCTGCAGCAGATCCTGCACGGCCGGACCCAGTCCCGCCAGCCCGAACCGCTGCAGGCAGTCCAGCATGGTCAGCTCCCCGCGCGCAGCCTCCTCTGCTGCCGCGGGCGCACTCTCGCCGCCTGTGTCGCCCTTGCCCGGGCCGGCTTGGCCGTCGCTGTCGCCTGCAGGGCCGTCGCCGTCGCCTGCAGGACCGTTGCCGAAGTCTGCAGGGCGGTTGCCGTCCCCCGCGGGGTCGCTCCCGTCCACGTGGCCTGCCGTCGGCACGCCGCCGTCCGGCGCACCGGGCCGTGCGGTGCAGCCGGCCAGCGCCGCGGCCAGCAGACAGACGAGGGTCCACCTCAGAGCCCGTGTTGATCTCAATCTCGGCACCTCCGACCATTCATAACGGCAGCATCGCCCGGACGGTTACGGCCGCACCATGGCCGGGCCAACCCGCCCCGGCGGCGCGGGCTTCGCGGCTACTCCATCACGCCGACCAGCACCACCTCTGCGTCTTCCAGTGCCTCTTTTGCCTCCTTCACCCGGTCGGCGTCCGGACATGTCACCTGAATGATGCAGCCCAGCCGCTGCAGCTGCCCCGCCTCCGCATCCCGCGAGCGCCCCCGGCTGATCCACCGGTCGCAGAGCCAACCCACGAAGCCGCCGCCCAGCAGCCCCGCCACGCCGCCGCCAATGGGCCCCGGCGCCAGGACAGATCCGTACACGACCCCGGCCAGCGACCCGATGGTAGCCCCCGCCGTCGCGCCGTCCATCAGGCTGATGCCGTCGGCCCGGCGGAAGGTATCACCCAGGGTTCCGCCCAGCATCAGCCACTCCCGCAGTCCGTCGGGACGCGACGGCCTCCGTCTCCGCTCCAGCCGGCCCCAGCGGATGGCGTCCGCCGGAAACCCCCGGCGCTGCAGGGCCAGCAGGGCCAGCTCCAGGTCCTTCGTGGTCAGCACCACCCCGACGACGGTCCGCATACTGTCACCCGCCCTCCCCCGCTGGCGCCCAAGCCAGTCCCACTGGGCTTCCTCCGCCAGCTTGTTCTGTTCGACGCAGTCGTGGTAGGCGTCCCACATGCTGAAGAGGTACATGCTGGGCAGGAAGAGCAGCCACTGGTAGTCCACGCTCTCCGCCGCCAGCCGGCCCTGGCCCAACAGCGTGAGGTAGACGGCGTTGCTGGCGGAGGCGAGCGCGATGAGGGCGATCTGCCAGCCCATGAGCATGGCGCCTTTGAGCAGCTGCGAGTTGTACAGGTGGCCCGCGCCGAAGACGAACGTGGACCAGAACCAGGCGACCCACGGCGAGCGCTTCACCAGCATGCCGTGGCCCCAGATGCAGAGGTGCTGATAGTTGAAGTGGCGCTGCGGCTGCTGCGCCTCAAGCTTCGCCAGCCAGTTCAGCTCCACGGCCAGCCGGTAGGCGTCCCAGAAGGAAAGCAGATAGACAGCCGGATAGAGGAAGGCCCACTTCATCACCAGCACCTCCCTGGCCCGGGCGACGTCGCCCAGCAGGGAGTGGTAGATGGCCAGGTTGAGGTGCGAGAGGTTGTTGAGGATGATCTCCAGCGACATGAGGATGAAGCCCTTCAGATGGGCGCCCAGGTAGAAGTGCCCCAGCCCCGGGAGGGCGACCGACCACCACACCGCCACCCAGGGATTGCAGGTGTGGACAAAGTTGACCCCCAGGGGGGTCATGACCATCTTCCGGTACCGGGGTTCTGAGGGCGACTGCACGTCCGCCATCCTCCGTCGTTGCAGGTGCGATCGGCTTAATCTCGTTCAGGAAGGCCCGACTTCGGGCGACGGGTCCTGGGCCACAGGCAGGTACGCCATGGCGGTGCCCGCGAGGTCCAGCAGGTTGAGCGGCGAGCGGATCAGCACGCTTCCCACGCCGCGCCCGGCCATGCCGACGAACCGCTCCATCTCCCTGTCCGTCCACGCGTTTACGTTGAGCCGGAGCCGCATCAGGTCGGCATAGTAGTGGTCCCACCGGGCGGCGAATCGGTCGAACTGGTCGTCGCCCAGGGCCAGTTTGCGCGCCGCGTAGACGCCGCTGGCCAGCGAACTGGACTGCCCGGTGATGCCCAGCGGCTCGATGAACCCGCCGGCGTTGCCCACGAAGATGACGTTGTCCAGCACCCGCTGCCGCACCCGGCCCATCTCGTAACACTCCAGCTTGTACTCGTCCTCGACCTGCTCCCAGAACCGCCCCTGCTCCTGTCGGAACCGGTTCCAGTAAGCCTCCAGCTGCTCCTCGGTGGTGTCGGGCACGCCGACGCCCGCCGAGGCCATGCGCCCGTCGAAGGGGGCGATCATGGCGTACCCGGTGCCGGCGTACCGCGTGTCGAAGTAGAAGTGGAGCTCTCCGGGGTTGAAGTCGCCGATGACGTTGGCGCCGCGCACGTACCACGCGATATCCCGCTCCCAGAGACCGAAGTGCTTCGGCCACTTGGGCGAGCCGGTCGCCACCACCACCCAGTCGTACTCGGCCATGAGCGCCTCCACGTCCGGATTCTGGTCGAAGTGGATCGGCGAGCGGCAGTGGCGGGCCAGCTGCTGCTCCAGCGAGCGCTCCTCGGGCCCGCGGATCGTCGTGTACCCCACCCGGCCCCTGATGAGCGACTCGCGCGACCGTGAGTGGAGCACCAGCCTGGTGATGTGGTTCGCCGGGTTCACCGGCAGGTGCAGCTCCTGCCGCAGCGTCTCGAACACGTCCTTGGTCGGGTCGGTGGTGAGCGCCTCCAGCATGGTCTCGACGGTGTTGAACATCTTGCCGACCCGGTCCCGCTTCTCGAAGATCTCGCACCGGTGCCCCAGCCGTTCCAGCTCGTGGGCGCAGGCAAGCCCGGCCAGCCCCGCTCCGACGATGGCGATGCGCATGCACATACCTCCCGAAGGTAGCATGCCCGAACCCGGGGCTTTTCCCCGGCATTCGGCACGCCGTGCGGGCCGCGTAACCCGGGGGCCACCCCGGCAGTTAGAGAGGTTGGAGAGAAAGACGGAGGTCGTGGTATGCGGCGGATGATCTTCGCTTCGATTCCGCCACCTGACTCCAACACGCCGCAGCGCCCCGGCCCGCGGCGCCCACACAGGCAAACACCCCCATACGCGCCGAGGAGCGCCCCGACCAGGGGCGCTCCCGTCGCTTACACCAATATCTCCTTCGCAAAGCTCTCGCCGTACCCCGTGCCCCTGACCCCCAGCAGGTCCGCCACGGTGGCGCCCAGGTCAGCCAGCGAGGCCCGGGTGCCCACGTTCACCCCCGGCCGGATGGCCTGGCCCCAGACCAGCACCGGCACGTACTCCCGGGTGTGGTCGGTGCCGGGGTGGGTCGGGTCGTTGCCGTGGTCCGCAGTGACCACCAGCACGTCCTCGGGGCCCAGCTTGTCCATGATGCCCGGCAGGGCGTCGTCGAACTCGATCAGGGCCCTGGCGTACCCCTCCACGTTCCGCCGGTGGCCGTAGAGCATGTCGAAGTCGACCAGGTTGGCGAAGATGAGCCCGGGCTCCTGCTGATCGATGCACTCGTGAATCTTGTCGATGCCGTCGGCGTTGGACTTGGTGGGCAGGCTCCGGGTGATGCCGTGGCCCGAGAAGATGTCGCTGATCTTGCCCACCGCCAGCACGGCGAGGCCGGCTTCCTTGATCTCGTCCAGCACCATCCGCGGCGGCTCCAGGGCGTAGTCGTGCCGGTTGGCCGTGCGGGTGAAGTTCGTCGGGTCGGTGCCCACGAAGGGACGGGCGATCACCCGGCCCACCCGGTGCGGTGGGCGCAGCAGCTCCCGGGCGACCTGGCAGACCTCGTAGAGCCGCTCCAGCCCGAACCGCTCCTCGTGCGCGGCCACCTGGAAGACCGAGTCCGCGCTGGTGTACACGATGGGCCAGCCGGTGCGCAGGTGCTCCTCGCCGAGTTCCTTGATGATCTCCGTGCCGGAGGCCACCTTGTTGCCCAGCACGCCCTCCACCCCGGCGCGGCGGCAGAACTCGGCGATGAGGTCTTCGGGGAAGCCGTCGGGATACGTGCGGAACGGGGCCTCGGGCCGAATGCCCACCATCTCCCAGTGGCCCGTCATCGTGTCCTTGCCGTGCGAGGCGATCGCCATGCGCCCGAATGCGCCCGCGGGGTCGGCCACCGGAGGCGTGCCCTCGATCTCGGTCAGGTTGCCGAGCCCCAGCCGGCCCAGGTTGGGCAGGGGCAGCCCCCCGCGCGCACGGGCCATGTTGCCCACCGTGTTCGACCCGGCGTCGCCCCACTCGGCGGCGTCGGGCATCGCGCCGATCCCCACGCTGTCGATGACGATCAACACGACTCGTCGGACTGCTGCCATGTGCCTTTCTCCTTTATCTGGACTCTTCCCTCCCACTATATCACCTGGCAGAGGCAGGGAAAAGCGGGCCTTCCTCGCGGAGGCCCGCTCAGCGCGTCTGCCCGTCGCCGCCTATGCCCGGGGATGAGTCCGTGCGTAGACCTCTTTCAGCCTGCCCTTGGTGACGTGGGTGTAGATCTGGGTCGTGGAAATATCGGCGTGGCCCAGCATCTCCTGCACCGACCGCAGGTCCGCACCGTTCTCCAGCAGGTGGGTGGCAAAGGAGTGGCGCAGGGTGTGCGGGGTGATCTCCTTGTCGATGCGGGCGTCCTCGGCGTACTTCTTCACGATCTTCCAGAAGCCCTGGCGCGTCAGCCGGTTCCCGTGGTGGTTGACGAAGAGCGCCGTCTCCTCGCGGTCCTTCACCAGCTTCGGCCGGCCGCCCTGCAGATACTCCTGCACCCACTTGATCGCCAGGGAGCCCAGCGGCACGATGCGCTCCTTCGACCCCTTGCCCGTGCAGCGTATGTAACCCGTCTCCAGGTTGACGTCCTCCACGTTCAGCGAGACCAGCTCAGACACCCGGATGCCGGTGGCGTAGAGCAGCTCCAGCATCGCCCGGTCCCTGAGCCCCGCGGGCAGGGAGGGATCGGGCTGCGCCAGCAGCCGCTCCACCTCGCTCACCGTCAGCACCCGCGGCAGCCGCTTCTCCAGCTTCGGCGATTCCAGGTTGGCGGTGGGGTCGGTCTTGATGCGTTTCTCCCTGACGAGAAACTGGTAGAAGGCCTTCAGCGCCGCCAGCCGCCGGGCGATGGTGGCGGTGGCCTTCCCCTGCTTCTGCAGGAACATCAGGTAATTGATGATGGTCGAGCGAGAGACGGCGTCGAGGTCGACTTGATCCTCCCCGAGATACTGGTAGTACTGGCGCAGGTCGCGGCCGTACGATTCGAGCGTGTTGGTCGCGAGGCCCCGCTCCACGCTCAGGTAGTTGATGAACTCATGGATCAAGTTGTTCATGTTGCATCCCCTTCGCGCCATTAGTGGTAATCATTCTCTCGCATATCGGGGCGGATTATGCGTCAGACCTGACCGATTTTGTCAATTCCACGGAATTCGGCCCATCCCCTCCTGCAGGCCTTCTGTCAGCTCCTTCCCGACACGCCTCCCGCACCGTCACTTTATGACGACCGGCTCCCAGTTATGCCCCCGCCTCTCCCTTCCCATGGCAAAGGCCCCGCATCGCTCTGATGCGGGGCTCCTCTGGCAGCGCACTAGCGGAGCAGGGTGTTCAGGTCCACATACTCCAGCCCGTGGGCCTCGGCCACGCCCGGATGGGTGACCTGCCCCTTGACGACGTTGGCCCCCTTGGCCAGGGCCGGATCGCGCCGCATGGCCTCCTCCCAGCCCAGGTTGGCGACCTTCAGCAGGTAGGGCAGGGTGGCGTTGGTGAGCGCGTAGGTGGAGGTCCGGGGCACCGCGCCGGGGATGTTGGGAACCGCGTAGTGCACCACGCCGTAGCGCTCGTAGACCGGATCCTGGTGCGTCGTCACCCGGTCGATGGTCTCGATGGAGCCGCCCTGATCGACCGCCACGTCCACGATGACGGCGCCCGGGGCCATCCGCTGCACCATCTCCTTCGTGACCAGCTTCGGCGCCTTGGCGCCGGGAATCAGGACGCAGCCGATGACCAGGTCGGCCTTCTCCACCGCGTTCGCAATCTCGAACTCGTTGGACATGCGGGTCTGCACCCGGGCGCCGAAGATGTCGTCCAGGTAGCGGAGCCGCTCGGCGCTGATGTCCAGGATGGTCACATGGGCGCCCAGGCCGGAGGCGATCTTCGCCGCGTTGGTGCCGACCACGCCGCCGCCGATGATGGTCACATTGCCGGGGGCGACGCCGGGCACGCCGCCCAGGAGCACGCCGCGCCCGCCCTGGGCCTTCTCCAGGTAGTGCGCGCCGATCTGTACGGCCATCCGCCCCGCAACCTCGGACATGGGCGTGAGCAGCGGCAGCGACCGGTCGGCCAGCTGCACCGTCTCGTAGGCGATGGCGATGGTCTTGCGGTCGATGAGCTGCCTGGTCAGCTCAGGTTCGGCGGCCAGATGCAGGTAGGTGAAGATGATCTGTCCCTCGCGCATCAGCTCGTACTCGGGGGGCAGCGGCTCCTTCACCTTCACGATCATATCGGCGGCGGCCCAGACCTCCTCGTTGCTCGCCAGAATCTGCGCGCCCGCCGCTGCATACTCAGAATCGTCGAAGCCGGAGCCTCTGCCGGCATCGTGCTCCACGAACACCTCATGGCCGGCCTTCACCATCGCCATGACACCGGCGGGGGTCATGGCGACCCGGTTCTCGTAGGCTTTCAACTCACGCACTACGCCAACCCTCACTGCTCTCGCTCCTTCCGCGTCCGGCGCGCAGCGCCAGTAGTGACTGATTTCAGCTACGAACCCATCCAGTCAGGTTCTCTACGCATTATCCCATGTGTTGGCCATAAGGACAAGACCGACATGGGCGCCAATTGGGAAGAGTGGCGCATCACAGCAGGTCGGCGACGAGGCGCACCAGGTGCGGGGTCACGAACCCCTCCACCAGGGCCGCCGCCGCCAGCAGGACGCCCGCCGAAAGGAGGGTGTTGGAGTAGCCGGCCAGAGCGCTGTAGTAGCCCGACAGCCGGCGCCGCACCCGCCAGGAGGTGACCACCTCCAGCGCAAACCCCACCGACGCCGTGGCCGCCAGGATGATCCCCGGAACCTCCAGCACCGTCTGGGGAAGGTGCCCCACGGCCGCCAGCAGCACTCCGCGGGAGCCCATCTCCGCGGTGAGGTACGCCACCGCAAAGCCCGAGGTGAACCCCCGCACCAGGGGCAGGGCCACCACCGCCACGCTGCCCACCAGCGAGATCGCCAGCACCCACATCAGCACGATCGTGCGGGCCTGCCGGAGCAGGGCATCGCGCAACAGCGGTCCGGTCGCCGGATCCGGCCCCTCCCTGAGCGCCTGCAGGGCGCCGGAGAGCTGCCGGGCCAGCTCCAGCTGGGTCTCCACTTCCAGACTGCGCAGGGCCAGGGCCCCGAAGAGCAGCCCGACGACGAACAGCACCGTGTGGAGCAGCGCCAGGCCGCCCCGCTCCAGCAGAAGGTCCTCCAGGTTCTGACGCCACGCCGCGTACAGATGCATTCCGCCACACCCCTGCCCGTAGACTCACCCGGAGTCTATGGGACAGGTCCGGCGATTATGTCGTGCCGTCACTCCGCCGCGGTCACCCGGCCGTAGATGCCGCCGGCGCCGGACTCGATGGCCAGCCGGCCCTCCCGGGCCAGCGCCACCAGCCGGGCCAGCTTCGGCCCCACCACCTCCGCCAGGGCCTCCTCGGAGGCCGCATGCAGCACCGCCATCTCGGTGCCGAAGGCGGCCAGCAGCCGCTCCAGCCCCTTCCGGCCCAGGCCGGGAACGAAGCTCAGCGGCACCTGGTGCACGTAAGGCGGCCGCTCCCGGCCCACCCGGGCGAAGCGGCCCTCCTGCCAGGCGGCGTAGTGGCGGATGCGGTCCAGCACCCCCAGCACCACCCGGTGCGAGGGATCCACCGGGCACCGCAGCACCGGGGGATCGCCCTCCACCCTGCGGCCACAGGTCTGGCAGAAGGTGCGGTGGTACTTCCCGAGGCGCGGGTCCAGGCCGAAGTTGGCCACGATGCGCCGCCCGCCCTCCCCTCGCATGGCCAGCAGCCACTCGTCGAAGGAGGGCTCTGCCAGCAGGAGCTGGTTGTACTCCCGGCCGATCCGGCCCAGCGAGTGCGCGTCGGAGTTGGTGACGAAGGGGAACCGGCCGAGCTCCGGCAGCTCGTCCGCCAGCGCCGTGTCGGACGAGAGGCCCAGCTCCACCGCGGGAACGGCGGCCCACAGCTCGGGCGGGATCACCTCGGACACCGCCGGCGCCGCAGCCAGTGCCGCCTTGTGCGGCGTGAAGATGTGGGCTGGAATCACCACACCGCCTCGCTCCGCAGCGGCCTCCACCACGTCCGCGGCGGTGGTGCCGTGGTGCCGCTGGGTGGAGAGGCGCGTGTTCTTCACCCGCCCCGCCTGCCAGGCGGCAAAGGCGCGGAGCCCGTCCACCCCCCTGAAGTAGCAGAGCAGGTGGACCGGCTTCCCCCGGTGCACCACCTCCACCTCTGCGCCGGGGATGAGCGTCAGCCCGCCGTAGGCCAGGCCGCCGCCGGGCCGCTCCTCCACGAGCCCGTCTTCCAGCAGCCGCTCCAGGTCCTGCAGGGCCCCGCTGGTGGCAGCGTCGATCACCCCCACCAGGCCCAGCCCCTTGCGGTCGCGGGCCTCCGCGAGGATGTTGGCGAGGGTCAGGTCGCGGGCGGCGGCGATCTTGACCCCGCCGCCGGGGTCGCCCGCCCAGCCCAGGTGCACGTGCAGGTCGGCGTAGATGACCCGCAGGGCGTCAGCGGCCCCGGTGCCGGGCATAGAGCAGCACCCCCGCCAGCGTCTTCGCGTCCCGCAGCTGACCGGCCAGGGCCATGCCGACCGCCTCGTCCAGGCTCATCCGCACCAGTTCGATCTGTTCGTCCTCATCCATGGGCAGCCGGCCGGGCGTAAGCTCCTCCGCCACGAAGAGGTGGAGCTTCTCGGAGCAGAAGCCTGGGGCGCTGTAGAACTCCGCCAGCTTGGTCAGCCGCCCCGCCCTGAAGCCCGCCTCCTCCTGCAGCTCCCGCTGCGCCGTCACCGCCGGATCCTCGCCGGGCTCGCACGTGCCCGCCACCAGTTCCAGCAGCGTCTCGCCCGCGGGGTGCCGGTACTGCCGGACCAGCAGCAGATCATCGCCGTCCACCGGCAGCACCACCACGGCGCCCGGGTGGGCCACCACATCCCAGGTGCGCGCTTTCCCCTCCACCTCCACCACGTCGCGCCGAACGGTGAAGACCCTGCCCCTGTAGATCTCTTCCTGCCTGATCAGCCTCACTCGCCTGCCTCCCTGTACTCGCCGGCCGGCTCCTCGCCCCGCAGCACCCGCAGGGCCCCGGAAACCAGCGCGGCCATCTCATCCTCGCCGGGGTAGACCGCCACCGGGGCGATCCACCCCACCTGCTCCGCGATCCAGCCCGTGAGCAGGCTGGAGTGGGCCAGCCCGCCCGTGAGCACGATGCGGTCCACCTTGCCCTCCAGGGCCACCGCCGCCCGGCCGACTTCCTTGGCCACCTGGTAGGCCATCGCCTCGTAGGCGGCCCGGGCCACCTGGTCGCCGGCGGCGATCCGCTCCTCCACCTTCCGGGCGTCGTTCGAGCCCACGTGGGCGACCAGGCCCCCCTGACCCACCAGCATGCGCCCGACCTCGCGCAGCGTATGCTTCCAGGAAAATGCCAGGGAAACCAGCCCCAGGCTGGGGACCGTGCCCGCCCGCTCGGGCGACATCGGCCCCTCGCCGTCGAGGGCGTTGTTCACGTCGATCACCCGCCCGCGCCGGTGCGCGCCCACCGAGATGCCGCCGCCCAGGTGCGCGACGATCAGGTTCACCTCGGTGTACCGGCGGCCCAGGTCGTCCGCCGCCCGCCGGGCCACCGCCTTCTGGTTGAGGGCGTGGAAAATCGACCGCCGGGGCATCTCCGGCAATCCGGTCAGCCGCGCGACGGGCTGCAGCTCGTCCACCACCACGGGGTCGACGATGAAGGCCGGCACGCCCCCTGCCGCCTGCGCGATGTCGTGGGCCAGGAGCGCCCCCAGGTTGGAGGCGTGCTCGCCGTGCACCGCCTGCGAGAGTTCCTCCAGCATGGCCGCATCCACCCGGTAGGTGCCGCCGGCGACCGGCCGCAGGAGGCCCCCTCGCCCGACCACGGCGGTGAGGGAACCGAGCGGCACACCGTGACCCTCCAGCGCCTGCAGGATCAAGTCTCGCCGGAAGGAGAACTGCGCGGCCACGGTCCGGAAGCGCGCCAGATCGGCCGAGCCGTGGCGCAGCGTCTCGGCGAACAGGGGCGCATCGTCGTGGAACACGGCGATCTTGGTGGAAGTAGAGCCCGGGTTGATGATCAGCAGGCGATGGTGCAAGTCCATTCCTCAGTCCTTTCGCGTGAGCCCGGTCGCCGTGTGGGCGCCGGAGAGGGAGCGGAGCCCCCTCCCCGGTCCGCCCGGGCTTATTCGGCCAGGTACATCCGGTTCAGCTGGTGGATCTTCTGCATGCGCTCCTCAGCCAGCACGTCCGCCGCCGCGGCGGTGCTGATGTTCCGCTCCTCCGCGATCTGGAAGATGCGCAGGAGCTTGTCGTAGATGGTGGCCACCCGCGCCAGGGCCCGGTCGCGGCTGTAGCCGGCCGGATGGTACTCCTCCGCCACGTTGATGACCCCGCCGCCGTTGATGACAAAGTCCGGCGCGTACAGGATGCCCCGCTCCCGGAGCATGTCGCCGTGGCGCGGCTCCTTCAGCTGGTTGTTGGCCGATCCGGCCACGATCCGGCACTTGAGCTGCGGAATCGTGTCGTCGTTCAGCACCGCCCCCAGGGCGCAGGGGGCGAAGATGTCGCACTCGACGCCGTAGATCTCGTCGGGGGCGACAACGGTCGCGCCGAACTCCCTCTTCGCCCGCTCCACCGCCTCCGGGTTGATGTCGGCGACGGTGAGCCTGGCGCCGGCGTCGTGCAGGTACTCGCACAGCGCCATGCCCACCTTCCCCAGCCCCTGAACGGCGACCTTCCTGCCCTTCAACTCCTCTGTCCCAAACACCTTCTTCACAGCCGCCTTCAGGCCCATGAAGACCCCGTACGCGGTGACCGGGGAGGGGTCCCCCGACAGCTCCGCCCGACCGGCGGCGTGGTCGGTCTCCATCAGGATGTAGTTCAGGTCCTCGACCGTCGTGCCGACGTCCTCCGCCGTGATGTACCGGCCCCCCAGCGATTCGACGAACTTGCCGAACGCACGGAAGAGTTCCTCGCTCTTGTCGGTGCGCGGATCACCCCACAGCACGGCCTTGCCCCCGCCGAGATTGAGACCCATGGCAGAGTTCTTGTAGGTCATGCCCCGCGACAGCCGGAGCACGTCCGTCACGGCATCCTCCTCCCGCTCGTACTGCCACATGCGGAGCCCGCCCAACGCCGGCCCCAGCGTGGTGTCGTGGATGGCGATGATCGCGCGGAGCCCGGTTGACTTGTCGTAGCAGAAGACCAGCTGCTCGTGCCCGTACTGCGCCATCTGCTCAAAGATGCCCATGCGATGACCTCCTTTGTGCTTGACCCATGCTCGTGGGAACTGCGGGGGTGAACCGCTATGCAGAGGCGGCGAGAACCGCCAGTGCAATCGAGTTGAGCTTGGACGCGGGCGGGTCGGAACGGGACAGAAGGACGATGGGGCACCGCGCGCCGACCACGATTCCGGCAGCAGATGCCCCGGCCAGGTGGACCAGCGCCTTGTACAGGACGTTGCCCGTCTCCAGGTCGGGCATGATGAGCACATCGGCCGCGCCCACCACCGGCCCTGAGACGCCCTTCACGGCGCCGGCCTCCGCAGACAGCGCGAGGTCCAGGGCCAGGGGACCCTGCACCACGCAGTCCCCCAGCTCGCCCCGCTCCGCCATCTCCTGCAGGGCCCGGGCGTCGACCGTGGCCGGCATGTCGGGGTTGACCTTCTCGACCGCGGCGATGACGGCCACCTTCGGCCGCTCCACCCCCAGAGCCCTGGCCACGGCCACCTGGTTTCGCAGGATGTCGGCCTTGCGGGAAAGGTCCGGCGCGATGTTGAGGGCGATGTCGCTGATGTGCAGCAGCCGCGGCAGCGCGGGCACCTGCACGACGCACGCGTGCGAGAGCGCACGGCCGGTCCGTAGCCCGGTCTCGCGGGCCATCACCGCCCGCAGCAGATCCGCCGTCTGCAGCAGGCCTTTCATCAAGAGCTGCGCCTTGCCGGAACGGACCGCGCCCACCGCTTCCCGGGCCGCCTCGGCCGGGTCGTCGCGCACAATGCGGTAGCCTCGGACGAGCCCGAGTCGCTCGGCCTCGGCGACGGCCTCCTCCACGTGCGGGTCGTCAGCCTGCGCCACGGCCATCGTCGGCGGATGGCTTCCGACGGCGCGCCGTGCGGCGGAAATCAACTGGTCCAGCGTCGTGATCATGCGTATATCCTGGCCTCCTCCTCACCCCGGAGGACCCGCAGGGCGCCGGCCGCCAGGGCCCGGTTCTCCTCGCTGCCCGGGAAGCGGAGCACGGGCGCAATCCACTCAACGCGCTCCTCAATCCAGCCCGTGAGCAGTTCCGAGTGCGCCAGGTCGCCGGTGAGCACAATGGCGTCCGCCCGCGCGCGCAGGGCCACCGCCATCGCGCCGATCTCCTTGGCCACCTGGTAGGCCATGGCCTCGTAGACCAGGCGGGCGTCCGCGTCCCCGCCGGCGATGCGCGCCTCCACCTCACGCCAGTCGCGGGTTCCCAGGTGGGCCACCAGGCCGCCGCCGGAGGTGAGCTTCCTGATCAGCTCCCGCTCCGTGTAGCGGCCCGAAAAGCAAAGCCGCACCAGGTCGCCTGCCGGCAGGCGCCCGGCCCGCTCTGGGCCGAAGGGCCCGTCCTCCAGGGCGTTGGTGGCATCCACCATCAGCCCCTCCCGGTGGGCGGCCACGGAGATGCCGGCGCCGAGGTGCGCCATGACCAGATTGCTTTCATCGTATGCCTTGCCCAGCGCCGCGGCCGCCTGCCGGGCCACCCAGCGCATGTTGAGGGCGTGGGCCAGGCTGGTGCGCCGGATGGCCGGCACCCCCGTGATGCGCGCCTCGGGGCGCATCTCATCGGTGGAGACCGGGTCGACCACATACGCGGGAATGGAGAGCACATGGGCGATGCCGTAGGCCAGTATGCCCCCGAGGTTGGCCGCGTGCTCCCCCTGCACGCCCGCGCGCAGATCGTCCAGCATGGCGCCGTTCACGGCGTACACCCCGCCGGGCACCGGCTTCAGGAGCCCTCCCCGGCCGACGACGGCGTGCAGGCTGCGAAGCGGGATCCCGGCCTCCTCAAGGTGGGACGTGATCTGGTCCTTGCGGTACAGGTACTGGTCCCACACCCGCTCGAACCGGGCCAGTTCGGCCAGGCTGTGCGGCAGGTCCGCCGCGAGCCGCTCTTCCTCGGCGTCGAACACTGCAACGCTTGTGGCTGAAGCCCTGGGGTTGATCACGAGAATGCGGAAGACCTCACCCGGCACCCTGGTTCACCTGCCCCTCACTCCGGGATGTAGATGCCCCGCAGCCGGCCGGCGCGCGCGATGCGCTGCTCCGCCAGCCGGTCGGCGGCGATGTACGTCGGAATCTGCTCACGCTGGCTGATGGCAAAGATCTGCAGAAGCTGGTCGTAGATCGCGGCGGTCTTGCGGCGGGCCCGCTCCGGGTCGAAGCCCAGGATCTCGTCGGCCACGCCGATCAGCCCGCCGGCGTTGATGACGTAATCAGGGGCGTACAGAATGCCCTTCCGATGCAGGAGATCGCCGTGCCGGGGCTCGGCCAGCTGGTTGTTGGCGGAGCCGGCCACCGCCCTGCAGCGGAGCCGGGGGATCGTCTCGTCGTTGAGCACGCCGCCCATGGCCGTGGGCGAGAAGATGTCGCAGGGCTGATCGTAGATGGCCTCCGGCTCCACCCCGGTCACCTGGGGGTGAGCGGCGCACACCGCCTCCACCCGCTCCCGGCGGATATCGGTCACGGTGACCTGCGCGCCGCCCTCCAGCAGGTGCGTCAGGAGCCGGGTCCCCACCTTGCCCAGCCCCTGCAGGGCCACCCGCCGGTCCCGCAGGCTGCTGTCGCCCCACAGGAATCGGGCGACGGCCCGCATCCCCTGCCAGACCCCGTAGGCCGTGAGCACGGCCGTGTCGCCGGAGCCGCCCTCCTCCTCGGGAAGGCCGACGAACCAGGGCGACTCCAGCTTCGCCCAGACGAAATCGGTCTTGTCGGTCCCCACATCCGTTCCCGTGATGATGCGGCCCTTCAGCGTCCCAATGAACCGCCCCAGCGCCCGAAACAGGTGCTCCGATTTCTCGGTGGCCGGGTCGCCCCAGATGACGACCTTGCCCCCGCCGTGGTTCTGCCCGGAGGCGGCGGACTTGTAGGTCATGCCGCGCGCCAGGCGGAGCGCATCCTCCACGGCTTCCTCCTCGGTGGCGTAAGGCCACATGCGGCACCCGCCCAGGGCCGGACCGAGGGTGGTGTCGTGAATCGCGATGATCGCCCTCAGCCCCGTGGCCCTGTCGTAACAGAACACCACCTGTTCGTGTCCGTCGCGCGCCATGCGCTCGAAGAGACCCACGAAGGCTGCCCCCCTCGCTGGCAGCGGCCGGACGACGCCGCTGCCCGTCGTTGTCCTCAACCATCGCAAGTTTCATGCCACTTGCGCAAGGCCGCCGGGGCGCCTCCAAACACGCCCGGGGCGGCGGACAACCGGGCGCAGCGATATTTCCTTCCACCTCTCCTTACGCAGGATCCTGCAACCTTCTGCAGGACGCTGCCTGCAAATTGTTGCAAATACCCTGCGCTGCAACGCAGGGCCGGGCGGGCCGCACGGCCTCGCCCGGTCTCACAGCAAGCCATATCTTTCCAGTTTGTAATACAGCGTACGCGGGGCGATCTCCAGCCGGCGCGCGGCCTCCGTCTTGTTGCCCTTCGTCTCCTCCAGGGCCTGCAGCAAAGCTGCCTTCTCCGCCTCCGCCACCACCTCGAACAGCGGGCGCACCCTGGGCCTGGGCTCGGCGCCCGTGGCCGGGGCGCTTTCCGGGGCCGGTGCGATGCCCAGAGGCGGCAGGAAGCGCCGCTCGATGGTGGTATCCGTCACCGTCATCGCGATCATCGCCCGGCCGATGACGTTCTCCAGCTCCCGCACGTTGCCCGGCCAGTGGTATTCCCGCAGGACCTGCAGGGCGTCGGGCGCGATGTCCCGCACGTTGCGGCCGTACTCCTCGTTCAGCTTCTCGATCAGGTGCGCGACCAGCCGCGGGATGTCCTCCTGCCGGTGGCGCAGCGGGGGGATCATGATGGGAATGACGTTCAGCCGGTAGTAGAGGTCCTCCCGGAACGTGCCCCGGGCGATCATCTCCTCCAGCGGCGCGTTGGTGGCGGCGATCACCCGCACATCCACCTTCACCGGCTTCGCCTCGCCCACGCGCACGATCTCCTTCTCCTGCAGCACCCGCAGCAGCTTCGCCTGCAGACCCGGGGGCAGCTCGCCCACCTCGTCCAGGAAGAGCGTGCCGCCGTGTGCCTCCTCGAACAGGCCGCGCTTGCCGCCCTTGCGGGCCCCGGTGAAGGCTCCCTCGGCGTAGCCGAACAGCTCCGACTCCAGCAGCGACTCGGCGATGGCGGCGCAGTTCACGCGGATGAACTGCCCCCGCCGGCGGCTGGAGGCGTTGTGAATCGCGTGCGCGAACAGCTCCTTGCCCGTGCCGCTCTCGCCCCGGAGCAGCACGGTCGCCGGGGTCTCGGCGGCCCGGCGGGCCTGCTCCACCGCCTGGCGCATCACCGGGCTGTCGGCGATGATCTCGTTGAACGTGTACGAGGAGGTCAGCCGGCGCAGGAGCTTGCGGTGCTGCTCCAGCTCGGCGGAGAGCCGGGCGATCTCCGAGACGTCCCGCACCACGCCCACCGAGCCCTTCAGCTTGCCGTCCACCAGGATCGGCGCCACGTTCACCACGACCTCCCGCTTGCGGGGGCCGACCCGCAGGGGCACGTTCCGCACCGGCTGCCGGGTGCGCAGCACCTGCAGGTGCATGGACTCCTGCGTGGGGTCGATGTCCACCGTCGCCGGCTTGCCGATGACCTCCTCCGGTTTCAGACCCGTAAGGGCCGTGTACGCCGGGTTGACCATCCACCCGATGCCGTTTTCATCCACCACCGAGATGGCGTCCTGCGTGGAGTGGAAGATCGCCTCCAGGAGCACCTTCATCTCCCTGAGGCCCGAGATCTCCTCCGCCAGTGCCTTGACCTCGGTGATGTCCCGGAAGACGGCCACCGCCCCCACCACACGCCCGTCCTTGTTGCGCACGGGGACCCGGTTGGTGACGATGGTGGTCTTGCCCACCTCCTGCTGCTGGTTCAGCTCCGCCTGGCCCGTCGCGAGCACCACGTGCAGCCGGGTGTTGGGAATGACCTCCTCCGCCGGCTTGCCCAGCACCTGCTCTCGGCTCACGCCCAGCAGCTGCTCCGCGGAGCGGTTGAGCAGGGTGACGACGCCCTCGGCGTTCACGGCCACGATGGCGTCGTGGGTGGAGTCGAGCATCACATCCCGTTCCAGTTCCTTTTCCTCAAGGGCCCGGAGCAGCCGGTGGCTCTCCTCGACGAAGCTGAGGATCAGGTTCATGGCCAGCCCCTCGATGACCACGGCCCGCGGCCACTTCAGCCGCCTGATCTCCTCGTCGAGCCCTGGCTGCCCCGTCGCGTCAACGATGATATCCACTTCGGGCAGGCAGACCAGCCCCGTGTAATCGGACGTGGTGGGGATCCCCCTGGCCGCCGCCAGCGCCAGGCCCGGGGCGTCAGGCCGCCGGTCGGCCACCCCCAGCACCCGCACATGCCGCGACATCTTCAGCAGCGCGTTGAGCAGCGACGAACCGCCCTTTCCCGCGCCGATGATCACCACGTTCAGCATCCGCCACACCCCTACTGCAGTCTCATGCAGACCATTTCGGCTGAAGGGGCGCAGTTCCCTGCATTCGGAATCGCGGGCTCAACTTGCCGCCGAGCCCGCCCGAAGCCGGTCCACCACCACGGCGATGAACTCTGAGTTGCTGGGCTTCGTCCGCCGCTGGCCCACGGTGTGCCGGAAGAGCGCCTGCAGCCGGTCGGCGCCCCGCTCCCAGGCCATGCCGATCGCGTGGCGGATGGCCCGCTCGACCCGGCTGGCCGTGGTCCCGTTGTTCTCGGCCACGGCGGGGTAGAGCCCCTTGGTCACCGCCCCGAGCAGCTCGGGCTGCTCCAGCACCATCAGGATGGCATCGCCCAGGTAGCGGTAGCCCTTCAGGTGCGGCGGAATGCCCAGGCCGCGCAGCAGCTCGTGCACCTCCTCCAGCGTGCGGCCTTGCACGGCCCCCACCGGAGACAGCGTCTGCGCGACATGCGCAGGGGCCGCGTGCCCCGGCGCCAGCTGCCGCACCCGGGCGCTGAGCAGATCCAGATCCACCGGCTTGACCACGTAGTAGTCCGCGCCGAGCCCCAGCACCCGCCGTGCGATCGCTTCCTGCCCGAACGCCGACAGCATCAGGATCTTGGGCCGGCGTTTCAGTTCCGTGCGGGCCAGCTGCTCCAGCACGCCGATGCCGTCCATGTAGGGCATGATGATGTCCAGCAGCACCACGTCAGGCTGCTGCTCGTGGATGGCCGCCACCGCATCCAGGCCGTTGTGCACCACGCCCACCACTTCGATATCGGGCTGAAGCGCAAAGTACTCGCGGAGCAGCGTGCAGAAGTCGCGGTTGTCGTCGCAGACCAGGAGCCGAATTTTGGCTGCCGACATTGTGATTCAACCCCCAACCCTCAGCCGTAAATTCCAGGGGCGTACAGGCACCGCGGAGAGAAGAAGAGACCCCATATCTTATAACTATACACACGTCGGTGTTACACAAACGTTACCGGCGCGCATGCCCCTGCCCGGATGAACGCCGCACGCGCGCAGACTCCGGGAGGATTGCTCCTCCCGGAGGCCCGAATCGTCCTGTTCAGTTGGGAGGATGCCGGCTTCCTGCAGCATCCACTCGATCAACACGCCGTAACCGCGCGTCGGGTCGTTCACGAAGACGTGGGTTACGGCCCCGACCACCCGGCCGTCCTGGATGATGGGACTGCCCGACATGCCCTGCACGATGCCGCCGGTCGCCTCCAGGAGCCGCGGATCCGTAATCTGAACGATCATGTTCTTGCCCTCAGCGGTCGGCTGCCGGATGAGCCGCACGATCTCGACATCGAACCGCTCGATCTTCTGCCCGTCGACGACCGTGAGAATCTGCGCCGGCCCCTCCTTCACCTGGCTGGCCATGGCCACCGGCAGCGGTTCTTCATAAAGGGGGTTCTTCAGCGGTGCATTCAGCCGGCCGAAGATGCCAAACGGCGTGTTCTTCTCGATGACTCCCAGCCTGCCGCCGGCCTCGGGGTAGCTGGTGATCTTCTCGCCCGGCGCAGCCCGCTTTCCTTTCTGAATCTTGACCACGTCGGCCGCGGTGATCTGCCCGTGGGCGAAGTCGAAGGGGCGCCGGTTCTCGCCCTCGGCGATGACGTGCCCCAGGGCACCGAACTTGCGGGTGGGCGGGTGGTAGAAGGTGAGCGTGCCCACTCCGGACGCGCCGTCGCGGATGTAAAGCCCCACCCGCCAGCGGCCCGACTCCTTCTCCTGCACGGGCTGCACCGTGCGCTCCAGCCGCTCTTCACCCCGGCGGACGGTGAGGGTAACCGGCCGCCCCCGCCGGCCGGCCTCCTGAAACAGGTGGACCGCATGCTCCTCGCCCCGCACGGGCCGGCCGTCGATGGCGATGATCGTGTCCCCGACCTGGAGCCCGGCCGCGCGGCCCGGGTGATGCACGCGCCCCTCCTCATCCTGGATGGCCGCAAAGCCCACCACCAGCACACCGTGGCTCTGCAGGCGCACGCCGATGGAGTGGCCGCCGGGCACGACCCGGATCTCGGGAACCACGTCCACGGTCATCCGCCGGATCGGGATCAGCCCGAACAGCTTCACATCCAACGTGTACCGGCCCGGCTGCTCGGCGGCGAGCTGGAGCGGTGCGCCGCCGCCGCCCACCGCGAGCCCCTGGCCCGCAGTGGGCACGGCCGTGCTGAAGGGGAGGCCCAGCGACAGCTCGTGGGCCTGGCCCTGGGGAAGGCGCAGGTGATCGGGCAGGGCGACAAAGGTGCGGAACTCAGGTGTTGCGCAGATGGAAAGGATCAGGACGACCAGCAGAAGGCCAGTGGCCCTCCGCCACTTCTCCCGGGTTGACATCGGGGCGTCCCTCCCTGAAGCTTCTCTTCCCCAGGGCGGACCCCTTCTCCGCTAAGTCTCCCACTTCTCTAAGAGAACTGGCGGCGTAGTTGACCTCGCCGCCTCTGTGCACATTAAGTTACCCGCCGAAACGCAGGATTATGCAACCTGGCCGCGCGAGCGTTCAGACCGACGCGGCCTGTCCGCGCTGCGCGGTCTTCCATTCTTCGGCCGCGCGCAGCAGATCGCGCGCCGCCGCCATGGTGTGCTGCGTCAACTCGGCGCCGCCGATCATCCTGGCGATCTCCTCGGCCCGGCCGTCGTCGCCCAGCACGCGGCAATGCGTCGTCGTGCGGCCCTCCGCGGTCGCCTTTTCAATGTGGAAGTGGCGGTCGGCCATGGCGGCGACCTGCGGCAGGTGCGTGACGCAGAGCACCTGGCGGTCGCCCGCGATGCGCGCCAGCTTTTCGCCGACGGCCTGCGCCGCCCTGCCGGAAATGCCGGTGTCCACCTCGTCGAAGACGAGGCTGGGAACGTTGTCAACCCGCGCGAGAATCGCCTTCAGCGCCAGCATGATGCGGCTCATCTCGCCGCCGGACACAATCTTTGCCAGCGGCTTTACAGGCTCGCCGGGGTTGGGCGAGAAGAGGAACTCCACCCGGTCCCACCCGCGCGCAGTGACATGGTGGTACGTCGGCTCCGGCGGGCCCTCCACCGCGACCACGAAGCGGGCGGCCGGCATGCCCAGGTCTGCGAGTTCGCGCGCGACCTGCTCGCCCAGCCGGGCCGCCGCCGCCTGCCGGGCCTGGCTCAGGGCCGCGGCCAGCGACTCTGCCTCCCGGCCCAGCTCCGCCTGCCGCGCTTTCAGCTCCTCAATCAGCTCCTGGCTGTGCTCCAGCCGCGAGAGCTCCTGCTCGACCTGTGCGAGATAGCCGAGCATCTCCTCCACCGTGTCGCCGTACTTGCGCTTCAGCGTCGCGAGCTGGTCGAGGCGCGCCTCCACCCGCGCCAGCCGCTCAGGGTCCAGGTCGACCCGCTCCCGGTAGTCCGCCAGCAGGTGGCTCGCCTCCTGGGCATGCACCAGGGCCAGGTTGACCATCTCCACGGCCTCGCCCAGGCTGGGGTCCATCCGCAGCAGGTCCTCCAGCTCGGCCCGCACCTGCCCGAGCAGGTCCACCGCGCTGGCCTGCCCCGCCATGCCGTCGTACAGCAGGGCGTACGAGTGGCCGGCCCCGCGCTTCAGCCGCTCCGCGTTGGCCAGCAGCCTGTGCTCGGCCTCCAGCTCCTCCTCCTCGCCGGGTCTCAGCTGTGCGGCCCGCAGTTCCTCCACCTGGAAGCGCAGCAGGTCCTCCCGGCGGGCGCGGTCGCGTTCGTCGCCCAGCAGCTCGTTCAGCTCGGCCTGGATCCCGTGAATCTGCTGCACGACCTCGGCGAGCCGGGCCCGCATCTCCGCCAGGTCGAGCCCCGCGTACCGGTCCAGCAGCTCGAGGGGCTTCTCGGCGTCGTGCAGGAGCGATCCGCCGTACTGGTCCAGGAGGTCCAGGTGCTTCTCGGTCTGAAGCAGCGACTGGTGCTCGTGCTGGCCGTGCAGGTCCACCAGCCCCTGCGCGGCCTCCCGCAGCATCCCCGCGGTGACCGTGCGGCCGTTCAGCCTGATCGCCCCGCGCCCCTTGCGGGCAATCTCCCTGCGCACGACCAGCAGGCCGTCTTCCGCCACCGGCACCCCCATGCGCTCCAGGACTTCCCGCGTTTCGGGGGCGTCTGCCAGGTCGAAGACGGCCTCGATGACGGCCCGCTCCTCGCCGGACCGCACCACATCGGCCGAAGTGCGGCCGCCGAGTACCGCCTGCACGGCGTCCAGAATGATCGATTTGCCGGCGCCCGTCTCGCCGGTCAGGACGTTCATCCCCTCGGTGAACTGCAGGCGCACCTGGTCTATGAGAGCGAACTGCTCGATCGCGATTTCGACCAGCACTCTGCGCCCCTCCTCGTCAACGCATCAGGCCCTTCAGCCGCTCCTCGATCTCGCCGGCCGCCTCGGCCGGCTTCACCACGACGATCACGGTGTCGTCGCCGGCCACCGAGCCGATCATCTCGGGCCAGCCCAGGTGGTCGATGGCCGCGGCGACGCCCTGCGCCGTACCGGGCAGCGACTTGATGACGACCAGGTTCCCGCTGTGGTCGATGGTCAGCACCGCCTCCCTGAAGATGCGGCGCCGCTTGTCCCACGCCCCCGCGCCCGGCTCCTCGGGCAGCGCGTAGCGGTAACGCCCATCAGGCGTCGGCACCTTGTTGAGCTGCAGTTCCTTAATATCGCGCGAAATCGTCGCCTGGGTGACCGGAATTCCCTCCGCCGCCAGCGCAGCGGCCAGTTCCTCCTGCGTCTCGATCACCCGCGTCTTGACCACCTCGAGAATCTTGGCCTGTCGGCGTGCCTTCACACGTGTCACCTCGCACTGCAGTTGGACTGCACGCCACCCGGAAGCGGCGGCTGTCTCCCCTGCCAATTCGGCGGTACGCCCGGCAATCCCTGCATATTCATCCGCATTCCTGTATATGCAGGGGTGTATGACGCTAGGTGCCGGCCAGCTTCTGCCGCAGCACGTCGTAGAAGCAGTAGCCCGGCAGCCGCACCAGCCGGGCGGTGTACGGGGCGCGGGCGACCCGCACCACGTCGCCGGGAACGAGGGGGAACGGGTCGGAGCCGTCGGCGGACAGGCCCACCTCGCCGGGGCTGGCCACGACGCGGATGGCCACCGCGACGTCGGCCCCCACCACGATCGAGCGTGCGCTCATGGTGTGGGGGCAGATCGGCGTGATCATGAGACAGTCCACCGTGGGCTCGACGATGGGCCCCCCGGCGGAGAGCGAATAGGCGGTGGAGCCGGTGGGGGTGGCGACGATGACGCCGTCGGCCGGGTAGCGGGCGACCTGCGTGCCGCCCACCGTGACCTCCAGGTGCACCATGCGGGCGCGCGGCCCCTTCGAGATCACGGCGTCGTTCAGGGCGGGCATCGTCGCCAGGGCCTGCCCTTCCCGCACCACCGTGGCCTCCAGCATCAGCCGCTCCTCCAGCAGGTAGTCGCCCGCCAGAATCCGGTCCAGCTCCGCCAGGGCATCGCCGCCTTCCAGGGCGGTCAGAAAGCCCAGGTGGCCGGTGTTGATGCCGAGCACCGGCACACCGTACGGGGCGACCCGCTGCACCGCCCGGATGAGGGTGCCGTCGCCGCCCAGCACGATTGTGAGCTCGGCCTCGCCCCAGCCGGAGCCGTCGGGAATCGCCAGTTCGGGCCGGCCGAGGCACCCGGCCGCCGCAGGGTGAAGCAGCACGGCGGTCCCCTGCGCTTCGAGCCGCTGCAGGATTTTCTCACCGGTCGTCACGGCCATCGGCTTGTCCACGTTGATCACGAGAGCGACTTTCCGCATGAAACGCACGGCCCCCCCACGGGCAGACATCTTTGAGTAGTATTCGCTTCCTTCCTCATCCTTCCTCTTGCCGCCCCCCGTCACCTATGGACCGGCGAGGCCGGTATGCAGGCCGGTGACACCTCGCGGCGGCGCCGCGTAGACTGGTACACGGCGTCCATCCCTGCGACTTTGCGAAAGGAGGCACCTCCGATGCACGCACAGCTCACACCCGCGGCCGCGCCGCCGCTGCATGAGCCGATGATGCCGACTGCCCGTACATACCCCGCCGCGCCCGCCTTCGCTCCTGCCCTGGCGCCCCTGCCCTGGCCGCCTCCCATCCTGCCTGTGCCGGGACCCGCCGCACTCGGCCCCGGCGGGGTGCAGGGCGGGCGGGGAAGCGCGGTCCCCGGCGTCGCGATGGTGCCGGTGACCGCCGTGGCGCCCCCGGCCCTGCCCGGAGGGCCGCACCCGCTGCCCGGCCTGCCTCCGTGCCCGCTGCCCTTGGGGTTTCCCAACCCCTTCGCGATCCGGGCGGCGGTCGTCGCGCCGGCGCAGCCCGCGTCAGGCACGCCCGCAGCCGGCCATTCGCAGCCCGGCGCATCCCCGGCCGGCCAGCCCGCCCCCGGCACCGTCACGATCACCGGCCCCAGCGGGTACATGCCGGGCATCGGCTACTTCGATCCGCTGCAGACCGCGGCCGCCGCCGCACCGTGGCTGGCCGGCGCGCCCGGGGCGGCGACGTAACCGCCCGCGCATGCCCTGCATAGGCTGGCTCGGGGGGATTCTGATGTTCTACGGTTTCGGCAAGCCGTTTTTCGGCAAGCCCTTCTTCGGAAAACCGTTCTTCGGCAAGGGCTTCCCGGCCACCAAGAGCACGGGCTTCAACACGTTCATCCCGAACACCACGGTGGCCACCACGCCGTTTCCCGGTGGCATCTAGCGGCCGCGCAGAGGCCCTCCCGGCCGCATGGGCCGGGAGGGCCTCGTCACGAACCCATTTACTGCGCCTCTGAACCCGGGCTCTGCGCCTGCTGCTGCTCCGGCCGTTCCGGAAAGGGCTTCGGCTTGATGGCCTGCGGGCTGAACATCTGAATGTAGCCGCACTTGGGACAGCCCAGCATGACCACAGGCACCGCCGGTCCCGGGACGGGCTGGTTCTTCTCATTCAGCGCCATCGGCGTCCACTGGCCGGGAATCTGGGCGAGCTTCGTATTGCCGCAGTGTGCGCACTCAACCTCCAACAAACGCACCTCCCCACCCTCATGATTCCCGGTTTCCCGCCGACCTTCCTCCCTCGCGCCCGAAATCCGCCGACCGCACCAGCCAGGCCAGGAACTCCCGGTTCCCCTCTGTGCCCAGAATGGGCGACTCGATCAGCTTCCGGCATGCAAGCCCCAGTTCTTCCGCCCGGCCCAGCACCCGGTTCACGGCCACCTGGTGCTGCGCCGGATCGCGCACGATGCCGCCCTTGCCCACGCCGCCCGGCCCAACCTCGAACTGGGGCTTGATCAGCGCGACGATCTGCCCGTGCGGCGCGAGCAGCCGCACAACGGCGGGCAGCACCAGGGTGAGCGAGATGAAGGATACGTCCACGGCCGCCAGGGCCACCGGTTCGGGCAGGGACGCCACCGCCCGGATGTCGGTCTCCTCCATGACCACGACGCGGCTGTCTGCCCGCAGGCTGGGGTGAAGCTGGTCCCGGCCGACGTCCACGGCGTAGACCCGACGCGCCCCCCGCCGCAGCAGGCAGTCGGTGAAGCCGCCGGTGGAGGCGCCCACGTCCAGACAGACCCATCCGGCCGGGTCGATGCCGAACTGGTCCAGCGCGCCCTCCAGTTTGAGCCCGCCCCGCCCCACGTAGCCGATGGGATCGCCGGTCACCTCGATCCGGTCGCCGGCTTTCACCCTGCGGGCCGGCTTCGTCGTCACCTGTCCGTTCACCCTGACCATCCCGGCGGCGATCGCCTCCTGCGCCCGCTCCCGGGAGGTAATGTGGCCCTGGCTCACCAGGGCCACGTCAAGTCGTTCTCCTGCCATATCCCCGCTCCTCAGGGCCGTTCGCTGCCGGCGGCCTTCGCGCCCACGCGCCGCACGGTCCGCTTGGGCCGGGCCGGCTGAGCCGACAGGTCGGCGCGCACCTGCAGCAGCAGCTGCTCCGCCCGCTGCGCCACGCCCTCCGGCGTCAGCCCGTACCGCTCGAGGAAGTGGGCCGGCTTGCCGTGGTCCACGAACTCGTCGGGGATGCCCATGCGCGTGACGCGGGCGTCCACCCCGTGGGCCGCGAAGAGCTCCAGCACGGCGGAGCCGAAGCCGCCCGCGAGGCAGGCCTCCTCAACTGTGACCACCGCGCCCACCTGCCGGCCGGCGGCGAGCAGCAGGTCTGCATCCAGCGGCTTCACATACCGCGGGTTGATCACCATCGCGGAGATCGACTTCTCCGCCAGCAGCCGGGCCGCCTCCTGGCAGACCCGCGCCATGGTCCCCAGGCCGACCAGGACGACGTCCGTGCCCTCCTGCAGCACCTCGCCCCTGCCGATGGGCAGTTGCTGCAGCGTCTCGTCCAGCGGCACCCCCTGCGCCTTCCCCCTGGGGTAGCGCAGGGTCGCGGGGCCCTCGTGGCAGAGGGCGGTGTAGAGCATGTGCTGCAGCTCGTTCTCGTCCTTCGGCGCCATGACCACCATGTTGGGAATCGCGCGCAGGTACGCGACGTCGAAGACGCCCTGATGGGTCGCGCCGTCCTCGACCAGCCCGCCCCGGTCGATGGCCAGGGTCACCGGCAGGTTCTGCAGCGCGACGTCGTGGATCACCTGGTCGTAGGCGCGCTGCAGGAAGGTGGAGTAGACGGCGAAGACCGGCCGCATGCCTCCCTTGGCGAGGCCCGCGGCGAACGTCACGCCGTGCTGCTCCGCGATGCCCACGTCGAAGTACCGGTCCGGGAACTGCCGGGCAAAGCGGCTGAGCCCGGTGCCGTCGGGCATGGCCGCGGTGATTGCGCACACCCGCTGGTCTTCGGCGGCAAGCTTGCAGATCGTGCGGCCGAACACCTCGCTGTAGGTCACGGCCCCCGGCCCGGTCCGGCCCGTGGCAACATCGAAGGGGCCGCCGCCGTGGAACTTGTCGGGCAGCTCCTCGGCGTAGGGCACCCCCTTGCCCTTGGTGGTCACCACGTGGACCACCGTCGGACCCGGGTAGGACCTGGCCTGGCGGAGCACATCCTGCAGCGCGGCGAGGTTGTGGCCGTCCACGGGGCCCAGGTACGTGAAGCCCAGGTCCTCGAAGAACATGTTGTGCACCAGCAGGTGCTTCACGCCCTCCTTCAGCCGGTCCACCAGGTCGAGCGCCTGGGAGCCGACGAAGGGGATCTGCCGCAGGGCCTCGGCCACATCGTGCTTGACCCGCTGATAAGAGGGTCCGGTGCGGATGCGGGCCAGGTAGTTGGAAATGCCGCCGACATTGGGGGCGATGGACATGGAGTTGTCGTTGAGCACGACGATCAGCTTCGTCTTGTCCTGGCCGGCATGGTCGAGTCCCTCGTAAGCCATGCCGCCGGTCAGCGCGCCGTCCCCGATCACGGCGACCACCTCGTAGTCGTCGCCGGCCAGGTCGCGCGCCTTGGCCATGCCCACCGCCGCGGAGATCGAGGTGGAGGCATGGCCCCAGTGGAAGTGATCGTGCACCGACTCCCGCGGGTCGGTGAACCCGGCGATGCCGCCGTACTGGCGCAGGGTATGGAACTGGTGCAGCCGCCCCGTGAGCAGCTTGTGGACGTAGCTCTGGTGCGATACATCCCACAGAATCTTGTCGCGCGGGCTGTCGAATACGATGTGCAACGCCAGGGTCAGCTCGACGACACCCAGGTTGGGGGCGAGATGACCGCCGTTGGCTGCCACGGTCTCCAGAATGACGCGCCGAATCTCGGCCGCCAGCTCGGCCAGTTCTGCGGGAGTCAGCCGTTTCAGCTGCTCCGGACCCGTAAGGTCCCGCAGGTGCATCGCTACGAGTTCCTCCTTCGCCCGTTGCTCACGGACCGGCCGCCCGTGAAGGAGCGGCCCGTGATCTGCTCTACCCAGTAGATCATCCGCCCCGCCGCCATGACGGCCGTCGTGGCCTTCTCGATGGCAAACGTCTTCCCCGCCGCCTTGCCGCCCACCGTGAGGCCCGAAATCACGCCGACGATCACCAGGTTCAGAACCTGCTCCGTCCAGCTCTGGCCCTGCATCACCAGGGAGAGCCGCAGCGCCACCGTCGCGCCCGCGGCGCCCGTCACGGCGCCGGCCACGTCGCCGACCACGTCGTTGCAGAAATTGGCCACCGCGTCCGCGTTCCGCACCAGCCAGAGCGCCTGCCGCGCACCCGGCACCTTCTTCGACGCCATGGCGTTGAACGGCGGAAGCTCCGCGGCGGTCACGCTGGTGCCCAAAATGTCGAAGACGATGTTGACGACGATCAGCAGCAGGACCACCAGAAAGGCGATGATGGCATGGACCCGGTGCAGCGCCAGGTTTGAACCCCAGTTGACGACGACGGCCAGTAGAAAAGAGAGTACGCCGACCCGGACAGCGCGTCGCCATCCAGGTGATGGAGGAGGCTCTTTCGCCATGTTTGACAGACGCTCCTGAAGTACAAACTATGGGTGGCGCACCCTGAGGGGCCGCGCCGGATCCCCAAACCACGTGGTTATTCCGATACTACCATACCACCGATTGGGCTACAACGCCAGCGCACCCGCGGGAAAAAGGCGGATACCCCGTGGGTACCCGCCTTCGCGTATTCAAAATTATGGGTGGCAGCCTGGCAAGTAAATCTTGCGGCTTAGGTCCAGCAGGCTTTCCCCATGGCCTCCGCAGCGTCGCCGCCACGGCGGTTTCCCTTTATGGCCAAGCTGCCGTGTCACCACCGGCAGGGCTGGATTGCCACTTAGACCGCACTACAATCCTTGCCAGACCTCTTGCGAGCAGCCTAGGAATTTTCTTCGACAACACACCTTTTCCTAGCCTCTTTTGCAAGCGTGGTTTCAGCGGCCATCGCCCCCGCCATCTGCTGGCCGGCGTCCGACGGGGGGTTTCGGACCCGTAAGCCCACGGTCGCATCCGCCACACCCACTCAAGGCAGGCTACGCTGCACCCGGCACCTCACCATGTTTCAGTACCGCATGCAGGTGTTCACTGCACCGCAGCCGCATCGCTCACGTTGGCGCGACCGCCGCGGGTGCAGGCCTCCACGGAAAGAGGGTCGGGGCCCGCATGCCATTGCGGGTCGCCCCCATTCCGGCAGCGCCGGACCAAAACGGCCCGGTTGGCTGTATCCCCAGCACCAGCCCCCGATTGGGCATCGGCGGCCAGCACCAGAGACGTCATCGATGTGCCCGTTGACGGATTTTTAGGCCCGCCTTCAGAAAAGGTAGTACTGACTAGGATACTGCGCCACCCATAATCTGAGTGAACGGCCTTCGTCACCAAGAAATCATAGCACCCGTCACGCGACACGGTCAACTACAGATTCTGCCAGAGCCCGCAGCACCCACGCGTCGCGGCCGAAGGGTTCCAGCTCTCCCAGGGCCTGGCGCACGGCCGCGTACGCGCGCTCGCGCGCGCCGTCCACGCCGTGCAGGGAGACATAGGTCGACTTCTCCTGGCGGGCATCGCTCCCGACGCCCTTGCCCGTCAGGGCGGCGTCGCCCACCACGTCCAGCACGTCGTCCCAGATCTGGAAGGCCAGCCCGAAGTGCGCGGCGTACCGGCCCAGCCGGTCGAGGTCGCCCTCGCCCGCACCGGCGAGGATGCCGCCCATGCGCACCGCCGCGCAGAAGAGCGCACCGGTCTTCAGCGAGTGAATGCGCCTGAGCTGCGCCTCATCCGCCTGCCGGCCCTCCCACGCCAGGTCCTCCACCTGCCCGCCGATCATGCCCGCCGCCCCGGCAGCCTGTGCGAGCTCCAGGGCAGCCCGCGCGGTGCGCGCGGGCCCCACCCGGGCAACGCCGGCCTGCTCCGCCATCAGGCCGAAGGCCTGGGTCAGCAGGGCGTCCCCGGCCAGTACCGCCATGGCCTCGCCATAGACCACGTGGCAGGTGGGACGGCCCCGGCGCAGCTCGTCGTCGTCCATGCACGGCAGGTCGTCGTGAATCAGCGAGTAGGTGTGAATCATCTCGATGGCGCAGGCGCACGGCATGGCGTCGGCGGCATCGAGACCGAACAGCTCCGACGCCGCGAGGACCAGGATCGGACGCAGCCGCTTTCCCCCGGCCAGCAGGCTGTACCGCATGGCCTCCACCAGCCGCGGCGGGGCGTCCAGGCCGGACGTGTAACGGTCCAGCGCCGCCTCCACCTGCTCCCGCCTCGCGGCCACATACTGCAGATACTCACGCTTCAAACCCGTCGTCCCCCCGCATCACTCCGGCTCGAAGGGGGCGATCGCGACCTCGCCGTCGCGCTCCAGAAGCTGTTCGATGCGGGCCTCTGCGCCGTCCAGCAGGGCGGTGCAGTGCCGCGTGAGCGCGACCCCCTCCTGGAAGAGCTCCAGCCCGCGCTCCAGCGGCAGGTCCCCGCTCTCCAGCTCCTTCACTACCTGCTCGAGCCGCTGTATGGCCTGCTCGAAACTCAGCTCCTGCGTCATGTTGTCGCCTCCCCCGTTTCAGGGTGTATCTCTTCCACCTGACACCGCACAGATCCTTTATGCAGGAGCACGTCCAGCCGGTCGCCCACCTGGAGACTGGCCGCCTCTTTCACCACGCACCCGTCCCCGGTGCGCGCGATCGCGTACCCCCGCGCCAGCACCGCCAGCGGCGACAGGGCTTCCAGGCGGCCGGCCAGGCCGCCCAGCTCGCGCCGGCGCGCCGCCAGCAGGCTGCCGCCCAGGTACTCCAGCCGCCGGGCCAGGTCGTCCAGCCGCTGCCGGTCCTGCTGCAGCCGGCCCTCCGGGCTGCGGCGCCGCTCGACCGCGCGGCGGGCGGCGGTGGCCAGGCGGATGCGGAGGCCGTCCACCACGCCCTGCAGCTCGGAGCGGGAGGGCACCACCAGCTCGGCCGCCGCCGAGGGCGTGGGCGCCCGCAGGTCGGCCGCGAAGTCGGCGATGGTGAAGTCGGTCTCGTGGCCCACCGCCGAGACGACCGGAACGGGGCAGGCCCGGATCGCACGGGCCAGCCGCTCGTCGTTGAACGCCCACAGGTCCTCCAGCGATCCGCCGCCCCGGCCGATGATGACCACGTCCACCTCCGGCACCCGCGCCACAAGGCCGAGCGCCCGGATCAGGCTCTCGGCGGCCCCGGGCCCCTGCACGAGCGCGGGGGCCAGCACCAGCCTCACCCCGGGGAACCGCCGGCAGGAGACGGTGATCATGTCCCTGATCGCCGCCCCCGTTGGCGCGGTCACCAGCCCGACCGCCCGGGGCAGCCGGGGCAGCGGCCGCTTCAGGGCGTCGTCGAACAGCCCCTCCGCGGCCAGGCGCCGCTTCAGCTGCTCGAACTCCAGGTGCAGGGCCCCGAGGCCGAAGGGCTCCATGGCGGCGGCGTAGAGCTGGTAGACGCCGTCGCGCTCGTAGACCGTCACGTTGCCCTGCACGATGACCTGCATGCCGTTCTCTGGCCGGAAGCGCAGCCGGTTCGCGTAGGAGCGGAACATGACCACCTTCACCTGGGAGGTCTCGTCCTTCAGCGTGAAATAGATGTGGCCGGAATGGTGCCACTTGAAGTTAGAGATCTCCCCCTGCACCCAGACCGACCGCAGCAGGGGGTCTGCATCCAGCAGCCCCTTCACGTAGCGGGTCAGCTCCTTCACCGTCAGGAGCCGCCGCCCGCCCTCCGCCAAAGCAAAGGACTCCAACGCCTCGCCTCCTCGCGGGCCCGGAAGGGGCCCCTACATGCCGGTCTGCATCCGCGCGGCCTTGACCGTGTTGGCCATCAGCATGGCGATGGTCATCGGGCCCACGCCGCCCGGCACCGGCGTGATGAGGCCGGCCACCTCGGCGGCGCCGTCGAAGTCCACGTCGCCCCGGATGCGCCGCTTGTAACCGGGAACGGGATTGATGCCCACGTCGATGACGACCGCCCCGGGCTTGATGTACTCCTTCGTGATCATCTGCAGCCTGCCCACGGCCGCCACCAGGATGTCGGCGCGGCGGCAGGTCTCCGCGAGATCCCGGGTGCGGGAGTGGCAGATGGTGACGGTGGCGTGCCGCGCGAGCAGCAGCGCGGCCATGGGCTTGCCGACGATGTTGGACCGGCCGACGATCACCGCGTGCTTCCCCCTGGGGTCCACATCGTAGGCGTCCAGCAGCCGCATGACCCCCGCCGGGGTGCAGGGCACCAGCCCTTCCTGCCCCAGCCAGAGCCGGCCGACGTTCTCCGGATGGAAGCCGTCCACATCCTTCAGCGGGTCGATGAGCCGGACGACGGCGTCCATATCGAGCCCCTCCGGCAGCGGCGACTGCACGAGGATGCCGTGGATGGCCGGATCCCGGTTGAGCTTCGTCACCAGCTCCGCCAGCTCGTCCTGGCTGGTGGTGGCGGGCAGCCGGTGCAGCACCGAGTGCATGCCCAGCTCCCTGGCCGTCCGCTCCTTGTTGGCGGTGTAGACCTGGCTGGCCGGGTCGTCGCCCACCAGCACCACCGCCAGCCCCGGCGTGAGCCCCCGCTCCTTCAGCGCGGCGACCTCCCGGGCCACCTCTTCCCGCACCTGGTCCGCAACTTGCTTGCCGTCGATGACACCTGCGCGCACGCGATCGCCTCCGTTTCCTCTTCCTCAGTGGCGTCTATGCTGTCACGCCGTGGCACGCCCGCGCCAGCAGGGCGGTGCCCACGGCGTTGTCGGTGCTGAACCGGGGCTCCGCAAAGGCGAGGCGCGCGCCCACAGCCGGGTGCTCCAGCCGCTTGCGCAGGCGGCCCCGCAGGATCTGGTTGGCCGCCACCCCGCCGACGATGAGAATCTCCCTGAGGCCCGTCTCCCCCATGGCGTGCAGCAGCCATTTCTCCAGGCTCTTTGCCACCGCCTGCAGGACGGCCAGCGCCAGGTCCGCGGGCTCGGCCCGGCCCACCAGCCGCTGGGCCGCGCTCTCCGGCCCCGAGAAGGATAGGGCGTACCCCCGGACCGCGGAGGGCAGCGTTACCCGGCCGGGCCGGCCGGACGCGGCCAGCCGCTCCAGGTGCGGGCCCGCCGGGAAGGGAAGCCCGAGCGCGACACCGACGCGGTCGACGAACTGGCCGGCGTGCAGGTCCTGAGTGCCGCCCAGCAACTCCTCGTCGAACCCGCCGGGCCGCCGGGTCACCCGGATCAGCTCGGTGGTGCCGCCCGAGAGGTGCACCGCCAGAAACTGCTCGCCCCCCGGAGGCTCGTCCGCGGACCAGAGGCCAGCCTGGATGTGCATCTCCTGGTGTGTGGTGGGGTAGAACGGCACGCCCAGGGCCGCCGCCAGGGTGCGGCCGAAGCCCTCCCCCACCCGGAAGGGCGGCAGGTAGGAGCCCTCCACGGGCCGGGGCTTCACGGAGGCCGCCACCGCGGCCACAGCCGGCCCGTGCCGCCGGAGAATGGGCTCAGCCAGCCCGGGCAGGGCGTTCAGGTGCGCCCACACTGCCTCGTGGGGCGCAACGCCCCGCGCGCCTTCCGCAACGGCCAAAAGGCGGCGCTGATCCTCCAGCAGCCGCCCGGCTTCATCCACCAGCGCCACCGAACAGGTGTAGTAGCTTGTATCAATCCCGAGAAACAGTCTGGTCTGCACCGCCAGCACCCTTCAGTCCGCGGATGACGGAACCGAGAATTCCGTTGACAAACCGTGATGAATCGGCCGTGGAGAAGCTCTTGGCCAGCTCCACCGCCTCGGCAACGGCGACGCTGTCGGGCACGTCCTCGCTGTGCACGATCTCATAGACGGCCATGCGGAGGATCGCCCGGTCCACCGCCGCCATGCGCTCCACCTTCCAGCCGCGCGCGTGCGCGGCGATCAGCTCATCGCTCTCCTCCCGGTGCTGCCAGGCGCCCTGGATCAGCCTCCGGGCAAACTCCGCGGACTCCTCCGGCAGGCGGTCCGGCGTCCAGTCGGGCTCGACCTCCCGCGTGAGCGCCTGGGCGACCGCCGTGTCGGGATCCGTTCCGGCAATATCCATCTGAAACAGCGCCTGGAGGGCCAGTTCTCTCGCCTTTCTCCTGCTCACCTATCCGTCTCCTCCTGCATGGTCAACGCCGACCTGGCGGCAGCAGACGCTCGAAAATCTGCACCAGCGACTCCGGCCCCTCGTCCATGCGCTTGCCTACCCAGTAACCTATCCCGGTGCAAAACAGAATAAACAGGGCCCACCAGCCGAACCAGACCACCAGCAGGGCGAAGAAGAAGCCGCCCAGTCCGCCGATGACCTTGTAGCGATGCTCCGCCAGGACCTCTCTGAGCCATTCCCACTTCACTGAATGGCCCCCCAATCAATCCAGCCGGCGCGTGCGGCCGTCGGTGGCGATGTTCTCGATATCGATGCGCACCTCGGCCATCTCGACGCCGACCACCCGCTTGACATACTGCCGCACCGCGGACTGAATCTCCTCAGAGACTTCGGGGATGGAGATCTCGGGCGAGACGGTTCCGGTCAGGTGTGCGCGCAGGCCGTCCTCCGCGTGGGTGATGACAGCCTTCATGTCGCGCACGCCCTTCACCGAGCGGGCCGTCTTCTTCACCAGCGATTCCACGGCCTCCAGGGAGATGTGCACCTCGCCCATCGACGACTCGTAGATCACCGGCTGGCCGCCCCCCTGGCGGGAGAACGCGAAGACGATCAGCCGGACGGAGACGACGAAGAAGGCGCCGCCGACCAGCCCCATGATCACCCGGCCGCGCCCGGTGAGCAGGAGCTCCTCCAGCCAGACATGCACCTGAAGCCATTCAGGGGCGATGGCCACCAGGATCATCAGGCCCGAGAAGATCGCAAGGCAGAACGTATAAATCGAGAGCACAATCCGGTCGATGATTCCCACGCGGCAAGCACCCCTTACCGAACTCGATAGTCTTCCTCAGGCTCCTGGAAGGAAACGCCCTGAACGTGGATGTTGATCTCGACGCACTCCAGCCCCGTCATCGACTCGACCGCCCGCTTCACGGCTTCCTGCACCTTCGTCGCCACCTCGGGGATGCGCACGCCGAACTCCACCACGATGTAGAGGTCGATCGCCACTTCCTTCTCCCCGAGCTGGACCTTCACGCCTTTGGAGAGGTTCTTCTTGCCGGTCATCCGCTCGCCGACCTCGGCGGCAAAGCCCCCGCTCATACCGGCGACCCCGTCAACTTCGAGCGCGGCGATGCCGGCGATGACGCCGACCACGTCATCGGCGATGCGTATCGAGGACTCGACCTGCGATTCTCCTTCCTTCTTCGAATCTTTGTCCACCGACATCCGCACCTCGCCTCCGCCGCACGTTATGTAGTATACCAGCCAGTTGCCATCGGAATACAGCCACGGGAACGGCTGGTCGCTTGCATGCTCATAGTAGCATAGATTGCCAGGCCCTGTCACCGACATGCCGCGCTGCCTTTTCCCCAGGGCGCCTGTCCTTGCGCAACCTTTCAGACTGCCTTTTCGTTCTATTTCGTGAATAGCGAAGGCAGGGAAAGGTGGAAGCGCATGGGTTCCTTTCTCTCCAACCTGGCGAAGGCGCTGCTCCTGATCACCCTTCTGGCGCACGCCGGTTCGGTTCAGGCGGTTCCGGTGCAGGGAAGCCAGAGCTCCGGCAGCCCACCGCCGCCTGCGGGGGACCTGAAACAGGCCGAGCCGACCGGGGGCTCCGTCCCCGCAGAAGAAGCCGGGACTGAGGAGGACGAGCCCCTCGCTGAGTCCGAGCCGGCGGGCCCGCCGACGCACGCTCTCCCTCATCCCGCATCGCCGGATCCGATCTATTGGGTGCCCACCGAGGGCATGGAGGTGGTGCTGACCATCGACGACGGCCCCAGCCACCTCACCGAGGGCTTCCTGGCGATCCTCGCCGCCGAGGAGGTTCCCGCCGTCTTCTTCTGGCTCGCCGGCAGTGCACGCCTCCCCCTGGCCGCAGAGGTGGTCCGGCAGGGGCATCAGCTCGGCACACACACCATCTCCCACCCCCGCCTTCCCAGGCTTCCGCCTGCTGAGGCCGAACGGCAGATCGCCGAGTCGAAAGCGGCCCTGGAGGCGGCGGCAGGAGTGCCCATCCACTTCTTCCGCCCCCCTTACGGCGAGCACGACCGGCACACGCTGGAGACCGCCGCTGCCCACGGGCTGACGACGGTCCTCTGGAACGTCGACTCGCGCGACTGGGCCCTGGCGGATGACCCCGACACGATCATCGCCAACGTGATGGCGCGCGTGAAGCCGGGCGCCGTCATCCTGATCCACGAGCGCACGCAGACCCTGGCCGTGCTGCCCGCCTTGATCCGGGCGCTGCGGGAGGCGGGCTACACCTTCGTGCCACTGGCGGAGCCCGTTCCCGCCCCGGCGTCCGGCGCTTCCGGCGAGTGAGTGGCAGCCTTCGCGCCACCGGCCCCCCGGTCCGCCTCCAGAGACGCGAACGCCAGGGTGCGCAGGGCCATGGGATAGTCGAGGCCGATGCGCCGGAAGAGGGGCAGCACCAGCCCCTCGAAGGCCTCGGCCAGCCGGTGGGCGGCGCGGCGCTGCGCACGGCCCTCCAGCGGCGCGCTGAGGAACTCCCGCACCGGCTCCACGGACGACAGGAGCCCGGGAACCGTATCCGCGTCGATCCAGCCCCGCTCTCCGGAGTCGGGCTCCAGGGCGAGCCGGTAGAGATCGATCAGGTGGCCGCCGCAGGCGAAGAGCCAGTGGTGGGCCGTCAGCGGCCGCTCGGCCCGGATCGCCCGCCCGGCCCGGTAGAGGTCGCGCCAGAAGGCCCCTGCCACGGCCGCCAGGTCCGGCGGGCCCGAGCGAACTGCCGCCGCCTGCCGGCTCTCAGCAGTCGGGGCTGCCGCCGGCCGCCCCGTCCGCCGGTCGAACACCGGCTGCGTGCCTCCGCCGCCGAACTCGGCCCCCGGGCCGTGGAGGCAGAGGCGCCACTCCACGCCGTCGGCCGTGATCAAGGTCCACCCGTGGGGCTCGGCGCCGCTGTATACGAGGTCCGGCAGCGCGGCCGCCCAGGCACCGACCTCCTGCGCGAAGGACCCCTCCACCGCCAGGTGGAGGGCGACCTCGTCCACTTCGCCGATCCCCGGAGCGGTCAGCCTGCTGTCGACGTAGACGGCCAGCGCCCGCGGCTCCTGGCGGAGCCGGCCCAGAAGCTGCTGCAAGAACGAAGGGCTCATACGCTTCCTCCCGCGGTCGAGGGGCTGACCTGCCGCCGGTTCTGCGGAACCCCCCGCCGTTCGGACCTATTCTAAAGCAAAACCCCCGCCGCGGCCAATACGCCCACCTCCGCTACGCTGCGTGCCCCGTCACCGCTCCTGCCCGTCACCGCTCCTGCCCGTCACTCTCCGCGCGCCATCACCGTGATCGCCGTCGCCCGCACCCCCGTGATGCGGCTCACCGTGTCGATGACCTGCGCCACCTGCTGCTGCGACAGGCTGTCCGCCTTCACCACCACCTGGGCGGACCCGTCGGAGAGGTGCACGATGACGTCGCTGAAGCCCCGGGCCTTCACCATCGCCTCGGCCTGGCCCTCCAGCGCAGCCCGCCGACCCAGTTCCAGGTACTGGGCCGCGGCCTCCTGCCGCACTTCCGGCGAGGCGCCGTCCGAGGCCATCACCTCGCGCAGCCGGTCGCCCAGCGCGCCCCGGGTCCGCTCCCGTTCAATCCGGTACTCCGCGAAGTAGTCGGCCCCCTCGCTGGCCTCCGCCAGCGCCGGCTCCTGCAGCGGGACCAGCGCCTCCTCCGCTTCGTCGTCAGGCTCGCCCCGGAGGATGGGCGCCGGCCCGTCCGCCAGCACGGGCCCGGTGGAGGGGGCTTCGGCCGCGCGCCACTGGCCGAACCGGCTCACCACGTACCAGACCAGCGACGCCACCACCAGAACGAACAGCGCGAACCTGAGCAGGTCGGAACCCCGCTTCACGACAAACACGGCGCTACCTCCCATCTGCCGGCACCACCTGAATCCGGTTGGCGGGTATCTTCAGCGCCACCATCGCCGCGTCCAGAAGCCGCGCTCTGATGCGCACATCCTTGGCGCCCTCGGCCACGATCAGCACCCCGGCGATCTCCGGCGCGCTGGTCTGGGCGATCACGGGCTGCTCGGCCGACCCGTTCCGGGTGAACACATGGTCCTCCCGGGTGTTGATGGACTCGGTCCTGCGGGTCGAGCTGTCGGCCGCCTCCTCCGTGGTGGTCGACTGGTCCACCGTCGTGTTCTTCACCACCTGAATCGCCGGACCGGCTGCCAGGGTGACCATCACCCGCACCCGCCCCGCGCCTTCAATCTGTCCCAGCATGCTCTCGAGCTCCGCGGCCTTCTGCCGCTCCAGCCGGGTCAGCTCGTCCTCCTCGCGAACGGCGCTGACCAGCGAGGCGCCCGGGGCCGGATCCACCGGCGTGTTGCCCGCATCCACCCCGAACAGTTCACCCGACTGCAGCATGAGAATGCCGATGAAGAGCAGCACCGCGATCAGCGGCACCAACTTCGCCTGCTCCTTCGAAAGCCCCAGACCCAGCCAGCCAAGGGGATTGCCGGGGCCCCGTCCCGGCGTGTTCTGCCCGCCCATATCACTACCTCCCCGGCGACTCCACGCTCTCGATCCATACCGACACCAGGCCCGCATCGGTCAGGCCCAGCTGCTCGGCCACCTGGCGCCGGACCGCCTCCGCCAGCGGCAGCTCCGCGGGCGTCGGCGCCCGCACCCGCCCGCCCGACCCGCCGCCGGCCGCCTCCTCCTCCCCGCCGATCCGCACCGGCGCAACGGGGCGCACCTGGCCAAACCGGGACCCCAGCAGGACGGTTACCGTCACCCGGTCCACCCTCACCGCCTCCAGTTGCGGGCCGCCGGCCAGCTCCAGCGCGACCGCCGCCTCCGCAACCCCTTCCACAGACCGGGCCGCCTCTTCCGCGGCACGCCGGAGGCGGCCCTCCACCTCCTCCAGGAGCATCGCCTGGGTGCGCGCCTGGAAGCGGTCCGCTTCCTCCATGATCTCGTCCACGCTGGGGAGCGCGGCCGTCGGCTGGACCCAGACGCCCGGATCGACGCTGATCGGCCCGCCCAAAAGGCCCAGGATGGGCCGCACGATGCCCAGCATGATCAGCAGCCCCATGGTGAGCCGCACGAACCGCTTCATGCCGCCCATGGGCAGGAGCATCTCCAGCAGCGAGGCCAGCACCACCAGCACCACCAGGCCCCGCACCCACTCCGTCAGCGCGGCCACGGCCTCACCTCACCATCACCGCCACGTTGGCGGAACCCACGATCACCACGACGGAGATGAAGAACATCAGCGCCACCATGCCCACCGCGGCGAAGACCATGTGCAGCGACCTGGCCATCGTGGTCAGCATGCGGGCGATCTCGCCGGCCCCGGCCGGCTGCACCAGGGCGCCGGCCACCTGGTAGACCCAGGAGATGCTGAGGATCTTCAGCAGCGGAAAGGCGACGAT
This sequence comes from Bacillota bacterium, assembly GCA_023623185.1. Classification (GTDB taxonomy): domain Bacteria; phylum Bacillota; class Sulfobacillia; order Symbiobacteriales; family Symbiobacteriaceae; genus Symbiobacterium. The sequence continues at coordinate 49,164 of JAMNXV010000124.1, forward strand.
GAAGAAGATCGCCGTTGCCCCGAGCATGCCCAGGGCGTTCTTCAGCATCAGGGAGGAACCAACGATCAGGTCGGTGGCGTCTGCCAGCGTCTTGCCGATGACGGGCACGAACGTGCCGGTGACGAACTTGGCCGCCTTGACCGAGAGCCCGTCGGCCACGGCCCCCGCCGCCCCCTTCACCGCCACGGTGCCCAGAAACACGGTTCCGGTCAGCCCCAGGGCCAGCATGGCCCCCTGCCGCAGGAGGTCGGCCAGGTTCGACAGCTTGTACTTCTCGTGCAGGCCCGAGACGATGTCCAGCACCGCCGCCAGGAACGCCATGGGAAAGACCACCGTGACCATGATCGTGCTCGTCAGATTGAGCAGGGTCACCATGAGCGGCTGAAAGATGGTCGCCGTGGCCGCCCCGCCCATGGCGATGAGCACGGTCAGCAGGGTCGGCAGCATCGCCAGCATGAAGGCGTTCAGGCTCTCCATCACCTGCCGGGCCGTCGCCACCGCCAGGCCGAAGCCCGTGAGCGCCAGCCCCACCAGCAGCAGGTAGATGACCCAGTAGGCGGCCCGGCCCGCGGCGTCGGCATTGAAAGCCTCCTGCATCTGCCCGAGGACGGCGGCGGCGACGGCCAGCACCACCAGCTTCAGGAGCAGGTCCGCGTTGGCCAGCACCTCGCGGACCAGGTAGCGGAGCAGCCCCTGCAGGACGGCGCCGGCCGAGAGCGAAGGGGGCTCGTCCCCGCTGTAGAGCCGCAGGAAGTCGCCCAGGCTGATCTGGGGCCCGTAGCCCTCCCAGGTCCGGTTCACCTCTTCCAGGAAGCGTTCGATGGCGCCGGTCTCCAGGGCGGCGGCCTGCTCCCAGAGCAGATCGCCGGTCTCCGCCGGCCCCTCGGCCGCCGCCGGCGGGCCGTGGATGACCAGGGCGAACAGGAGCAGGACCCGCCACCACCACCGCGCGTGCTTCACACTCCGCACCCCTACTCCAGCAGTTTCAGAATCGCGTCCAGCACCCCGAGGATGATCGGCACCGCCAGCAGCATGATGATGATCTTGCCGGCCATCTCCACCTTGGTGGCCACCGCCTTCTCCCCGGCGTCGCTCAGCACCTGGGCGCCGAAATCGGCGATGTAGGCGATGCCGATGATCTTCAGAACCGTGTCCATGTGCGCCTGTTCCAGGGCCGCCCGGGTGGCGAGCGACTGCATCACCTCCACCACCCGGAGCACCTTGGCCATCATCAGGACGAAGAGCATCACGCCCGCCGCGATCGAAAGCTGCATCGCCAGCTCCGGCTTGTGCTGCCGGAGCAGGCTGATCAGCATGCCCGCGAGCAGGCCGAGTCCGACGATCTGCACGATCTCCACTGGCCCTTCCCCCCGTGCCGCCGGCATCCGCCCCGCCGGGCCCTCAGTACATGCCAAAGGTGGCCTTCACCAGGTTGAAGAACTTGCCCAGCAGCGTCACCACCATCATCAGCACCACCAGCACGCCCACCAGGGTCACCATCTGGCCCTGCTCGTCCTTGCCGGCCTGCTTCAGCACGGTGGCCATGACCGCCACGATGATGCCGACCCCGGCGATGCGGAACAGCAGCTGCACATCCACAGGGCTCACCCTCCAAAGAGATCAGTGTCAGGACCAGCTACATCAGAATCAGCACCAGGGCCAGGCCCGAGAGCACGCCCACGTACCGGTACATGCGCTCGTAGCGCCGCCGCTCATCCGCCGCCTCGGCCTCGGCCGCCGCCAGCCGGTCCAGGGCCAGTCGCAGGTGGCGCACCTGGTCGTGCCGGTCTGAGGCCCCCAGCACGGGGAACAGCGCGGCCAGGATCTCCTCATCCGCCGGCGTCAGGCAGACAGAGCCGCGGTGCTCGGCCAGCGCGTCGGAGAGCGCCTCGCCGGGCGTGATGCCGCCGCCTGCCTCCAGCCTCCGGGCGGCGTCGGCCAGAATGGCCCCGGCCACGGGTCCGGCCGCCCGGGCGGCGCTGCGCAGGGCGTCGGGCATCGGGGTCGCGCCGTACTCCACCTCGGTGACCAGCACCGCCAGCCCGTTCTGGAAGCCCCTCAGTTCCACCGGCCTGCGCCCGTAGCGGGCGGCGATCTGAAAGCCGATCCAGCTGGGCGCCAGGACCGTGAGCGCGGCTCCCACCAGCTTCAAGGTCATGCCACCACCTCCCGGGCGAGGTCCAGGACGGCCTCCACCGTGCCCGGTCCGCGCCTTCGGCTGAGCAGCACGGCCCGCTCGAAGGCGCCCACCCGCAGAAGCTCGGCCAGGGCGGGCCGGCGGCGCACGTCCGCGAGCCCTGAACCATGGGCCGTCGCCAGCACGGCGACGCCTGCGTGCAGGGCCTCCATGACGGCTGTGGCGTCCTCCGGGCGGCCGATCTCGTCGGCGGCCACCACCTCCGGCGAGAGCGCCCGGATCAGCAGCATCAGCCCCTCGGCCTTCGGGCACCCGTCCAGCACGTCCGTGCGGGGGCCCACGTCCCGCTGCGGCACGCCGCGCAGGCAACCGGCCACCTCCGAGCGCTCATCCACCAGCCCCACCTTCAGGCCCCTGAGCCCGAGGCGCGGCACCCCGGCCGACAGCTGGCGCACCAGATCCCGGAGCAGGGTCGTCTTTCCCGCCTGAGGCGGGGAGATGAGCAGCGTCGACAGGAAGCGGCCGCCCCGCACCAGGTGCGGCAGCAGGCCGTCGGCGGCGCCCGGCACCTCCCGGGCGATGCGGATGTTCAGGCTGGCCACCTGCGTCAGGGTGCGGATGCGGCCGGCCTCCGTCACCGCCCTGCCGCAGAGGCCGACCCGGTGGCCGCCCTCCAGGGTCAGGAAGCCGCCCCGCACCTCCTCCTCCCAGGCGTAGACCGATCCCCTGGCCATGAGCTGGAAGGTGCGCTGCAGGTCGTCGTGGTCCGGCCGCACCGCCCGGCCGGGGTCTGCGGTCAGCCGGCCGTCGGGCGCGACGAAGGCGTCGCCGCCGGGGTAGACCAGCTGCAGCGGCCGGTCCTGGCGGATGCGGATCTCTTCCAGCGGGGCCGGCAGAGCCTCGGCAGCCCGCCGCAGCAGCCCGGTCAGGCGGGGCGACACGTAGGTCAGAATCTCCCGCTCGAACCCTTCCGGCAGCATCGCTCGTCCCCCCCATCCTGCTGAGAGATGCTATGCCTGCCTGTCCCGCATTATGAAGACCTGTCCGCGGCGAAGATGGGCGGCCATGCGAAATGAGGCGGGGCCGTCCCGCCAGCGCGATGGGCTGGTGGAACGGCCCCGGGGTGGGCTCGCCTGCGATTCATGCTTCATCGGCTTCCATCGTGCAGCCGCAGACCGGGCAGGTGACCTCGAGCTCGTCAGCCGTCATCAGCCCGGCCGACGCCCCGATCGGTTCGCCGCACTCGGAACAGGTCAGCACGGCGACGGGGCCGTCGTCGTCGTCCGCCACGACCTCGTCGGGAATGAAGACAATCTCATCTTCCGTGTAGACCTCGTCCTCCACCGACGAGAGGTCGTCGTCCATCTCATCCACGTACTCGGCCAGGTCGCCCTGCATCACGGTGAGCTCCTCGATCTCCTCCGCCAGGTCCCCGAGCACGTCCAGCACGCCGGCCAGCACCCGGCCGTGGGGACTGCCGGTGTCGAGGTCGAGTCCCTCCGCGAGTCCGTGCAGATATGCGACGCGGGATCGAAGGTCGGTCATGACAGAACTCCTCCTTCCTCGGGCGGTCCCGCGCGATAGTCTGCCCGGGTTGACCGGAAAACAAATCGGGGTGCGAAACCGCACCCCGTGTTCCGGTTCGTTCAGGTCAGGCCCGCGACAGGTACTCGCCCGTGCGGGTGTCGACCTTGATGACGTCGCCGTTGTTGACGAAGAGCGGCACCTGCACCACGTAGCCGGTCTCCAGCTTGGCGGGCTTGTAGGTGCCGGTGGCCGTGTCGCCCTTGAACCCGGGCTCCGTCTCGACCACCTTCAGCTCCACCGTGTTGGGCAGATCCACGCCGATGATCTGACCGTTCCAGCTGGCGATCTGCACCGTCATGTTCTCCAGCAGGAAGTTGGGAGCGTCGCCGATCTGATCGCGGGTCAGCTCGATCTGCTCATAGGTTTCGTTGTTCATAAAGACCCAGACGCCCTGGTCCGCATAGAGGAACTGGTACTCCCGCCGATCCACGTTTGCCTGGGGAACCTTCTCGCCGGCGCGGAAGGTGGTCTCGATGGTGGCGCCGGTGAGGACGTTCTTCAGCTTCGTCCGCACAAACGCCGCGCCCTTGCCGGGCTTCACATGCAGAAACTCGATGACCTGGTACACGGTACCGTCCATCTCGATGGTCATGCCGTTCCGGAGATCGTTAACCGAAATCACTGTTCTGTCCCCTCCGCTCAACGCTAAGCGCCAGAATTTCTACGCCCCGGGGGCGAATACACACCGCACGCTACAGAATCAGCAGTTCCTTCGGCGAGTGGGTGAAGGACTCAGCCCCCGACTCGGTGATCAGCAGCATGTCCTCGATCCGGACGCCGCCCCACCCGGGCAGGTAGATGCCCGGCTCCACCGTGACCACCATGCCGGGCTGCAGCACCACGTCGCCGCCCCGCTGACTGACCCGCGGTCCCTCGTGGATGAACCGGCCGACGCCGTGCCCCGTGCCGTGGCCGAAGTACTCGCCGTAGCCCTTCTCGGCGATGTAGGAGCGGCAGACCGCGTCCAGCTCCTTTCCGGTGATGCCCGGCCGGCAGGCCGCCACGCCGCGCTTCTGCGCCTCCAGCACGATCCCGTAGATCTCGCGCTGTTTGTCAGTAGGTTCCCCAACCATAACGGTGCGAGTCATGTCGGAGCAGTATCCCTGATAAAGGGCGCCGAAGTCGAAGGTGACCAGGTCGCCCTGCTCCAGCGGCTTGTCGCTCGCGACGCCGTGCGGCAGCGAAGAGCGGACGCCCGAGGCGACGATGGTCTCAAAGGCCACGCCCTCGGCACCCAGCTTCTTCATGCGGTACTCCAGTTCCGTCGCCAGGTCGCGCTCCAGCACGCCCGGCTTGATCAGGGGCAGGATCTGGGCGAAGGCATCGTCGGCAATCGCCGCGGCCTTGCGCATCAGTTCGATTTCAGTTTCGTCCTTGATCATGCGGAGCCCTTCCACGAGCCCCGTAATCGAGGTCCACTGGCAGCCGGCGGCGGCCTGCTGGTAGTTCCGGTGGTCGTCGACCGTCAGGAAGTCGCCCTCGAAGCCAAGGCGGCTGACGCCCCACTCGTCCACGAGCCGGGCCAGCGCGGCCTGGTTGGTGCTCTCCATCTTCACCACGTCGAAGGCCGGCGCCTGAGCCGTCGCCTGCTCGATGTAGCGGAAATCGGTGATCAGCGCTGCCCTGTCCCTGGAGATGAGCAGCAGGCCGGCGCTCCCGGTGAAGCCGCTCAGGTAGGCCCGGTTCTCGGGCTTCGCGATGAGAACGGCGTCCAGTTCCCGTGCGTCCAGTTCAGCCCGCAGCCGCTCCAGGCGCATCTGGGTCATGCTTCAGTTCCTCCTTTGTGCGCGGTCGCCCTGAAGCAGGTACACCAGGGCCCGCAGTCCGAGCCGGTACGATTCGGCTCCGAAGCCCGCAATGGTGCCTGCGGCCACCGGGGCGATGACGGAGCGGTGGCGGAACGGCTCGCGCTTGTAGATGTTGGAGAGGTGCACCTCGACCACGGGCAGGTCAACGGCCGCGATGGCGTCGCGAATCGCCACGGAGTAGTGGGTGTACGCCCCGGGATTCAACAGAATGGCGGCGCAGCGTCCCCGGGCGCCGTGGATGGCGTCGATGATGGCGCCCTCGTGGTTCGACTGAAACGACTCCACCTCAACCCCCAGTTCACCACCTAGCTCGGAGAGCATGGCGTCGATCTCTGACAGGGTGGTGGAGCCGTACACCTCGGGCTCGCGCGTGCCCAGAAGGTTCAGGTTCGGGCCGTGAATGACCAGAATGCGCAGCATGGGGTCTGGGCCTCCTCCCCAACTAAACCTGCATTATCGTACCAGAATATTGCACAGCCACGCAAGAGGCGCCGCCTGTGGGCGGCGGCTCAGAACGCCGACTCCTGGCGGCAGCCCGGCCTATGGAAGCAGGGCCCCGATGTGCCGCAGGGGCAGGATGCCCACCACAAGCAGGGCGGCCAGCACGCCCAGCACCGGCGCGGCGTACTGCCGCCAGCCGTAGCGCTCGCCCGGCGCTCCGACGATGAACGCCGCCAGCAGGCCGCCCAGGAGGCCGCCGATGTGCGCGTAGTTGTCCACCCGCCCGTACATGAAGCCGAAAAGCAGGTTGATGGCCACCGGCGCGAGCAGGCCCTGCCAGTCCACGCGCCGGTTGCGGACTGTGGTCGCAAAATAGATGAGAGCACCCATGAGGCCCAGGATGGCCCCTGACGCCCCGACGCTAATGACCAGGCCCGGGCGCAGCGCGACGGAAGCGACGCCCCCGGCCACCCCGGCCACGAAGTAGATGAAGAGCATGCGCGCCGAGCCGTAGATCAGCTCGCAGTACCTGCCCACATGCCAGAATGCCCACATATTGAACGCCAGGTGCATCGCGCTGCCGTGGAGGAACAGGTGACTGACGAGGCGCCACTGCTGTGTCTGCTCGGCCAGCGTGAGCAGCGTGTAGTTTGCCCCCCAGATCACCAGCGAGAAGGTGTCCGGCCCGCTGATCAGCCGGAAGAGACCGCCACCCATCCAGACCGTCCACAGGTAGTACGCGATCGTCAGGGCCAGAATCACCCGGGTGGCCGGAAAGCGGCCCAGGTTCAGCAAGGGGCGCGGCGCCTCGTAACGGGGGGTTGCCTCCACATACCTGGGGGCCGGCGGCTCCGGCACATCGGTGAGGATGCGGGCCACCTCCGCGTCCACCGGCGGGAACCCGGTGTGCTGGTCCAGCAGCCCCACGTCCAGGTCCGCGCACCAGGGGATGACGCCCCAGCGGCCTTCGGGATCGCGCTCCCGCAGGGCGGCGATCGCGTCCGCGTCCTCGTCCGTCACCCCGCGGTCAAACGGGAAGAGCAGGATCATGTGCCGGGGCTCGCGGGCGCGTTCGTCAGTCTGCCCCGTCCGCAGCCACACCGCGCAGGCGCGCGTGAGCTCCTCCCGCTCCAGCGGGTCGGTGGGGTTCAGATCCTCGGTCAGCGCGATCAGGAGCCTTCCCCACTCCTCTGACCGTGAGACCACCAGCGCCAGGCGGCCCTGCAGCTCCGGGGGGACGGCCTCCGGCTGGAATCCGGCTTCCTTCAGCTGGCCCGCGACCATTTCAACGTATGCAGCGTAGTTCACAGCCCACCTCCGAAACGGGCGATGGCCGTCTGAGCCATCGCCCTGAACGCCATTCCACTTGATTCACCATCTGCAGCGACCATACCTCCTGCGTAGGGCCGTCAGGTCACGCGCTACGCCGGATGAACCTAAGGTAAACCAACCAGAGCGTGAACCGCAAGGCCCGCCGGCGGGAAATGTGCAGTCCGCTCCTCCGGGCGCCCCGCGCGTCAAGCCAGATGGCGCTGCGCAGCGCGGTGTGCCAGAAACATGGTGAAGGCAATAAAGAGCCAGAGGGCCAGGGTCATCGCCGACAACCCCCGGATCGTCGCACCTCCGATGACCAGCGCCCGTGCCGCGTCCACCGCATAGGTGATGGGGTTGAACCGCGCCATGGCGCCGAGCCAGCCGGGCATGGCGTCGAGGGGCGCAAACACGCTGCTCAGGAACACCAGTGGCAGCGATACCAGGCCGGTAAGGGTGTAGAACTGTCCGTGGTGTTTCACGGTGAACGCCAGGGCGAGGGAAGCGGCGCAGACTCCGGCCCCGAGCAGCACGGCCAGCAGCAGCAGTCCGGGGAGCGTCCACCATCCTGCAGCGAACCGGACGCCGAGCAGCCCTGCCATCGCCACGATCGCCAACGTCTGGGCCGCGCCGACCGCGGTTACGTAAGTAAACCGGCTCGAGACGAGCGCCAGCGGGTGAACCGGGGCCACCAGAAAACGGTCCAGGGCGCCGCGCTCCCGGTCGACCAGAATCTCCAGCCCGCCCATGAGCGACACGTTGAACACGGTCATCATGACAGCGCCCGCCGTCATGAACCGCAGATAGCTCTCCCCCGCCCAGTCCGGCCGGGCTGCGCTCTCCCAGAGGTGCCCGAAAAGCACCAGCCAGATGGCCGGCTGCACGCCCCCTTCGTTCCGGAACGCCCTGCCGAACCGGCGGCGCGGCGGGCACATGATCGAGGGCAGGAGGCTCCGCCGCTTCCACGGCCGACAGCGCCGGCTCCAGTTCCGCCGGCCGTGCAACCGCAGCCCCGGTCACCGGGTCAACGGCCCGCCCGGTCACCCGCGCGAAGACCTGGTCCAGCGTTGGACTGAGGGTCTCGATGGCGCCCGGCGGGGGCAGGGCACCCGCCTCAAGGGCGGGAACCAGCTTCAGCAGCGTGCCGGTCAGGTCGGAGCGCCGGCGCCTGGGGCACCCACCCGATGAGGCGCCGAATCGCCGCGCCGTCCTCCCGGAACGTCAGCCCCGCGATCCGCACCGTGCCCGAGGTGGGCCTCTCCAGCCCCATCAGCATGCGGATGGTCGTCGTCTTTCCCGCCCCGTTCGGCCCCAGCAGCCCGAAGATCTCGCCCTGGCGAATCGAAAGGGTGAGGTCGCGCACCGCCTCGACCTCGCCGAACCGTTTCGAGACCCCCGCAAGTTCGACCATGAAGGTCAATCTCGCTCCCCCCGTGTCGAGATGCTGTCCGGCCGCGGCTCCCCCGCCGCCCACTCCGCCGCCGGCCCTCGTCGGCGGTGCGGGCGCTTGTTGTCGGCGCGGCGGCATCTTTGCCCTTATGATTCCAACAGATTTTATATTATTACGTCGAATATTCTGCTTACTGGTTACGCTCGCCCTTTTGGACTGCCGCCACAGAGCCCCCTGCGCCTCCCCGGAAAACGGCGGAACCAGGACGCCGCCACAACCGCGTCCTGGTTCCGCTTCACACGCACAGGCCCGCTCACTGCCCATGCCAGCCCGACTCACTGCTCACCTCTCACAGTCAACAGCCCACTGCCCCCACAACCCACGGCCCACAGCTCATAGCCAACTGCCTCTCACCGCTCACAGCTCACCGCCCACAGCCCACCGCTCACCGCTCACAGCTCACCGCCCACAGCTCACCGCTCACCGCTCAGATCAGTCCGAGTTCCCGCCCCACCTTCGCAAAGGCGGCCAGGGCCTCGTCCAGGTCCTCCTTCGTGTGCGCGGCGGTGACGATGGTCCGCACCCGGGCCTTCCCCCGCGGCACCGTCGGGTAGGCGATGCCCTGGGCGAAGACGCCTTCTTCCAGCAGCCGGTCGGAGAGCTGCATCGCCTTCACCTCATCGCCCACGATCACCGGGGTGATCGGCGTCTCGGACCGGCCGGTGTCCAGCCCCAGGTCGGTCAGCCCCTTCTTGAAGTAGCGGGTGTTCTCCCAGAGCCGGTCGATCAACTCCGGCTCCGACTCCATGATCTCGATGGCCTTCAGGCAGGCCGCGGCCACGCCCGGGGGATGGGACGTGGAGAACAGGAACGGCCGCCCCTTGTGCCACAGCAGCTCGATCAGCGCCCGGGGGCCGGCCACGTAACCGCCCAGCACCCCGACGGCCTTCGAGAGCGTGCCCACCTGCACCGTCACCCGGCCGTCGAGGCCGAAGTGGTTCACCGAGCCCCGGCCGTTCTTCCCCAGCACGCCGGAGGAGTGGGCGTCGTCCACATAGGTCATGCAGCCGTACTTCTCGGCCAGCTCCACAATGTCGGGCAGCGGGGCGATGTCGCCGTCCATCGAGAAGACGCCGTCGGTGATGATCAGCCGGCGCCGATACTGCCCGTCGGTCTCCTTCAGCACCCGCTCCAGGTCGTCCATGTCCGCGTGCCTGAAGCGGTGGATCTTCGCCTTCGACAGCCGGCAGCCGTCGATGATGGAGGCGTGGTTCAGCTCGTCGGAGATGACCGCGTCGCCCTCGCCCACGAGCACGGGAATCACGCCGGAGTTGCACGTGAACCCCGACTGGAAGACCACGGCGGCCTCCACGTGCTTGAACTCGGCCAGCTTCTCCTCCAGCCGGTTGTGGATCGTCATCGTCCCGATGATGGTCCGCACCGCGCCGGAGCCGGCGCCGTAGGCCTCGGTCGCCTCGATCATCGCCTGCTTCAGGCGCGGGTCGTCGGCGAGACCGAGGTAGTTGTTGCTGGAGAGGTTGATGACCTCCCGCCCGTCGATGAGGGACCGGGGACGCTGGGGCGACTGCAACTCCTTCAAGGGCCGGTAGAGCCCAGCCTGCTTCAGGCTGTTGAGCTCCTCCACCAGAAAGTCCGTAAGAGCCATCCGCATAGACCTCCTCCGCGGGAAATCAGGCCTTCAGATCGGGCAGCAGGACGATCTTGCCGCTCTGGCCCGAACCCATCAGCTCCATGGCGGTGTCAAGCTGCTCCAGCGGCAGCCGGTGCGTGATCAGGGGCCGCAGCCGCTCGGCGAGGCCGGCGCGGTAGAGCGAGCGCACCTGGTACCAGGTCTGCCACATCCGCCTGCCGGTGATGCCCTGCAGGACCAGGCCCCGCATGATCACGTCGGCCGCGAGGTCCAGCTCCACCGGGCGGCCCGGCAGGCCCAGCAGCGAGATGCGCGCCCCATTGCGCGCCGCCCGCAGCCCCTGCCGGATGGCGGAGGGGTTGCCGGACATCTCCAGCACCACATCGGCGCCGTAGCCGCGCGTGTAGCTGCGCACCGCCTCCACCGGATCCTGCTTCGTGGGGTTGATCAGCACGTCAGCCCCCAGCTGACCGGCCAGCTGAAGCCGGTACTCGTTGATGTCCATCGCCATGACGATCTCCGCGCCGGCCATCTTGGCCACGGCCACCGACATGATGCCGATCGGGCCGCAGCCGGTGACCAGCACGGACCGGGCCGTGAGCTCGCCGCTGAGCGCCGTGTGCACGGCGTTGCCAAGCGGCTCCTGAATCGACTGCAGCTCAAACGGGATATCCTTATCGTTCACCCAGATGTTCTGTTCCGGAATCGCCACGTACTCCGCGAAGACACCGTCGGTATCCACGCCCAGGATCTGCGTGTTCTCGCACAGGTGGTACTCCCCCACATGGCAGCGGGGGCAGCGGTTGCATACAACATGCGTTTCGGCAGATACGTAATCGCCCACCTTGCAGGCGGTGACCTCCCGGCCCGTCGCCACCACCTCACCGGCCAGCTCGTGCCCGATGGTCAGCGGCGGCTTCACCCTCCCCGCGGACCAGGGATCCCACGTGTAGATGTGGTAGTCGGTGCCGCAGATCGAGGCCGCCCGCACCTTCACCAGGACGTCGCGGGGGCCGATGGTCGGGATCGGAACTTCCTGCAATGTCGCTCCAGGACCAGCTTCCATTTTTCGCAAAGCTCGCATCGTCTCTGCCACGGCTGCCCACCTTCTTTCCCCTGCCGGACTGGATGCCGCAGGGAAGTTTGATGGCTACCACTCATTACTGTATATCAGGCGCGCGAGCCGCCGCAAGGTTGTGTGCGCGCCCGGCTTCTCGCGCCCTGAACACTGTTAGCGAGATGAACTTTCACAGCGTTAGAAGGAATTCGCCGCCGCCGAAGCCAATTCACCACCATTCGAGAGCGTATAGGTCGAAATATCTAGTTATTCATGCACAGGGGGCTCCTCTATGGGTCTGAAAGCACGGCTGGTGAGCTACGAGCAGGCAACCAACCGCACGGTCAACCGCATCCTCTGGATCAGTCTCCTGCTGGTCGTCGGCGCCATGCTGCCGCTGGCCTCGCGCACCGGCCTTCCCCGGGGTCCGTTCCTCCTCTGGGCCGCGGGCTCGGCCGTCCTCCTGTGCGCCGTCACCCTGCTCGTCCGGTCCGGCCGCTGGCCCCGGGCGCAGAAGTTCGTGCAGATCGGTACGCTCGGCGTGGTGCTCGTGGGCATCGCCTTCCTGGTGCCGGGCTCCAACCAGCACACGGGCATCTGGTTCCTCCTGCCGGTGCTCACCGGCCTGTACGTCGAGCGGTGGGTCTCGGCCTACGGCACCCTCCTCGCCCTGGCCGGGTGGACGGCGGTGCTTCTCCTGCACCCTCCGGAGGTCCCGCCCTCGATGACGGTGGCGCGCATCGGCCTGGTCAACGGGGTGATGCTCACCCTGGTCGGGATCGGGACGTACGCGGTGGCCGCGCGGTCCCGGCAGCTGCTGGAGGCGCTCGCGGAGGCCGCCGCGCAGGAGGACGTCCTGCGCCGGCTCGACGCGGTGGTCGCCGAGGCCCGCCAGACCACGCACCAGCTGACCGCGGCGGTGGCCGACCTGGCCCGGGCCGGCAGCGAGGCCGACAGGCAGATCGAGAGCCGGCTGCGCCCGACCGTGGGACGGCTGACCCGGGCCAGCAGCGAGTCCAGCACGGCCGCGCGGGAGAGCCACACCGCGCTCGGGGAGCTCGCGACATCCGTCACGACCGTCTCCGAAGGGGCGCACAGCCAGGTGTCCCGCACCGACAGCGCGCTGGCCCTCAGCCGCGACGTGCGCGAGGCCGCCGCGGCGATCACGGAACTGGCCCGGGAGGTCGCCGCGGAAGCGGAGGCCGCCAGGGAGGCGGTGGAAACCGGCCGCGGCTCCATCCGCCGGTCGGCCGAGACCATGGGCCAGCTCGCCCGGGCGACCGAGGCCGCTGCCGACGCCATGGTCCAGCTGGCCGGCCACTCGACGCAGATCGACCAGGTGGTCACGACCATTGAAGCCTTCGCCGGGCAGACCCGCATGCTCGCGCTCAACGCCGCGATCGAGGCTGCGCGCGCCGGGGCCGCCGGCCGGGGCTTCGCCGTGGTGGCGGATGAGGTGGGGAAGCTGGCGGCGCACTCCAGCCAGGCCGCGGCCGAGATCGGCCGGCTCATCCGACAGGTCCAGGAAGGCGTCGCCCTGGCCCAGTCGGCCATGAGCAGCGCCCGGGAGCTGGCTGCGGACGGCCTGGCCCTCGCCTCCGCGACCGGCGGAAACCTGGAGGATCTGGCGGTGACCGTGGGCCTCACGGCGGACCGGATGACGGCCATCACGGCGCAGGCGGAGCACCTGGCCGGATACAGCCGGCAGCTGGCCGAAGCCCTCGCCGAACTGACGTCCATCGCGCAGGAGAACTCCGCCTCCGCCGAGCAGATGGCGGCCACGGCCGAACAGCTCGCGGCGGGCACCCGCACCGCTGCGGAGGCGGCGGCCACCAGCGCCTCCGTCGCCGAAGAGGTGGCGCAGGTGGCCGATGCGCTCTCCGACGTGGTGGCGCAGATCAACACCAACGTGGACCGGCTGCGGGGCGCGGCCGATGCCCTGACGGCCGTGATCGCCTCAGGTTAGCCGCCGTCAGTCGTCGCCGACCATGCGCTGTTCCTCCCGGGCCCGGGCGAAGCGCACGCCGGCCACGGCGCCGCCGTCCACCAGCAGGTCCGTGCCCGTGATGAACGAGGCGGCGGGGCTGACCAGGAACTCCACGGCAGCGGCGATGTCGTCCGGCGTGCCCACGCGACCCGTGCCCGAAGCGGCGATCATGGCCCGCATCATCGGGCCGGAAGGCCCGCTCAGCTCCTCCTGACCCATGGGCGTCGAGATGATGCCGGGGCTGACCGAGACGACGCGCCCGCCCTTGCGCCCCCACTGCAGCGACGCCCACTGTACCCGCAGCTGATTCGCCCGCTTGGCAATACTGTACGCAGCGCCCCTGTCCAGCCTGGCGGGATCGAGCAGCGGAAGCCCGGCCAGCTCCGCCGTGGGCGTGGTCGCCAGAAGGTGCTCGGCCTCCGGCGGCAGTGTGGCCATGGCCCCCGCCATGCTCGCGACGCAGACCGCTACGCTCCCGGGGCCCGCGAGGCGCAGGAACTCGTCCAGCACCAGCGCGGTGCCCACCACGTCCACCGCGATCACCCGTTCGGGCGGCGCCTGCACGGGCGAGACGCCGGCGGTGTGGACGAGGATGCGGAACGTGCCGAGCTCTGCCGCCGCGTCGGCCAGGCTTCGCACCGCTGCCGCGTCCGACACATCGGTCTGCCTGCCGTGTACATCGTAGCCTTCGGCCTGAAGCTGCTGGACGGCCCGCTCCAGCACGGTCTCCGCGTAGTCGGCCAGCAGGACGCGCCGGCCCGGCCCCAGGCGGCGGGCGATGGCCATTCCCATGCCCCCGGCGCCGGTGACCACCAGAACCTCTGCCATGTGTGTTCCTCCCCTTCACCGTATTGCAGGATGCCCCATCCCATCCCAACCAAATCCTTGGACCCTGAACCAGTTCTGTATTCTCAATTCTACTGAATAGTTACTTTGGGTCAATCTCGGATTTCCCCACTCGCCCTTCGCGGCGGATCTGCCTGATCCCTACGGGCAGCCTCTAGACCTTTTGGACCACTTCTATCTGGATGAGGTGAACATCCCCGATGCACCGGACACCGCCTTCGCTTCAGCCCAAGCCCGCCAGCCTCAGCGCCTGTGAGATGACGGAGATCGTCATGCCCAACGATGCCAACCCGCTGGGCCACATGCTGGGCGGACGGCTGCTGCACCTGATGGATATCGCGGCCTCCATCACCGCGATGCGCCACGCCGGCAACCCGTGCGTCACCGCGTCGTTTGACTCCGTCGACTTCCACACGCCCGTCCACATCGGCGAGGTCTGCATCCTGAAGGCCCGAGTGACCTGGACCGGCCGCACTTCCATGGAGATCGGCATCGACGTGTACGCGGAGTCGCCGACCCGGGGCGAACGCCGCCACACCACGTCCGCGTTTGCCACCTTCGTCGCGCTGGATCCGGAAACCGGGCGGCCGACGCGCGTGCCGCCCTTGGCCATCGAGACCGACGAGGATCGCCGCCTGTTCGAACAGGGCGAGGAGCGGCGGCGGCTCCGGCTGGCGCGCCGGCATGCCAGAGGTTGACAGAAGGCTGCTGTCACCTTCCCGGGCATACTCATCAAAGCACGACCCCGCGGAGGTGAAGCACGCGTGGCCAGGCCGATCCTGCTGTTCGACCTGGACGGCATCTGCTGCAACCTGATGAAGAAGTGGCTGGCCGTCTACAACCGGGACTACAACGACAACCTCCGTCCGGAG
>JAMNXV010000022.1 GCA_023623185.1 Bacillota bacterium
CTGACCAGCGCAGCGGCTCTCCTGGGGGTGCAGGCCCTGAACCTGCCCATGCGGGAGGCGACGCTTGCCCCGGGCCTCCTGGTACTGGGCGTTGGGTTTGCCGGTCAGGCTCTGGGAATGCTGAGTGCAGCGGCATCCATAAAGTGATGGGGATAGAGGGGGTGGGGGCGTGACCGCGGCAACAGTGTCCACCTTGCTGTCGCGGCGGCAGTACGCACGGGTGGCGTTTCCGGACTTCCCGCTGGTTCTGGAGAGCGGTCGGACCCTCACGGCGGTGACCCTCTGCTACGAGGTCTTCGGTCGGCTGAACGCGACGGCCGACAACGCCATTCTGGTCTGCCACGCCCTGACCGGGGACAGTCACGTGGCCGGCCGGTACAGGCCGGACGACCGGAAGCCGGGCTGGTGGGACGACGCGGTGGGGCCGGGCAAGGCCCTGGATACCGACCGGTACTGCGTGATCTGCTCCAACGTGCTGGGCGGCTGCCAGGGTTCGACGGGGCCCGGGTCCGCGAATCCCGAGACCGGCCGGCCCTACGGTCTGGACTTCCCCGTCGTCACCGTCCGCGACATGGTCCGCGCCCAGGCCAGGCTGCTGGACCTGCTCGGGGTAAGGCGGCTGGTGGCGGTGGTGGGCGGCTCGCTGGGGGCCATGCAGGCGCTGGAGTGGGCAGCGACATATCCGGACCGCATGCGGGGCATCATCCCCATCGGCGGCGCGGGCCGCTTTCACCCGCAGGGCATCGCCTTCAACGAGGTGCAGCGGCAGGCCATCCTGAACGACCCCGACTTCCGGGGCGGGCAGTACTACGGCACGCCGGGCCCTGTGCGGGGGCTGGCCACGGCCCGCATGCTGGGCATGATCACCTATCGGTCCGACGAGTCGATGTGGACCCAGTTCGGCCGGGACGTTCTCGGCGGGGTCAGCCCACTGGAGCAGGGCTTCGGGGTCGCCTACCAGGTGGAGTCGTACCTGCACTACCAGGGGCAGAAGCTGGTGGAGCGGTTCGACGCCAACTCGTACCTCTACCTCACCCGGGCGATGGATCTGATGGACCTGGGACGGGGACGGGGCTCCTACGAGGCGGCCCACGGGCTGATCAAGGCGAAGGTGCTGGCCATCGGGATCCGTTCGGACCTGCTGTTCCCCCCGTACCTGCAGCAGGAGACCGTGGAACTGGTGCGGGCGGCCGGCGGCCAGGCGGAGTACCTGGAGATGGACTCGCCCTGGGGGCACGATGCGTTCCTGGTGGATTTCGCGCTGATCGAGCAGCCGATCCGGCGCTTCCTGCAGGAGCTGGAGGCGGCAGACGGCTCGGAGGCGTAGACGCTCCTGCAGGGCAGGTGTATAATTAAGGTATTATACCTCCACGTGGTGGAGAGGAGGTGGGATCCATGGACAACTCGGGGAAAGCTGGCAAACGGGCTGTCCGGACCGCTCGCGTGGCGCGCGGAGCCCACCTCGTGAGCGCCTGACCTCGCAGAGACACGCTGGTTGATAGAGGAGGAGAGGGCGCTCTTGGGTATTGTCGTGCAAAAGTTTGGCGGCTCGTCGGTTTCCACCGCCGAGAAGTACCGCCGGGTGGCCAGGCGCATCGCCTGGAAGAAGAAGCAGGGAAATGACGTCGTGGTCGTGGTCAGCGCCCCGGGGGACATGACCGATGAGCTCATCGACCGCGCCCGGTCCATCACGGACCGGCCGTCGCCCCGTGAAATGGACGTACTGCTGGCCACCGGTGAGCAGGTCTCCATCGCGCTGCTCACCATGGCCCTGCACGATCTGGGGGTCGACGCGGTGTCGCTCACCGGGCCCCAGGCCGGGGTGCAGACCGACGACCATCATCGGGCTGCGAAGATCCTGAACATCGACACCGCCCGCATCCGGCGGGAGCTGGGTGAGGGCAGGGTGGTCATCGTCGCAGGCTTCCAGGGGCTCGACGAGCACGGCGACATCACCACGCTCGGCCGCGGCGGCTCTGACGCCTCGGCGATCGCCCTGGCGGCCTACCTGGAGGCGGATGAGTGCCAGATCTTCACGGACGTGGACGGCGTCTACTCCGCCGACCCGCGCCTGGTGCCCACCGCCGGCCGGCTGGATGAGATCTCGTACGACGAGATCCTCGAACTGGCCGCCGCCGGGTCGCAGGTGATGCAGCTGCGGTCCGTGGAGCTTGCGAAGCAGTACGGCGTAGAGTTTGAGGTACTTAGTTCCCTCGCCCCGCTGCCCGACGAGGGCGGCGAAGAGCGGGGCACGAAGGTGGTGGCAAAGTTGAGCCCGAACAACCGCCGCGTTGTCTCCGGCGTGGCTGTGGATTCGAAGGTGGCGCACATCACGCTGCTGGGCCTGCCCGACAGGCCGGGCGTGGCGTATAAGGCGTTCAAGGCCCTGGGCGACGCCCGCATCAACTTGGACATGATCGTGCAGTCGGCAGGGACCGGCTGTGGCAACGGCCCGACTGCGGACATCTCGTTCACCTGCGCCCGCGATGACCTGGACGTGGCGCTGGAGGTCTGCAACTCGCTCCTGCCGGAGTTTCCCGGCGCCCGGGTCGTCTACGACACCGACGTGGCCAAGGTCTCCATCGTCGGCTCCGGCGTCGCCTCCAACTACGGCGTCGCGGCGAAGATGTTCGAGGCCCTGGCGGAGAAGGGCATTAACATCGAGCTGATCACCGGCTCCGAGATCAAGATCTCCTGTCTCGTGCGCGCCTCTCAGGCGATGGAGGCCGTGCGGGCGGTGCACGACAAGTTCCAGCTGGGCAAGCTGGAGCCGATCGTGGAATAGTGTACAGCGCGTCAGGCGGCGGGTCCCGGCCAGGGGACCCGCCGCTCGCGCATGCGGCGTCTGCGCGGCGTGGAACCGCGCTCGCAGGAGCTTGCGGGAAAGTGTCGAAATCCTCGCAACGGCGTTCAGACACGCCAACATCATGGGAGGTGGATGACATGGGCGAACTGCTCACGCCCGCGTCCCTGCTGGAGATGATGGAGGGCAACCGCCGGCTGACCCTCCGCACGATCGAGGCGTTTCCCGAGGAAGCGCTGTTCCGCTTCAAGGCCGCTGAAGCGATGAGGCCCTTCGCCGACATGGTGAAGGAGATCCTGGACATCGAGGACGGATACGTGCGCGGGGTGGCCACGGGGGAGTGGGTCTTCAATCCCCACAAGGGGCTGAACACCAAGCAGGCGCTGCTGGATGCCTGCGCCGCCGTGCGCAGGCGGACGCTTGAGCTGTGGCCGAAGATCACCGTGGAGCGGCTGCTGGCGGAGGAGAGCGACCCCTTCTTCGACCCCACGCCGCAGACCAACCTGAGCCGTTTCATTTACGCCCTGGAGAACGAGATCCACCACCGGGGGCAGGGCTACACCTACCTGCGCATGCTGGGCATCGAGCCGCCGCCCTTCTACGAGCGGTAGCATTTGAGCGGAAAACCTTGCGGTCCGGCCGGTTTGATCCGGCCGGACCGCCGCGCGCCGGACCGCGGGCCTCTACGGTCGGCCGCAAGACGCAACATGCGCCGCGCTGTGACGCAGGTGGGCTGAGCGCCGCCGGGCGGGCGGTGCTCAGCCCACAGGGGTGATGGCTCGTGAAAGGGGAGAGGGACTAGCGGAACGAGCGCACGGCTTCCGCCAGCACCTCGGTCCCCAGCGCGATCTCCTCCAGCGACGTGAATTCCGCGGGGTTGTGGCTCAGGCCGTCCTTGCTGGGGACGAAGAGCATTGCCGTCGGCGCGATGCGGGCCACGTACATGGCGTCGTGCCCCGCGCGGCTCACGGTGCGCAGGTAGGGAATGCCCTTCTGCTCGCACGCCTGGCAGAGCCGTTCCACCATGCCGGCGTCCAGCGTGACCGGCGCTTCCTCGGAGAGGGTCTCGATCTCGATCTCGATCCCCCGCCTGGCCGACACGTCCGCCACCAGCTTCCGGAAGCCGTCGGTGACCCGGCCGATGCTCTCCTTCTCGATGCCGCGGATATCGACCCCCAGCTCCACCTCGCCGGGGATGACGTTGATGGAGACCGGCTTCACGCTGAAGATCGTCGCCGTGGCCACCACCGCGTCGCCGACCTCCTTGGCAAGACGCTCCAGCCCCAGCACGAGCTCTGAGGCGGCCACGAGGCCGTCCTTCCGCCGGCCCATCAGGGTTGCGCCGGAATGGGCGGCCGTGCCCTTGACGAACACCTTGTAGCGGGAGGGCGCCGCGATGTGGCTGACCACGCCGACCGGCTTTTCGGCGTAGAGCAGCTCGGGCCCCTGTTCGATGTGCATCTCGAAGAAGCCGGCAATGGGACCGAAGTCCCGGGGACCGTCGACAAGATCGTACCCGGCGTTCTCCTGCAAGGCCTGGCCGAAGGTGATGCCGTCGCGGTCTGCGTAGGCCATCAGCTCATCCTCGGGGATCACGCCCGCCAGGGCCTTCGAGCCCAGCGTCGCCCGGCCCCAGCGGGAGGACTCTTCCGACGTGAAGTTGACGACCCCGACCGGCACCCGCGGCAGTTGGCCGTCCTCCTTCAGCGCCCGGATGACCTCCAGCGCGGCGACCACGCCGACCACGCCGTCGAAGCGGCCCGCGTTGGGCACGCTGTCCAGGTGGGAGCCCATCAGAAGGGCGGGCCGGTCCCACTCGCCCAGGACAGCGGCGATGTTTCCGAAGCGGTCAATGCGCACCTCAAGGCCCTCGGCGCGGCAGAGCTCAATAAAGTGGGCCCGCGCCGCGCGGTCCTCCGGCGTCAAGGCCAGCCGGGTGACGGCGGTGGGGCCGGAGCGGCCGAACTGCGCGAAGGCATTCAGGTCGCGTTCGATGCGAGCAGGCTGTACGGGCATAATAGATTCCCCTTTCTACGATGATGAGGATAGACCGGCGGGGCCCCGCGCCAGTGCGCAGGACCCCGCCGTGTGTACGGCGGATGCGATTAGAGCCCCTGCATAATGAAGACGACGATGCTGGCGAGAATCATGCCGGGTGCGTTGCGCTTCGCAACCTCCATCGGGTTCACGTTGGCGATACCGGACACGATGATGGCCGCGCCTGCCACGGGGCTCATGGACCGGCCCAGGGCGCCGGCCAGGGAGGCGAGCGTGCCCAGCTTCGGGATGGTCAGGCCGAACGTGGCGGCGTGCGGGGTCACGGCCTCGTTGAAGGCGATGGTGGCCGCGTCGCCGGAGCCGCTCAGGATGGCGACCAGCATCGGGCCCCAGGTGCCGGCGGCGCCGATGGCGCCCTTCGCGCCGGTGGCCGCCTCGAGCAGCATGTCGATCAGGCCGACCGAGCCGAGACCGGCGGCGAACACGCCGGCGGCGATGATGATGCCGATGACGTCGGCGTACGCCTTGCCCATGCCGTCAAAGAAGGACTTGGTGAGCTCGGCGGGGTTGGTGCGGGTGACAGCCAGGGCGACCATGGCGCCGATGACCATACACGCGGGCACCGTCAGGCCCCAGTCCTTCATCGCGGGCACGGTGGCGCCGAGAACCAGCAGAACCAGGGGCAGAACCGGCACCAGGGCGTAGAGGGGGTTGACCTTGAAGCCGTTGGCCTCGGCCAGGACGTCGGACTTGTGGCCGCGGTCCTCCTTGCGGAGGATGGCGAACAGGGTCAGGACGATGGCGCCGATGAGACCCGCGGTAATCGTCGCCGGCGTGACCACGGCGATGGTCTCAACGACAGAGGCCCCCGACATCTCGGCCACCATGTTGATGTGGGCGCTGCCCGGGCTCAGGACGGAGCCGAACGTGCCCGCGAGCACCGCTGCGGCGGCCACGGCCGGGTGGACGCCGGCGGCCATCAGAACCGGGATCATGACCGCGCCCACCGCCGCGCTACAGCCGGCCGCGCTGGGCAGGGCGATGTTGATGAGGAAGGTGGCGATGGTGGTAGCCGGGATCAGGATCGCCCGTGCCTTCGCGACGGTCCCGGCGACCGCGTGGACCAGGTGCTGGTCGCACTTGGTCAGCTTCATGACGTAGGCGAAGCCCATCACCGAACAGATCGCGCTGATGAGGCCCGCGTTGGTCATGGATTTCTGGAACTGGGCGAAGGCGGACATGGGTTCCAGGGAGATGATCGCCATGACGAGGCCGGCAGTGAACAGGACCATTCGGGTCTCGTACCGCTTCAGAATCGCATAGATGACCACGAGGACGATAAGAACACCAATCCATGGCAGCATACGGTACCACACTCCTTTTGCTGCGTCACGCTTATGTGATCGGCGAAGTGCGACAGAACCTCGCCGCGATCACCTGCGACGTCAGGCCGACGCGGACTCCACAATCAGCGCGAAGACCACATCGCCGATGCGCTCCAGCGCCGCGATCTCGATGCTCTCCTGCAGGCTGTGTGCGCCGCGGTAACCCGTGCCCAGGTTGCAAGCGGTGATGCCCCTGCTGTTGAAGATGTTCGCATCGCTGCCCCCGCCGGTCGCCCGCAGCTCAGGCTCCAGCCCGGCCCGGCGGATGGCGGCCGCGGCCCGCTGCACCACGGGATCGTCCGGCTTCAGGTTGACCGGGCCGTAGGCGAACTGAATGTCGGCCTCCACCCGGGCGCCGAACTCGGCGGCGGTGCGCTCGAAGACCTCGGTCATGTGCTGGACCTGGGCCTCCATCTTCTCCGTGACGAGCGACCGCACGTCGCCCCTCATCTCGAAGGTCTCCATGACGATGTTGGTGGCGCTGCCGCCCTGCGCCAGCCCCAGGTTGGCGGTCGTCTCCTCATCGATGCGGCCGAGCTTCATGCGGGTCAGCGCGTGGGCCGCGACGACCAGGGCGCTGATGCCCTTCTCCGGCTCCACGCCGCCGTGGGCGGCCTTGCCAATGACCCGGTAGGTCACCTTCGTCTGCGCCGGGGCCTTATTGATGATCGTGCCGACCGGCGTCGAGGAGTCGATGATGAATGCCTCACGGGCCTCGATCAGGGAGAAGTCCATGTTCTTGGAACCGTTGAGGCCGCCCTCTTCGGCGATGGTGAAGACCACCTCGATGTCGGGCCGCTTCACGCCCTGCTCGATGGCGCGCTGCACACCTTCCAGGATGGCCGCCAGACCCGCGGCGTCATCTGCGCCCAGGATCGTCGTGCCGTCGCTGGTGATCACGCCGTCGCGAATCTGCGGCTTGATGCCGGTGCCAGGGGAAACCCTGTCCATATGGGCGCACAGGCAGAGGGGCGGGCCCTCGCTGTTTCCCTTCAGCTTGGCGATGAGGTTGCCGGTTTCACCACCGATGCGCTCACCGGCATCGTCCCGCTGTACGGTAAAGCCCATGGCCTCCAGCCGCTCCTGCAGCAGATCGGCCATGCGGCCCTCCTTCCGCGTCTGGGAGTCCGTGGTCACCAGCGTGAGAAAGGTATCCAGAATGCGTGGGCGTTCGCTCAACCGTCGTCACCTCTTCTGGGGTAATCGGCCTGCGCATGCAGGCGAAAGGTCAGTCCCGCCTAAGTGTAGCAAGCCGGCGGGTAGACTCTGAATGGAGAATAGGGCGGTTACTCCGGCACCGTTCCGTGATCCATTGGGCCATTGCCATTGCTGATCCAAAGGCCCTTGGCAAAGTATTTGCTGGAACTTAGGGCGGATATCCCTCAGGCGGCGCACCCCGCCGGTGGGGTGCGCGCCCGAGGCGATTCCCTAGCTCTGGGTCAGCCGCAGCACGGTCCGGACCATCACCTCGACGCCGATGGGCAGCGACCGCTCGTCGAAGTCGAAGCGGGAGTCGTGGTGGGGGGCTGCGATCTTCGAACCGATCATCATGTAGGCCGCCTTGCCGCCCCGCTTCTGCACCCGGTCCATCATCCAGGCGTAGTCCTCGCTGCCGCCGAGATCGCCGGTGGGCAGGATCTTCGTGACACCCGGCGTCTCGCCGGCGGCTTGCCCGATGATCTCCGCGAGCTCCGGATCGCTGGTGCCGCCCGCGGCGCTCCCCATCGGCCTCAGCTCCACCTGCACGTCGTACATTGCGGCGGCCGCCTTGATGATCCGCTCGGCCTGCTCCTTCATGTACGCGTCGATGTCCGTGGTCTCGCCGCGCGTCTCCAACTTCATGATCGCGTTGGCCGGGGTGACGTTGCGGCCGGAGCCGGCCTGCAGCACGCCGACGTTGATCCGGGAAGCGCCGCCCGAGTGGCGCGCGATCGCGTGCAGGTTCAGGGCTGCCGTGGCGCTGGCCAGCAGCGCGTTGCGGCCCGCCTCCGGGGCTGCCCCCGCGTGGGAGGGAACGCCGGTGAAAATCGCGTCCATCTTCGAAGTGGCCAGGAAGCCGGCGCCACCCGTGATAATGGTGCCAACTTCCCTCGCCTGGAAGCCCAGGTGGGCGCCCAGCAGGAAGTCGACGTCGTCGCAGACGCCGGCCTCCACCATCGCCCGGGCCCCGCGCACGCCCTCCTCAGCGGGCTGGAAGAACAGCTTGATGGTGCCGCGCAGCTGATCCTTCATCTCAGCAAGCACGGTGGCCACGCCCAGCCCGATCGCCGTGTGGCCGTCGTGACCGCAGGCGTGCATCGCGCCCTTGTTCTTGGAGGCGAACCCCTCCTGGTTGGGCCTGTGGTCCGGATCGTCGGACTCGGTGATGTCGAGCGCGTCCATATCGAAGCGCAGGCCGATGGTGGGCCCCTCGCCGCAGCGCAGGATGCCGACGACGCCGGTGTAGCCCCCGGCCATCTTCCGGGCGATGTCAGGATTGGCCCCCTGCGCGATCGCGCGCTCCAGGTGGCGCTCCAGTTCAGCCTCGGAGGGCAGGCCCGCCATGTGCTCGCGGTTGTGCACCTCGGGCCCGAACTTGACCTCATAGCCGAGTTCGGTCAGGCGCTCGACGACCTTGGTGGCCGTGCGGAACTCCGTCCAGCCACTCTCCGCGTGCGCGTGGAGGTCGCGGCGGATCTCAACCAGTTCCGGAGCTAGTTTCGCAACTCGTGCTGAAATATTCATGGTAACACCTCCTTACAAGATTATCATCCACCGCTTTCCTGGGGGGTATCGCCCATCGGGACCGGTTTTCGGTCTAACGGGGTCTCGGGTTTGTCACCTAACGGCGCACTACTGCACGCCTGGCGGTACCAAACTAACCAGGAGCACGAGCGTCCTACCTGACCTCCGCCTTGAAGACGCGGAAGAGAAGCCAGAGGGAGGGCAGCAGCACCAGCAGGCCAAACGGCAGGGTCTGCAGCAGAAACCGGATGGAGGGGCCGGCCGCCGCGGCGCCATGGAAGGTGATGTCCGGATAGATGAGATACGGCCACTGACCGACCGCCCAGCCGCTCAGCAGCACGACCACCTGCGCCACGGCCGCAGCCCGGCCCAGCAGGTAGCGCCGGGTGTAAATGGCCGCAGCGGAGAGCAGGGCGAGGGCGGCCCCGCCCAGCAGGATCGGAGCGGGGGCAGGGCGCGTCAGGTGCTCCCACAGATGGGGCATGGCGGCCGGCAGGAGCGGCAGCAGGGCCGCAGCGAGCAGCCCCATGACGGCACCGGACCAGAGGGCCCGGCGGCGGAAGTCCTCCTGCACCTCACCGCGGGTCTCCACGGTGAGGAAGACCGCGGCCAGGTAGGCGCACATGGCGGTGGTCAGCAGGCCCATAAGGATGGAGACCGGACTGTACCATGTGAGGATGGGGTCTACCTGGACGGTTCCGCCGGGGAGCACCCGGATGCCGCCGCCTGAGACGGCCGCAGCGGCGAGGCCCAGCAGGAAGGGAGTGACGGCGGAGGAGGCGCCGAAGACCGGGCTCCACAGCCGCCACTGGCGCGATTCGCCCGATGCTGCGGCCCGGAATGCGAACGCCGCGCCCCGGAGGACGATGCCGATCAGCACCAGGTGAAACAGGCCGAAGAAGGCGATGCCCAGGGCGCGGTAACCGGTGGGAAACACCGTGAACAGGATGACGATGACGAAGATCAGCCAGACGTGGTTGGCCTCCCAGACGGGCCCCATCGCACGGGCGATGGCCTGCCGGTGCTGCTCCTGCCTGGGGCCGGTGGCCAGAAGGTCCCAGATGCCGCCGCCGAAATCCGCCCCGGCCAGCACCGCGTAAGCCATGAGGGCCAGCAGCATGACCAGCGCCGCCCCCACCACGGGGTCCAGCGTCGACCACAAATGCATGGCGCATGTCCACCTCCTTAGAGTCATTCGTGGCGCAGGCGGCGGAGCAGCAGGACCAGCGCCACCGCCAGGGCGGCGTACAGGGCCGTGAAGCCCGCCACCGAGGGGTCCATGCCGCCTGACGGGGTCACGGCGTCGGCGGTCAGCATCGCCTTCCAGATCGTCCAGGGCTGCCGGCCCGCCTCGGCCACGATCCAGCCGGCCTCCAGGGCCAGATACCCCATCGGCGCCGCAATGACCAGCAGCCAGAGGAGCCGCCGATCCCGGGCCACGTCCGCGGGCCTGCGCCAGCGGACCCAGGCGTAATAGAGGCCAACCAGAACCATGGCCAGGCCGGCGCCCACCATGAGCTGAAAGGAGAGGTGGACGAGGGGTAAATTGGGCCATTCGTCCCTGGGAACCTGGTCGAGCCCCATCACCTCCGCATCGAGGGCGCCGTAGGCCAGGAACGAGAGCAGCCCGGGCAGCTCAACGCCGCAGCACACCTTCCCCGTCTCCTGGTCCGGCAGGCCGCCGATGAGGAGCGGCGCCCGGGTGCGGGTGACAAAGAGCGCCTCCATGGCTGCCAGTTTCTCCGGTTGGTGCCGGGCGACGACCTTGGCGGAGACGTCGCCGGTCAAGGGCATGGTGACCGCGGCCAGCAGCCCCATGATCACCGCGATCTGGAGCGCCTTCTGCCGGAGGCTGTCTGTGCGCCCCCGCAGCATGCCCCAGGCGTAGACGCCGCTCACGGCAAATCCCGTGGCTGCGTAACAAGCCAGGGTGGAGTGGAGGGCCATGATGGGCCAGTGGGGGTTGGTGAACACGACCCACGGGCTCAGCGCCTCCGGATGGCTCCGCAGCGTCTCGATGCCGACAGGGTTCTGCATCCAGGCGTTCGCAGCGGTCACCAGCACCGACGAGGCGGCGCCGCTCACCGCCACCGCGACGCTGGTGAGCCAGTGCGCGACGGGCCGCATGCGGTCACGCCCGTACAGGTACAGGCCGATGAAGATGGCCTCGGTGAAGAAGGCGTAGCCCTCCAGCGTGAAGGCCGGGCCGATGGTGCTGCCGGCGAAGTGCATGAACTCGGGCCACAGGAGGCCCAGCTCGAAGGCGATGCCGGTGCCGCTCACGGCGCCGATGGCGAAGAGCACGGCGGTGGCCCGGGCCCACGTGCCGGCGAGCCGCAGGTACTGCGGATCCTTCGTGCGCAGGTGGAGGTATTCCGCGGCGGCGAGCAGCGCAGGCATGCCGACCCCGAGGGCGGCGAAGATCATGTGAAAGAAGAGCGAGTACGCCATCTGAAACCGGGCGGCGTCAAGATGAGACACGCACGTCCCTCCTGAAGCGGCCTGCGCGGATGGCAGGCGGACCACCATCTGGCGCATGGTGCGGGCAGAACCGGGCTTGCGCACCTGCCGCAACTTCTGAGACAATATAATGGAATTAGGGGGTGCCTACATGAGAGAGCAGATTACCCGTACCGAGGTGCACAGCCCGTCGGGACGGCTTTATTACATCGACGTGTCCGACGCGGGCTATGTGTGCGTCTACGACGCCAGCGGCCGCAGGATGCTGCGCGTGACCCTGAAGGGAATCAGCGCGAAGGCGATGGTGAAGCGGATTCGGGAGAACATCTCCACCGGTGCGCCGGCTTACCTGGCCGGCTGGCCCCCGAAGGACGTCGACCGGATCCTCACCCAGCACGCCATCGCCTGCGAGCGTTAGTCATACGGTCTGTCACGGGGCGCTGCCACAGGCGGCGCCCCGTCGGCATGCGGACGCCGGCGCCTCGTTCGCAAGTCTGCCCACGTGGGCCTTCGTGCCATTCTCCGAACCGGTATGGACAGTGTGCCGCCCTTCTTGCCAAAGATTCCCCCGTTCGGTACAATCACTACGGCAACTTTTGGGGGAGTGCCCCACGTCGTGAAAGGGGAATCGACGCGTATGGAGCGCAGCTTTGTCATGGTGAAGCCCGACGGCGTGCAGCGGGGCCTGGTGGGGGAGGTCATCAGTCGGTTCGAGCGGCGCGGCCTGAAGCTGGTCGCAGCCAAACTCATGCGGGTCTCGCGCGAACTGGCGGAGCAGCACTATGCGGAGTTGAAGGACAAGCCCTTCTTCCCGAGCCTGATCGAGTTCATCACCTCGGGCCCTGTCATGGCGATGGTCTGGGAGGGGCCGAACGCGATTGCCACCATCCGCAAGACCATGGGGGCAACCAACCCGGCCAACGCCGAACCCGGCACCATTCGGGCGGATTTCGCCTGCGACGTCTCCTTCAACGTCGTCCACGGCTCCGACGGCCCCGAGAACGCCGAGCGCGAGATCAAGCTGTGGTTCGGCGAGGTGGAGGAGTCGTACAGCCGGTCCGTAGACCGCTGGATCTTCCCCGAGGGCTGAGGCACCCAGCCCGCGCGCGACGGCGCTGGTGACCACCGGTCACCAGCGCCACATGCTATGTCTTGCTCCCTTCGCACCTTACGGGTCGGATTTCTGGCTGCGCCGGCCGGGGATGATGAGCACCTGCCCCGGCGAGAGCTGATACGGCTCCGACAGCTTGTTGGCCTTGGCGATGGCCCCGGGCGAGGTCGCGAACTTCCGGGCCAGCCGCCAGAGGCTGTCGCCCCGCCGCACGGTGTAGACCGTCTGGGTCTCCCGGGGCAGGAGGGCGCAGGAAACGTACACATCCACCCAGCCGTCCCTGGTGGCCGCCACCAGTTCGCCCGCCGAGGTGGGCCTGGCGGCGACCAGCCCGCCCACGTAGAGGCGTCCCAGCTCCTCCAGCCGGCTCTCCCGTCCCACGGCCATGACCTGGTAGAGGTAGATCGTCTGCGCCCCGCTCGCGCCGGCAATGACCTCAGCCCGGCCGTCGTCGTTCACGTCGTCCAGACTGAGCGACCGGAAGTAGGCATTGGGGTAGAGTAGGGTCTGACAGAGGGCCACCAGCCCGCCGGGAGTCAGGGCGTAGAGCAGGACGTTGTCGCGGGTGCCCACCGCCACGGTGCCGGGCCCGCCCGGGTCAACCTGGCCGACGGCCAGGGAGAGCGCGTCCTTGGGCAGCCCTGCCTCTGCAAGCAGGGCGTAGGTGTCGCCCGTCCAGCGGTAGATCTTCAGCTCACGGCCGGCGCAGGCGACGATCTCGGGCGCACCGTCGAGGTCGACGTCGCCGGTGGTGACCAGCAGGAGCCGCCCGAGGCCGCCGCCCCGCCACCGCCTGTGGTACTGGTGCTCCGTTCCTCCTTCAGCGTGTGTCCCGTTCTCCGTCATCCGAGCCCCACCTCGCAGAGCATCCGTCGGGGCTCCCGGATGTTTCAGCCCCTGTAAGACCAGCTTATGTCACCAGAAAGGTGGGTGTGCGCATATGACGCAGAAGAAGGTTCGCCTGGCGATCATCGGCGGCACGGGGGTCTACGACCCGCGCATCCTCGATAACATCAGGGAGGAGGTCATCACCACCCCTTACGGGCAGGCCAAGGTGCGCATCGGCACCTACGCGGGGGAGGAGGTGGCCTTCATGGCCCGGCACGGGGTCGATCATTCCGTGCCCCCGCATCTCATCAACTACCGTGCCAACATCTACGCCCTGAAGATGCTGGGCGTTGAGCGGGTGGTCGCGACCACCGCCGTGGGTTCGTGCAACCGCGAGCTGAAGCCCGGCGATTTCGTCGTGGTGGACCAGTTCCTGGACTTCACCAAGGGCCGCGTCTGCACGTTCTTCGAGGGCGGCGAGGCCGGCGTGGTGCACACCGATGTCACCGAGCCCTACTGCCCGGAGCTGAGGCAGGTGCTGGTCGCCGCCGCGCAGGAGGTGGGCGTCGCCGCGCACCCCAGGGGCACCTATGTCTGCACCGAGGGCCCGCGCTTTGAGACCGCGGCGGAGATCCGCATGTTCGGCCAGCTTGGGGGCGACGTGGTGGGCATGACCAACGTGCCCGAGTCGGTGCTGGCCCGCGAGGCCGGGCTCTGCTATGCGACGGTGTCGATGGTGACCAACTACGGCGCGGGCATCTCGCCCACGTCGCTCACCCACGAGGAGGTCCTCGAGGTGATGGCGGCCAACAGCGAGAACCTGAAGAAGCTGCTCTTCGCCACCCTGAGGCAGATTCCCGTGCAGCGGGGGTGCGCCTGCCACAAGAACAACCCGGCCCTGAAGGTGTAGGAGGTGACCGAAGTGCAGAGCAAGGTTTCGGCCTCGACCCTGCGGGATCCCGCGCTGGCGCCGAGCGGGCATCAGAAGATCGACTGGGTGAAGGCGCACATGCCGATCCTGAATCAGCTGGAGCGGGAGCTTAGCCGCGAAAAACCCCTGGCGGGCCAGCGGGTGGCGATGTCGATCCACCTGGAGGCCAAAACGGCCTACATGGCCCTGGTCTTCGCCGCGGCCGGCGCGGAGGTCTTCCTCACCGGCTCCAACCCGCTCTCCACGCAGGACGACGTGGCGGCTGCCGCCGCCGAGCGCGGCGTGACGGTGCACGCCTGGCACGGGTCGACGCCCGAGGAGTACACCGAGCACCTGATCCGCACCCTGGAGGCGGCACGTCCCACCCTGCTGCTGGATGACGGCGGCGATCTCACCTACCTGCTGCACACCAGCCGGCAGGACCTGGCCGGGGACCTGATCGGCGGCTCGGAGGAGACCTCCACGGGGGTGCAGCGGCTCAGGGCCATGGAGGCCGACGGCGTGTTGCGCTTTCCCATGGTGGCGGTCAACAATGCCCGCATGAAGCACCTGTTCGACAACCGCTACGGCACGGGCCAGTCCACCATGGAGTCGATCATGCGCAACACCAACCTCTCCATCGCCGGCAAGCGCGTGGTGGTCGCCGGCTACGGCTGGTGCGGCAAGGGCGTGGCCATGCGGGCCAAGGGGCTCGGGGCGCGGGTGATCGTCTGCGAGGTCGACCCGGTTCTGGCCAACGAGGCGCTCATGGACGGGTTCGAGGTCATGCCGATGGCCCGGGCCGCAGCCCTGGGCGACATCTTCATCACGGTGACCGGCTGCGAGAAGGTGATCCGCCGCGAGCACTTCGAGGTGATGCGCGACGGCGCGATTCTGGCCAACGCCGGCCACTTCGACGTCGAGATCTACAAGCCCGACCTGGAGGCCTTCGGCGGCAGGCCGGTGCGGGTGCGGCCCAACGTCGACGCCTACACCGGCCATGACGGCCGCCGCCTCTACCTCATCGGCGAGGGGCGGCTGGCCAACCTGGCCGCGGGCGACGGCCACCCGGCGGAGGTCATGGACCTCTCCTTCGGCGTGCAGATCCTGACCCACCTCTGGCTCCTGGAGAACCGGGGGAAGCTGGAGAACCGGCTAATTCAGGTGCCGGCCGAGATCGACGTGCGCGTGGCCGAGACCCGGCTCCGGGCCCTGGGCGTCGAGATCGACCGGCTGACCCCCGAGCAGGAGCGGTACGTGCGGTCCTGGCAGGTGTAGGCCGTGGCACAGCTCTTCGTACCGCTGCAGGGGGCCTTCGGCCGGATTGCGGGATCCGGCGTGAACACGTACGGCGAGTCGCTGGAGCGGCCCCACTGGCAGGGGGCGGAGATCGGCCTCTGCGACACCCTGCCCGACGTGCTGGGCGCCGTGGCGGAGGCCGAGTACTACGAGTGGGTGATCGGCGCCCACCACCCGACCCACCGGAAAGGCGGACCGGCCTGGTGCCGGTTCCTGGACCCGGACCGGGCGGTGCGGTCCGAGGCCCTGGAGGTGGCCTGGACCGCCGCCCAGGCGGCCCACCGGCTCGGCGCGCGCTATATCCTCTTTCACTTTCCGTGGCCGGCCCTGCAGATGCCCGGCGTGGACTACGCCGCCCTCGGCTGGTACTTCAAGGACGCCGCCCCGATCCCCCTGGAGGCGTGGCCCCGTGAAGCGGAGCTCTACGAGTGGAGCCGCCAGTGCTTCGACCGGCTGGCGGAGCTGCAGGAGCGGGAGCGAATCCGCGTCGTGCTGGAGATTGACGGGCCGAACCCGTACTTCTTCGACGGCGAGCTGTACAGCCGGCTGTTCGAGGAGTTCCCCGAGCTCTCCCTCTGCATCGACACAGGCCGCCTGGGCCTCCTGGCCCGCACCCACGGGCAGGACCCGGTCAGCCTGGCCGAGCGCTGGCTGCCCTGGGCCCGGCACCTGCACCTGCACACATCGCTGTGGGATGCCGAGGGGCAGTTCCGGAGCCACCTGCCGACAAACGGCAGTCACACCCGGGATCGCTGGCCGCAGGTGACCCCCGCTGCCGACATCGCCCGCATGGTGGTGGAGGCGCACCCGCAGGCGGTCATCGTGCTGGAGCACGCCCCCCGGTCCGTGTCTCCCGACGAACTGGAAGCCGCCCATGAATGGGCAGCGACCCTGGTGAGGTAGAGCCCCTACAGGCCGGGCGAACCCCCCCCCGACCGACCCGACAGGGCGTTTCCTATAGACCTTTGGTGCCATTTGCACCGGACGGGTCTATTGGTAACGTCAATAGTAACGGGTCGCTATCGGGGGGGTTCACGATGCGTAACCACCAGTGCACCTCAGATCAAGCAGCAGAGGTCCAGCGCGCCCTGGCCTGGTCGGAGGCCCGCCTGGCCAGTATGCTGGCGATCACACCCGCTGCGACCATCGCCCTCGATGCCGATCAGCGGATCGTCCTGTTCAACGAGATGGCGGAGAAGATCTTCGGTTGGACCCGGGAAGAGGTCCTGGGCCAGCCGCTGGACATCCTGCTGCCGCCCGGCACCGCGGCGCGGCATCGCAAATTCGTCGCAGAGTTCGGACGGGGTCCCGTGAAGCAGCGCACCATGGCCGAGCGGCAGGAGCTGTCGGCCCGGCGGAAGTCAGGCGAGCTGTTTCCGGTGCAGATCGGCATTGCCCGGGTCTCCGTGGAGGA
Organism: Bacillota bacterium; assembly: GCA_023623185.1. Classification (GTDB taxonomy): domain Bacteria; phylum Bacillota; class Sulfobacillia; order Symbiobacteriales; family Symbiobacteriaceae; genus Symbiobacterium. Next base: position 16,933 of record JAMNXV010000022.1, read on the forward strand.
CGAGACACTGTATCTGGCCGTGGCACAGGACCTGACTGAGCGCAAGGAGACCGAGCGCCGGCTGAAGGCGAGCGAGGAGCGCTTCCGGCTGGCCTTCGAGCACGCCCCCATCGGCGTGGCCCTGCTCGACGCGCACGGCCGGATTCTCCAGGTCAACCGCGCGTTTTGCGCCATGCTGGGGTGCGACGCGGCGGAGCTGACCGGCCGGCCGCTGTCCCACTTGGCCCTGGAAGCCGATGCGCTGCCCGATCTCGCCGAACTGGCGACCGGCGGGGCGTGTGTGCCCTTGCGCCACCGGAGCGGCGGGACCATCTGGGCGGACCTGAGCTGCGCCGCCATGCACGGCCAGCAGGGCGAGGCCGCCTACATCCTCCAGGTGCAGGACGTCACCGACCGCAAGCGGTACGAGGAGGAACTGGTGCGTCTGGCCCTCGTCGATTCGCTCACCGACCTGGCCAACCGGCGGCGGTTCCAGCAGGTGCTGGAGGAGGCCCTCTCCCGGGCGCAGCGTACCGGCGCAGGCGGGGCGCTCTTCTTCATCGACCTCGATATGTTCAAGCACATCAACGATACCCTCGGCCACCAGGCCGGCGACGAGGTCCTGCGGCAGGTCGCCGCCCTCCTGCGGAGCGCAGTTCGTTTGGGCGACACCGCGGCCCGGCTGGGAGGCGACGAGTTCGCGATCGTGCTGCCCGGCGCAGACGGCCCGCTGGCGGCGCGGGTGGCCGACCGGCTGCTGGAGTCGATCCGGCAGAGCAGGTTCGCCAGCGAGGAGACCCCGGTGTCGCTCACGGCCAGCATCGGCATCGTGCTCTTCCCCGACCACGGCAGTTCGGTGAGCGAACTGCTGAGCAAGGCCGACATGGCGCTCTCCGAGGCCAAGGAGAGGGGGCGGGACAGCTGGGCCCTCTACACGCCCGACGGCCCCTGGCAGCGGCAGTTGGAGGCGCGGCTGCTCTGGAGGCGGCGCATCAGCCAGGCGCTGGAGCAGGACCGGTTCGTGCTGCACTATCAGCCGATTCTCGATCTCAGGCGCAACGTGGTCACGCACCACGAAGCGCTGCTGCGCATGGTGGGAGATGAAGGGGAGCTCATCTTCCCGGGAGAGTTCCTGGGCGTGGCGGAGCGGTTCAACCTGATTCAGCAGGTGGACCGCTGGGTGCTGGACACGGCGCTCCGGCAGCTGGCCAACCTGCGCCGGATGGGCCGGAGCCAGGTGCTGGAGGTCAACCTGTCGGGCCGGACCCTGATCGATCCGGACCTGCCGGGCATCATCCGCCGGGGCCTCTCCGACCGCGACGTGGACCCCGCGAGCCTCGTGCTGGAGATCACCGAGACGGCGGCCATCGGCGACCTGGAGCAGGCGGAGCGGTTCATTTGCGAGATGAAGGCGCTGGGGTGCCGCTTCGCCCTGGACGACGTGGGCGCAGGCTTTGCCTCGCTCTACTTCCTGAAGCGGCTGCCGGTGGACTACGTCAAGATCGACGGGGCGTTCATCCGGAACCTGGCCCACGACACCGCCGACCAGCACCTGGTGCGGGCCCTGGCGACCGTCTGCCGCGAGCTGGGCAAGCAGACCATCGCGGAGTTCGTCGATTCCCCCGAGAGCCTGCGGCTCGTGCGCGCGTACGGGGTCGACTACGCGCAGGGCTACCTGATCGGCCGCCCCGGCCCGGAGCTCTGCTCGACCGAGGCGCCGTGTCAGTGAGATGCCTGCCAGCGACACAGAATAGCCAGCACCTCGTGCTGGCTTCGTTTATTCATTGAAGCAGGAATCGTCGCAAGTGTGACGGAAGTAATCGCACAACTCGATCCGGGAGGGTTATTCACATGGAGTCTCTCGTGCTTTACGAGCTGCAGCTCTATGCACCGGTGGAGATTGCGGGCCAGAATCGGTGGGCCCACCTCGACACGGGCGCCACGCAGGACACCACCTTCGGCGTTTTCGATGGCGTGGAGGCGGGCGAGCAGGAGGTCACCATTCGCGGGGCCCTGGCGGAGGCCCGCCACCGCAAGGGACGGGTGAGCGACGTCCGCTTCCTCGGCGACTCGCTCGGCTCGCTGGAGGTGGTCGTCAGCGACGACCAGGAATTCTATGCGAACATGCCCTTTCCGGTCAGCATGCGGCTCGGGAGGGCCACGCTGCTTTCCCGCCCGCTGCTGCTGGATTTCAAGGCGCTACGCGTGGGCCGGGAGCCGCTGCCTGAGCACTACCCGCGGACGACGGTACCGCTGGAGCTGTTCCGGGGCATCATGCTGGTGGACGTGGAACTGGAGGGGCAGAAACTGCGGACGGCGGTGGACATCGGCGCGGCCATGTCTGTCGTGAACACCGCACGCCTGCCCCAGTGGCGGACACAGCCGGAGCAGGTTTACGAGGGTGAGCTCACAAACGCCACGGATACAAGCGCGTCGGTTTCCGTGTGCCTCACGCGGGGCCGCACGCTGGGCGGCCTCAGCCTCGGGGACTGTGAGCAGTTCATGGTGGACCTGAGCCGAGCCGAGGCGGGGCTGGGCACACGGATCGACATGGTGCTCGGCCTCAACACCCTCCTGGCCTCGTCCACCGTCTGGTACGTCAATCCGGAGGCCGGGAAGGTGGAGATCACCACCCGCGGCCTGCCGGTGTAAGCTTTCGCCCAGCCTCACGGCCTGCTGCGGCGGCCCCTAGCAGCCCCGTCCGCTCAGCCGCTCCTGCAGGATCTGGATCAGCTCAGCCGTCTGGGCCTTCCGGTTGCGGTCGCCCGTAAACGTGAGCGGCTCGCAGACCGTGATGGTGCGGGCCTCGCGGTCGATGTAGAGCGGGACGAACGGGATGTGCTTCCCCGTCGCCCGATGGTAGAACCGGTCCACGCTCAAGAACCCCTCGTACAGCTCCGACACCTCGCTGTCTGTGCTGGCGTAGTCCTTGTCGGGGAAGATGAGGAGGCTCTCGCCCCGCTTCAGCGCGGCCGTGCTCTCCCTGAAGGTGGTGATGATCTGGGCGGATCCCCGGTACACGGGGATGCAGCCGGCGGAACGGTACAGCGCCGAAAGGCCGATGGCCGCCAGCCAGGCGAGGGAAGTGGCCTTCCACCGGGGCCAGCCGTAGCGCGCGCCGAAGGTGATGTCCCGGAGGTGCCGGTAGCAGGCCTCCCGGTCGCGGAACTGATGAAGCCCCCACGTGCGCACGGGCACGGGGAGCCACAAGAGGTTCAGCACGATGCCGTAGATGTCGGCGTGGCGGCACAGGTAGACTGCGGGTTCCACCAGCCGCTCCGGGTGGACGATCGTATACCGCGGGGCCAGCGGACGGAGCACCGCCCGGCAGAACCGAAACAGCTTTCCGTAGAAAGACATCTTACGCTCCCTCGATTCCGCGGTGAGACTTGAAGAGCCAGCGCGGGTGAATCTGGTAGCCCACCACCGCGAGCACGATGTCGGCGACCAGCTTGATCCACACGGCCGTCCAGCTGGTGATCAGGTGCACGGCGAGCACCACCAGGTAGGAGGCGAGCATCTGCCCGGCCACCAGCAGGTAGTACTTGGCGGTGGCGTCGGTCATGCTCCGCTCGGTGCGCACACGGAGGAGCAAGTGCAGGAGCAGCCGGACGACCGAGCCGGCCGCGGCGCTCACGATGCTCGCGGCGAGCAGGCGGCTGCCCGGGGCCAGCGCCGCCAGCCAGACCAGATCCACCCAGGCAAACACAGCCAGCGTTGCCAGTGAGGCGAGCGCGCCCGCCAGCGCGTAGGCCCCCAGGTGGCTGATCAGGATCTTGAAGATAGGCCAGGAGTCGCGCAGGGTGTGGTAGTGCGTACTCGCGTTCTTGTTGAAGTAAAGCGTCTGAATCGGCATCTCCGCCATGGGGATGCCGCGCTTCATGGCCTGCACCAGGCAGTTGGTCTCATACTCAAAGCGATCGCCCGCGACCTCGGTCGCCCACTGCCAGAGGCTGATGGGCAGGGCCCTGAGCCCCGTCTGGGTGTCCCGCAGGTAGCGGCCGTAGAAGAGATGAAACGCGCCGCTGGTCAGTCGGTTGCCGAAGCGGCTGCGCGCGGGCACGATCTTCTGGTTGAAGTCGCGGATGCCCAGCACGTAGGCCTCGGGATTCTCGTGGGAGACCCGGGCCATGCCGCAGACATCCTCCACCGCGTGCTGGCCGTCCGCATCCACCATGATGACGCGCCGGTAGAGCCGCTGCCATCCCTCTTGCAGGCAGTGGCGCAGGGCCGTCTTCAGGGCCGCCCCCTTGCCGCGGTTCACCTCGTGGCGCAGCACCACGCAGCCCTTGAGCTCGGCCAGGCTCGCAAAGATAGAGCGGCAGGCGGGGCTGCTGCCGTCGTCCACCACCACGATCCGCTGGAACCCGCGCTCCAGAAGGGCCTGCACGTACTGCACCAGGGCGGGCGGAGGCTCCAGGGCCGGGATGATGATGATACTGCTGGCACTGTAGGAGCTTGCTGCTTCGGCAGAATTCAAGTCCGTTTCACTCTCCCGTTCACTTCGGGCTTCCCGTCGCCGCGAAAAGACTGTACAGACTACTATTCCGCCTGAACCACGGGCGTTCCTGCCTGTCCGCTCCCTGCCCCGGGGTTCTGGCTATCAGCATCCCCGAATCTGGGGGCCCCCGCGCGCACGCCGCACGGCTCTTGCCGCGCACGGACGGGTCAGATAAACTAATCCTGACATTGAACGGGCCCGCCGCGCCGGCCCGCTGACCGACGGACGAGGAGGAGTCATTCATGGAGCGGCTGATGATCGAGGGCGGAACAGTGCTTCCCATGACCGGACAGGCCGATGTGTACGAAAACGGAGTCGTTCTGGTCGAGTCGGGCCGGATCGTCTACGCGGGTCCCCGGGCCGGCGCCCCGTTTCTGCCGGGGGCCAGGCGCATCAACGCCGTGGGCAAGATCGTCATGCCCGGCATCGTCAACACGCACTGTCACGCCGCGATGACCCTCCTGCGGGGGTACGCCGACGACATGCGGCTGATGGACTGGCTGCAGACGAAGATCTGGCCGGCGGAGGCGAAGATGACCGCGGATGACGTGTACTGGGGAACGGCCCTGGCCGCCTACGAGATGCTCTCCGGCGGCATCACCACCTTCCTCGACATGTACTTCCCCGCGGACGCGGTGGCGCGGGCCATCGAGGCCACGGGCATCCGGGGCATCGTGGCCCGGGGCATCATCGCCGTCGGGGGTCCGTCTGAGGCGCTGTCCCGGCTGGATGAGAGCCGCGAGGCCTTCCACAGGTGGAACGGAAATGCGGGCGGCCGGATCACGTTCATGGTCGGGCCCCACGCGCCGTACACCTGCCCGCCCGATGCCCTGCTGGCCTGCGCGGAGCTGGCGGACGAGCTGGGCATCGGCATCCACATCCACCTCTCCGAGACGGCGGGCGAGGTGGAGGAGGCCCGCAGGCAGTGGGGGAAGAGCCCCATCCGGCACGTCTACGACCTGGGGCTGATGAAGGGCCGGCATGTGGTGGCGGCGCACTGCGTCCACGTCGACGATGATGACATCGCGATCCTGGCCGAGACCGGCACCGGCGTCTGCCACTGCCCGGTGTCGAATCTGAAGTTGGCCTCGGGCCGCACGCCGGTCAGCAAGATGCGGCGGAAGGGCGTTCCGGTTGGCTTCGGCACCGATGGCGCCTCCTCGGAAAACATGCTGCACATCCTGGGCTCCGAGATGCGCATCGGCGCCATCCAGGCGAAGGAACTGGAGGGGGATCCCGCGGTCTTCACCGCGTACGACGCGGTCGCCATGGCCACCATCGAGGCCGCCCGGGCGCTGGGAATGGAGGCCGAGATCGGCTCCCTGGAGCCGGGCAAGCGCGCGGACATCATCCTGATCGACACGGAGCGGCCGCACCTGACGCCGAACCACGACGTGTTCGCGCTGGTCGCCTACTCGGCCCTGCCCAGCGACGTCGTCACGACCATCGTCGACGGGCGCATCGTCTACGACAACGGCCGGCTGACGTATATGGACGGCCGGGAGATCATGGCCAAGGCCCGCGAGGCGGCGGCCCGGATCGTGAAGAGTTAAGATTCGCCGAAGGCATGCGGCAGAGGTGAGACACGTCATGGAATATCGCAATCTTGGCAGGAGCGGGCTGAAGGTCTCGCAGATGGCGCTGGGCACCAACGCGTTCGGCACCCGCAGCGACGAGGCGACGTCCATCAAGATCGTCCACGCGGCGCTGGATGCCGGCATCAACCTCATCGACACCGCCGACCTGTACGGGCAGGGCGAGTCCGAGCGCATCATCGGCCTGGCGCTGAAGGACCGGCGCTCCCGGGCCCTCATCGCCACCAAGTGCTGGTACCCCACCGGCGACGGGCCCAACGACCGGGGCACGTCCCGGAAGCACATCATGGATGCCGTCGACGCCTCGCTGCGCCGGCTCCAGACCGATTACATCGACCTCTACCAGGTGCACCACTGGGATCCGACGACCCCCATCGAGGAGACGATGCGGGCGCTGGAAGACCTGGTCCGCGGCGGTAAGGTGCGGTACATCGGCTGTTCCAACTTCTCCGGCTGGCAGATCGTCAAGGCCAACGCCGTGGCCGACCGCCATGGCTGGGCGCGTTTCATCTCCAACCAGCCCGAGTACTCGCCGGTCAACCGGCGCATCGAGCAGGAGGTGATCCCGGCCAGCCTGGCGGAGGGGGTGGGGCAGATCGTCTACTTCCCCCTGGCCGGCGGGCTGTTCACCGGCAAGTATCGCCGGGGTCAGGCGCCGCCCGAAGACTCCCGGGCCGCGAAGCAGGGTCAGCGCTTCGTCGACCGCTGGTTCACGGAGGCCAACTTCGACCTCATGGAGGCGATGGAGGGGGTTGCCCGTGAGGCCGGCGTCACGCTGGCGCAGCTCACCCTCGCGTGGGTGATGGCCCGCCCGGGCGTGACGTCCGCCATCGTCGGCGCCAGTCGGCCCGAACAGGTGGCGCAGAACGTCTCCGCCTGCGAGGTCGGGCTGCCGCAGGAGATCATGGACCGGGTGACGGCGCTCTCCGAGCCCTTCACCCGCTGAGGCTCGCCGCCGGCCGGCTTATTCTGAGCGCAGCCGGTGGAAGAGCGCCGCAAACAGGATCGTCGCGAACAGGAGGCCGCTCAGGCTGGTGAGCATGGCGAGCAGCTTGCCCAAAGGGCTTGTCGGAAGCACGTCGCCGTACCCGCCGGAGGCGAAGGTGAGCAGGGTGAAATAGGCCACGTCCAGGGCTGAGGCAGGCAGGCCGCGCCACTCGAACGTCTGGGGGAAGGCCAGCTGGGCCGACAGGTTCAGCAGCACCAGGTTCGACAGGGTGTTCAGCAGCCAGAGGCCCGTGGTCCGCACCTGTGCCACGGGGCCGGTGCGGCTGACGGGCGCGGACATGAGCTGGTACGCGCCGGTGTAGCTCTCCCAGAGCCCGACCGCCGCGGCCGCCGCGGCCAGACTGTACGCCCACCGCTCGGCCTCCGCCAGCAGCACGAGCAGCAGAAGGCTCAGCAGGGCCATGACGGCTGGGCGGACCAGCGTGTGGTTCAGGCGGTCGGCCCGGTCGGCCCCCAGCCAGAGCACCCCCGCCACCAGGCTGCCTGCCGCGGCCAATAGCAGCAGGTGACTCATCGTACATCCTCCTGCTGTTCCATACGCCCGTCCACCCCGCGATGATGCCGGGTGTACTAGCCCCCCTGCCCGCTGAATATCCCAGTGAGGGACAGGGGGGCGACGATCGATGCACAGCAGCCACTCGGGACGGCTGCCCGGCGGTAGGCAGATCTACGTTTTCCTGCTCTTTCTCGGCCTGTCGCTGCTATTGGGGGGAATTATGCGGAGCGGCTCGGGCGCGCTCTCCGGCCGGAGCGTGCCCGCTGCGGCGGGCCCGGACGGCGCTGCGGGCGCCGTGCCGGAGGCGGAGTCGGCTGCACGCCTGACCCCGCTCACGCAGACCGCGGCCATGGACGGCTTCGCCGCATGGTCGCCGGACGGCCGGGAGATCGCGTTCATGCGGGACGGGCAGATCCTCCTGACCGCGCCGCAGGGCAAACCGGTGCGGGTTTTGACCACCCAGCCAGGGGCGTGGGACGCCGGCCCGGTCTGGAGGCCAGACGGCGGGGCCCTGGCGTTTGTGCGCCTTTCCACCCGCGACAGCGGGGCCCAGATCATGCTGCACCCGCTCCCATCCGGCACAGCGGAACCCGACCCGCCCCGGGCGCCGGCCGGCGAAGCCCGGGCCCTCGCCGGCGAGACGGGGGCCATCGGCTACCTGGCCTGGCATCCAACGGGCGACAGCCTGTATTACACCACCGCCGACAGGATCGTGCGCATAGATGCGGCCAGCGGGCGGAAGGAGGAGATCTACCGGGCGCCCGATGGATGGGAACTTCTCTCGGGAGGTCTGGCCGTCACGCAGGACGGGCGGTGGCTGCTGTTCGGGGGCGGGCCCCGCACGGCCGGCGGAGTGGAGTACGAACTGTACCGGCTCCCGGCCGGCGGGGGTGAGCCCGAGCGGCTCACCAGCGGCGGCGGCATCATGCCCGGGCTGCACCCCGGGGGGCAGCTGGTGGCCTACCGGAACCCCCGCACCGAGACCGGCATCTACGTACTGGACCTCGCCACGAAGTCCGCACGCCGGGTGCTGCCGGACGACGCCAGGGCGATGTTCTTCCACCCGCAGTTCTCACCTGACGGCAAGAAGCTGCTGGTCTCCCGCCTCTGGCTGCTGCCTGCACAGCAGCGGGAGCGGGGCGGGTTCACGTCCAACATCTACGTGTACCAGTGGGAGTGAAGATGGGCGGCCCGCCGGCAGGGAAACGATGGCAGCAGGCGAAAACTAACGGCTGGGAGGTGGCGCGACGATGGTCAACGTTCACGACCATGCCCACAACCTGGCGCGTGCGCTGAAGCAGAGCCAGGAATACCGCAGTTTTCAGGCCGCCCGGGAGAAGATCAAGGGCAAGCCTGCCGCAGAGAAGATGATCGCCGACTTCCACAAGCGCCAGATGGACCTGCAGGCCCAGGTGCTCCAGGGGAAGGAGCTGACCGAGGAGCAGAAGCAGGGGCTGGAGCAGCTCTACAACGTGCTCGTGCAGGACCTGGACATCCGCGACTACCTGATGGCCGAGCAGCGGCTCGCGACGCTGCTCCAGGATGTGTACAAGATCATCGGTGAGGCGGTGGACGTCGACCTGCCCTTCACCAAGTAGATCACCTTCAGAGCCGATGCAGGCCGGTGCGCCACTGCGCACCGGCCTGCCGCGTCACGACGCCGGACGATCCTTCACACTCCATCGGAGCCGGACAGGCCGCCGTGCGGGAGCACCACCTGCCCCTCGGTGAAGACGGGCAGGTGGGTCGTGGTGCCCAGCTGGGCGCAGAAGAGCAGGTCGTCCTGGAGCCCCAGCTTGACCAGGTTGCGCCCGTGGGAGGAAAGGTGCAGCAGGTCGGCCAGCCTGCCGTCGTAACGGCGGAACAGCTCGCGGGCCACCAGCCCCATGTCATTGGTCTCCACCGGCTGGCCCGGCCCCGCCATGAACTCCAGGATCGCCCCGGCGCACACGGTGTCCTCCAACGAGAACTGGTCGTGGGTGCCGGCGCAGCAGATGGCCGCGTCCATCTCGAGGCGCGCCAGTTCCCGGGCGACCGCCGGGGCGTTGAGCAGGCTGGCGATGTAGACCCGGTCAGCCCCTGCCGCGCGCCGGATGGCGCGGGTGCCGTTGGTGGTCGTGAACAGGATCGGCCGCCCTTTCACGCGCGCCTCGGTGTACTCCAGGGGCGAGTTGCCGAGGTTGAAACCGGGAATGATCACGGCCTTGCGCTCGCCGCCCAGGAGGAACTGCCTTTCCGGGTTGTCCCGCGCCACCTGGAAGGCTTCCTCCGGGGTAAGGATCGGCACCACGGTGTCGGCGCCGTTGGCCAGGGCCGTGCAGATGGTGGTCGTCGCCCGCAGCACGTCGATCACCACCGCAGCCTTGCCGGCCAGCTCCTCCGCAGGGGGGATGTTCAGTACGGTCGGATAGACGTCGGCACGCATGTTCTGGCCTCCCGCATGAGCAGATACTAAAATTATACACTTCCCGTGAGGGCGCGGATAGTTTTCCCGGACAGTACTCGCAGGCCTCCGCCGCGCATAGCCTCATCGGGGAGGTGTGTGTACATGCCCCGGTGGGCCCGCTTCCTGTCGTGCACCGTCACCGGCTCGCTGCTCGCCTTCGGCGGCGTTCTCCTGGCCGCCGGGGCGGTGGAGCGCCCGCCCCACTTCTGGCGGGCCTTTCAGGCCTTTGCCGTGACTCCGGCCTTCTGGACCCTGCTGCTGCTCTTCGTGCTGCTGGCCGCGGGCGCGGTCACCGCCGCGAGGGCCCTGGTCAACCTGTACGCGCTGCACCCTGTGGCCGCCGGCGCCATCGGCGGCGCGCTGCTGGCCGCTTGCTACATCGCGGCCCTGGTGTCCGGCCACATGCCGGGGTGGGGCGGCTGGGAGGGAACGCTGCCCCGGCTCTGGCCCGCGGCCGTCTGGATGGCCGCACCCATCTCCGCTGCCGGCGCCGCCGCCGGCTGGCTCTGGGAGCGGCTTGACTGAGCGCAGAGGAGTTGTATCGGGTGAACTCGAAACACTAACCGATGGGTATGCATGCAGAAAGGGGGTACAGCCCACATGGGGCTGCGCTCCTTCGTCGCGATAGACGTCGAGACGACCGGAACTTCGCCCGAGCATGACGAACTGATCGAAGTGGCGGCCGTGCGCTTTGAAGACGGCCGTGAGACCGCGTGCATCTCGCAGTTGATCGACCCCGGCTGCCCGATTCCGCAGCGCATCCAGAACCTCACCGGCATCCACCCGGCCATGGTGGCGGGCAAGCCCCCCATCGAGGCGGTCGTGCCCGCCCTGGCCGAGCTGTTCGGGGACCTGCCGCTGGTGGCGCACAACGCCCCGTTCGACGTGGCGTTTCTGCAGGCGGCCTTCGCCCGGGCCGGCCGCAGCCTCCCCAACTGGAGCTACGACACGGCCGAACTGGCCCGCATCGCCCTGCCCCTTGCCCGGAACCACAGGCTGGCCACCCTGGCCCAGCTGCTGCAGCTGCCGCTGGAGCGGCACCACCGGGCTGAGGATGACGCCCGCGCGTGCGGCCGTCTCTTCGTCGCGCTGGTGGAACGGCTGGGGCAGATGGACATGGGCCTCCTGCAGTTCATCCTGGCAGTGGGCGAGCCCGCCGGCTGGTCGCTGGCGCCGCTCTTCCGGGCTGAGTTTGCCGCCCGGGAGGCCCGGGGCGAGCGGCCGCTCCCGGCAACCGAGTGGATCCGGCCCTTCGCGGGCCCGCTGCACCGGCCCGAGCACGAGTCGGAACCCGATGAGCCGGCGCCCATCGACCCCGCCCTCGTCCTGTCTGTGCTGGGCAGCGGCGGGGTCATCAGCGAGGCCATTCCCCATTACGAGCACCGGCCCCAGCAACTGGAACTGGCTGAGGCCGTCGCGCGCGCGTTCAACGACGGCGCCCACCTGCTCATGGAGGCCGGCACCGGGACCGGAAAGTCACTGGCCTACCTGGTGCCGGCGTTCGCCTGGGCCAAGGCGAACGGCGAGAAGGTCGCCATCTCCACCCACACGATCACCCTTCAGGAGCAGCTGTGGGAGAAGGACATCCCCTTCCTGCAGTCGGCCCTTTCCGGCACGCCGCTGGAAGGGGTGCAGGCGGCACTGGTGAAGGGGCGGAGCAACTACATCTGCCTGCGCAAGTGGGAGGAGGCCGCCATCGGGGCGGACTTCCTGACCTCCCTGGAGGAGCGCCGGTTCATGATCCGCCTGGCGGGCTGGCTGGCCGAGACGCAGACCGGCGACCGGTCCGAGCTGAACCTGGCGGGCGAGGACGAGCGGTTCTGGCGCACCGTGCAGTCGGAGACGGAGACCTGCCTCGGCCCCAAGTGCAAGTGGTTCCGCCACCACTGCTTCGCCTTCCGCGCCAGGCGCCGGGCGAAGGATGCGCAGGTGCTCGTCCTCAACCACGCGCTGCTGTTCGCCGACATCGCGACCGGCAACCAGATCCTGCCGCCCTTCCGGCAGCTGATCATCGACGAGGCGCACCACCTGGAGGCGGTGGCCACGCAGAACCTCGGCGTCAACCTGGAGAGCTGGGACATCACCGGCGCGCTGCTCGTCCTGTTCCGCTCTCCGGGCCAGGGGCTCCTGCCGCAGCTCAGGCGCAAGCTGCCCAGAGGCGAGGCGATCCCCGCCAGGCCGCCCGTGGGGCTGCCGCACGAGGACCTCATCGACAAGCTGGTGGGCCTCATCCAGCACTGCCGGGCCGCCGCCGACGAGCTCTTCCGGCTCTGCGCCGAACTGGTGGAAGCCCGGGGCGGAAGCGACGAGGAGGGGGGAACCCGGACCCTCAGGCTGACCGACGCCGTCCGCACCGGGCCGCTGTGGGAAGCCCTGGACCAGGCGCGCGCCAACGCCGTGCACCGGCTGGGCACGCTGGCGGCCGGGCTGACCCTCCTGGCCGAGGCCGTAGAAATGCGTGAGCCGCCGCTCGCAGACGCAGACGCGCTGTTAGTTGACATACAGAAGCAGAATGGTATTCTTATTCAAAGTACCAAAGCGATTGACTGTGTGCTTCTGGAGCCGGGCGAGGGAGACGTGACCTGGATAGAGGCGGCCCAGCGGGGAGAACGGCTGCGGGTGGCCTTGCGGTCTGCCCCGATCAACGTCGGCGACGTGCTGCGTGCCGAGCTGTTCGGCCGGCTCCGCTCGGTGATCATGACCTCGGCGACGCTCGCCGTGGGCGGCAGCTTCGGCCACCTGAAGCAGCGGCTGGGCCTCAGCGGCCTGCCGCCGGACCGGCTGCGGGAGGGGGTGCTCTCCTCGCCGTTCGCCTACCGGGAGCAGGCCCTGCTGTTGGTGCCGGAGGATCTGCCCAGCCCGAAGGACGGAAGCGGCTTCACCGAGGCGGTGACCGAGTTCCTGCGGCGCTTCCTGCCCCGGGCCGGGGGCCGCACGCTGGTGCTCTTCACCAGCCATCGGCAGCTCCGCCAGGTCTATAATTCACTGAAAGAGGAGCTGGAAGGCGAGGGGCTGCTGCTCCTGGGGCAGGGGCTCGACGGCTCGCGCAGCCGGCTCGTGGCGGAGTTCCGGGATGGGGAGCGGACCGTGCTCTTCGGTTCGGCCTCCTTCTGGGAGGGGGTCGACATCCCCGGGGAGGGGCTTACCTCCGTCATCCTGGTGCGGCTGCCGTTCAACCCGCCGGACGACCCGGTGATGGAGGCCCGCATTGAGGATCTGGATCGCCGGGGCCTCTCCAGCTTCGTGCACCTGAGCCTGCCCCAGGCGGTCATCCGCTTCAAGCAGGGCTTCGGACGGCTGATCCGAACCCGGCACGACCGCGGCGTGGTCATTGTGTTGGATAATCGGCTCTCGCCGCGGGTCACCCGCTACGGGCTGCAGTTCCTGCGGTCGCTGCCCAATCCGGCCGTCTTCCGCGGCAGCTCGGAGGAGGTGCTCCGCAGGGCCATGGCGTGGCTCAATCTGGCTGACGAGGGGTAGGCGCGGCCGGAGAGACTACACAAGTACACATGACAGGCGGAAGGAGTAGACGGATGGCGCTGGTCCTCCTGACCAACGACGACGGGATTTTCGCTCCCGGCATCAACGCACTTCGTGCCCGCATGGAGAAGATCCCCGGCCTGCAGGTCTGGGCGGTGGCGCCCGACCGGGAGCGGTCTGCCAGCGGGCACGCGATCACGATGTACCGCCCGCTCTTTCCGGTGCGGGTCGACATCCCCGGGGCCGTGGCCCCGTGCATCTCGGTGACGGGCACGCCGGCCGATTCGGCGAAGCTGGCCATCGAGGCCATCCTCCCCCGGCGGCCCGACCTGGTCATCTCGGGGATCAACCGCGGCGCAAACCTGGGAACGGATATCTTCTACTCCGGCACGGTGGCTGCGGCCCTGGAGGGACCCATTCTGGGGGTGCCCGCGATCGCGGTTTCCCTCGATTCGCTGACGTCGCAGGACTACTCGGTGGCGGCCGACTTCACCGCCGAACTGGCCCTGAAGGTGCTGCAAGAGGGGCTGCCCGAGGGAACGCTGCTGAACGTGAACGTGCCCGCGCTTCCCCGCAGTGAGATCAAGGGGGTGCGGGTGACCAAGGTGGGGCGGCGGGTCTACCGCGATCAGTGGGTCCGCCGGGTGCACCCCCGCGGCCAGGAGTACTACTGGCTGGCCGGCGAACTGGCGGAGATCACCAACGACCGTCAGTCCGACGTCGCGGCGGTCGAGGAAGGCTACATCTCGGTCACGCCGGTCCATCTCGACCTCACGCGCTACGACCAGATCGAGCGGCTCCGCGGGTGGGAGCTCTCGCTCTGAGGCGGACTGTGCGCACACCGCTGTTATCATGTATTCTTATAAGAGAGTAGTGTTCGGCATGAGACGACCTATTGTCGCCCGTGAAGGATGGCCGTTTGTCGGCACGCTCGCCGTGCTTGCTCTTCTCTCCCTGATGCTTCACTGGGGCCCGGCCCTGATTCTGGCGGCGCTGGCCCTGTTTGTGGCCTGGTTCTTCCGCGATCCCGAGCGGCCGGTTCCGCAGGAGGACGGCCTCGTGGTCTCGCCCGCCGACGGGCGCGTCATGTTCGTCCGCGAGGTGGAGGAGCCGCGGTTCGTCGGCGGACGCGCGGTCATGGTCTCGATCTTCCTGTCCGTGTTTGACGTGCACATCAACCGCGCGCCCGTCGCAGGCGAGGTCGCATACCGTGAGTACGTGCCGGGCAAGTTCCTGGCCGCCTGGGACGATTCGGTGGGCGAGGTGAACGAGCGCGCCTACCTGGGCCTGGTGACGGAGGCGGGCCAGCGGGTGCTGGTGAGCCAGGTGGCCGGGCTGGTGGCCCGGCGGATCGTGACCTGGCCCTCGGTGGGCGACCGGCTGGACCGCGGCGAGCGGTTCGGGTTGATCCGTTTCGGCTCCTGTACGCAAGTTTGGCTTCCGCCGGGGAGCGAGGTGCTCGTGCGGCCGGGCGACCGGGTCGCGGGCGGCGAAACGGTGATAGGGAGGCTTCCATAGTGAACGGTAATTCTGCCAGACAGCGGTATCGGCTGCGGTGGCGCGTGCGCGCCGTCCGGGGGGGAGACTGGTTCCGGGAAAGGGGGCAGAAGGGCCTCTCCAGCCTTCCGCACCTCTTCACCCTGGCCAACCTTTCGTTCGGCATCGGGAGTCTCCTCCTGACCATGGACGGTCAGTTTCGGTCAGCCTCGCTCATGGTGGTCGGTTCCCTGATCGCCGACGGCCTGGACGGCCGGCTGGCCCGATTGATGAAGGCCGACGGCGCCTTCGGCCGCGAGCTCGACTCCCTGGCCGACGTGGTCTCGTTCGGCGTCGCCCCGGCGGTGCTGCTCTACCAGATGGGGCTGCGCGATCTCGGCAGCCTGGGGCTTGCCGTGACGCTGTTCTTCCCCCTGTGCGGTGCCCTGCGCCTGGCGCGGTTCAACATCCTCAACATCGAGGGCTACTTCCTCGGCGTGCCGATCACCGCTGCGGGCACCCTGCTTTCCACCATGGCCTTCTACTTCCAGCAGGAAACCACAGCGCCGCCCCCGCCGCACGTCATCCCCGCCGTCATGGTCATCCTGGGGTATCTCATGACCTCGTCCATTCCGTACCCCGACTTCAAGAAGCGGCCCAGGGGCGCGGGCATCCAGTTCTGGCCGGTGGTCGGGCCGGTGCTGGCCCTGGCCGGGCTGCTCTACGCCGCCGGGTGGAACCCGTGGGTCGTCATCCTCATGCCGCTCACGGCCTACGTGGTGCTGGGCCCGTGGCTCGTCGTGCTCCGGAAGTGGGACGAGAAGGTGCAGCCCTGGCTGGCCACAGTCACCCGGCGCTGATTGGCCGACTCCGTTCGCTCAGCCTGGCCCCGCCATCTGGCGGGGCCTTTGCATACCCCTTGTCCGGCACCCGTATACATGGGTCAAGCCGTGGGCGGGGAGAGGTGAACGGAAGTGCGCGGAGCGGACAGCGGTGAGTCGCTGCTTGACGTGGGCGCGCTGGCGTCGGGCGTGCTCTGGGGCGTAATGCTCATGGTGGTCAGCGCGCTGGTGCTGGGTGTGCTGGACTTCCGCTACCCGCCGGAGCCCCAGGCCGAGGCGGCCCGCACCCTGGTCGTGCAGGGTGTCGCCGCGGCGCTGGCCGGGCTCCGTGCCGCCTGGGTGGCGGGGCGCGGCGGGTTTCTGCACGGGCTGGCGGCCGGCGTCGCACTGATCGCAGCCGTCACGGTGCTCATCGGCATCTTCCGGGACCTCCCCGGCATCGTCGGCCTGGCGAGGGGGCTGCTGCTGGGGGCCGGCGCCGGCGCCGCAGCCGGGATCGCGGCCGTCAACGTGGCGCGGCGGTGAGCAGCGCCGGGTTTACAAAACATGCGCACGGGGCAGACTTTCTGGCTGAGAGAAGCTGGAAGGGAGGAGCGCCCCGTGAAGAGCTCCGCATGGGTGGCCACCACAGCTGCGACGCTGGCGGTCGTGGCGCTGCTGGTGGCGCTGCCGACCACTGCGGCCGCCTTCCGGTCCCCGTCTGCCGGACCCCTGGCGACGGTGGTCAGCGAGCGTGCACTGCGCCACGGCGACCGCGGCCCGGCGGTCGCCCAGCTGCAGGACCTGCTCCGTCAGAGCGGCTTCGACCCCGGTCCGGTGGACGGGATCTTCGGCCCCCTCACCGAGGCGGCCGTCATCGCCGCCCAGCGCCATTTCGGGCTGGAGGTGGACGGGCTGGCGGGCCGCATGACCGTCGGCGCCCTGGAGGGGGCGAGGTCGCAGGCGCCCTCGCCGGCCGCGGCGGTGCAGCGGGAGGCGCCGGGTGCGGTTCGGCGGGAGTGGCCGCAGCCGTCCGAAACGGGTCTCAGAATCTACGACGCGGTGGTGGCAGCGGCCGACCGGCAGGAGGCACCGGCCGGCGGCGCAGCGGCTGCGCTGACCTTCCACCACCTGCCCGCGCCTGAAGCGCTCAGTGCGCTGCTGCAGCACCTGGCGGCGCACGATGCCCGGGCGACCTTCTTCGTCACCGGAACCGAGGCCGAACTCCGGGCGGCGGACCTGCAGCGCATCCAGGCCGCGGGCCACGACGTGGGCAGCCTCGGCTACCGCGAGGTAGACCTGCGCAACCTGCCGCACTGGGCGGTGCGCGCGGAGCTGCGGAAGGCCAGGGAGGCCGTGGCGAAGGCCACGGGCGCGCCGCCGGAGCTGTCCCGGCCGCCCCTCGGCCGCTTTGACCGGCAGCTCGTGCGCCTCGCGGAGGAGGAGGGGATGCGAATGGTCCTGTGGTCCAACGCCGTCGCACCGGCCGGCGTGAACGGAAGCCCTGACCGGCTGGCCGCCCACGTCCTGCGGGCGCTGCACCCGGGCGCAATGCTGATGATCCCGCTGGATGTGCCCGGTGGGGTGGAAGCGGCGCACCGGGTGCTGCAGGGCATGACAGAGGCCGGCTATCGCACGCAGCCTCCGCTCTCGGGCCATTACGACACGAAATGACAGGATTCGCCATCTTTGTCGACCGATTTCTGTCAACACTGGGCAGGAATGGGGGAGGAGCGGGTCAAATATAGGGGGGCAGCAGGCTCATTTCCGGGAGGAAACGGCAATGACGGAAGCTGCTACCTCTGGGTCCGCACGGATGCGCGGCATCGGTCTGCTGACAGACCTGGCAGCCCTTCCCTGGCATGAGCGTCCGCCCCTGGGCTGGGCGGCCGCTGCGCTCTCCCTGGTCACCGGACGGGTAGGACGGGCCCTCAGTCGGTGCCGAAAGCTCGTGGAAGCGCAGCCCGAGCGGCTGGATCTGAGAGCGCGCCTGGCCGTCATGCTGTTGCATGCCGGCGCCGAGTGCGAGTTGCAGGCGGCCGTGGACCACCTGGCGCCGGCGGTCAAGCGCGATCCCGACCATCCCCACCTGCGGCGGTGGCTGGCCGAGGCGCTGGTGAGGAGCGGCATGCCTGAGGCCGCCATCGCGCACCTCGACGTCGGGCTGCGGCTGAATCCCGACATGCCTGAACTCTGGGTCACCAAGGGGCGGACCCTGCTGGTCCTCGGGCGAACGGAAGAGGCCCTGGTGTTCATCGACGGCGCGCTGGCCGGGCGGCCGCGCAGCGGCGCCCTGTGGAATCTGCGGGGGCTCTGCCTGAATGAGCTGGGCAGGCTGCAGGAGGCGGCAGAGGCCTACCGCAGGGCCGCCAGGCTGCTGCGCACCGACGGAGCGGTGTGGGCCAACCTGGGGCTGGTTCTGCAGAAGACCGGCGAGACCGCGGAGGCCCTGCGGGCGCTCCTGAGGGCCGTTCGGCTCAGGCCCGCAGACCCCACGCTGCTGAACAACGTGGGCTATACCCTGCTTCGGGCCGGGCGCACGCGGGAGGCCATTGAATCGTACCGGCAGGCCAGCGCCCTGGAACCGGATTCACCCCTTACCCTGGGCAACCTGGCGGCGGCGCTCTTCGAGGGCGGCATGGCGGCCGAGGCCACCAGGCTGCTGGACGCCGCCCTGCAGAAGGCTCCGGGCGATCCGACCCTGCTGAACAACAAGGGGCACCTGCTCATGAAGGCGGGGCAGTTCCGTGAGGCCCTGGAGTGTTTCGACGAGGCCCTGAGGCGGGCGCCGGACGACCCCGCGGCCCTGGCCAACCAGGCCGCCTGCTACTTCGCGCTCGGGCGCTATGAGCAGGCCCTGAGCGCCTACCGACTGGCCGTGGCCACCGAGCCGGACAACAAGCAGCACCTGTGGTCCATCGGCGCGTGCCTGGAGCGGCTCGGGCGGGCAGAGGAGGCCCTGCAGACGTACAATCAGGCCCTTGGCGCGTAACCGGAACAGGCCGGCTGGAATGCCGGCCTGTTCATCTATGTCATCGGCGGGGTGCGCGCCCCCCGCCTGGGTGGGCGCCCCGCTACTTCAGGGTAGCGGAGCCTTCAGCGAGGGCCTGCTCGGCGTACTTCAGCATCACCTTCACCATGCGGCCGCCGATGCGGCCCCCGATGTGTCCACATGCGCGTGAGCTCATCTGGGGCCAGCCGTGCTGCACGATCTGTTCGGTAAGGCCTGCCTGTTCGGCAACCTCCCACTTGAAGCGGTCCAGGAGCTCATGCGGTAAAACTCGGCCGGTGGGCGTGAACTTTGCCACGGAGCACCACCTCCTGCGGTTTTACGCTGTTAGTGTTCGGCGCCGTCGCCGTCGTTATGTCTACCAATCCGCGGCATCACAGGATACGTAAAACCAATGACGAAGGAGCAGCCGAACGTTTTGTCGAATGAGTATCCAGTTTTGCCTACCCCCGGGAAGAGCGTGGTGCGAGGAGGTCCAGAAGTTGTCAGCTCGCCCGCTTCTCACACTCGATATCGGCACCCGCAAGGTCGCCGGGCTCGTCACTGCCCCCGGCCCGAGGGGACTGAAGATTATTGCCGCGGAGGTCATGGAGCACGCCACCCGCGCCATGCACGACGGCCAGATTCACGACGTCGCCGCCGTGGCCGAGGCGGTTACGCGCGTGGTCGGGCGGCTGGAAAAGCGCACCGGCGAACCGTTGCGTGAGGTGGCCGTGGCCGCCGCGGGGCGCGCCCTCCGTACGGTGCGGGGCCGCGCCGAACGGCAGCTGTCGGGACTGACGCAGCTTACTGCCGACGAGGTCTTCAGCCTGGAGCTCGAGGCGGTGCAGGCCGCGCAGGGGGCGCTCAGCGAGGTGCTCCGCGAGGGCGAGCGGCCGCAGGACTATCACTACGTCGGCCATTCCGTGACACGCAGCCTCCTGGACGGCTTCTCCCTGGCCAACCTGGTTGGTCAGCGGGGTACCGTCGCGGAGGTCGAGGTCATCGCCACCTTCCTGCCCAGGGGTGTCATCGACTCGCTGCAGTCTGTGCTGGAGACCTGCGGGCTGGAGATGATCGCCCTCACGCTGGAGCCCATCGCGGCCCTGAGCGTGGCGGTTCCCGACTCCATGCGCCACCTCAACCTGGCCCTGGTGGACATCGGCGCGGGCACCTCCGACATCGCCCTCACCGCCCGGGGCGCCGTCCTGGCGTACGATATGGTGCCCATCGCCGGCGACGAGATCACCGAGGCGCTCTCCGAAACCTTCCTGCTGGACTTCAACGTCGGCGAGGCGGTCAAGCGCAAGACCGGGACGTCGGATGTGCTGCGCTTCACCGACATCCTCGGCCAGACGCTGGTCAAGGAGCGGCACGAGCTGGTCGAGGCGATGCAGCCCGCCGCCCGGCGGCTGGCGGGGCAGATCGCCCGGCGGATCCTCGCCCTGAACGGAGGTGAGCCGCCGCAGGCCGTCCTGCTGGTGGGCGGCGGTTCGCTCACGCCGGGCCTCCCGGAATACGTGGCGGCCGAACTGGGCCTGCCCGCTCAGCGGGTCGCCGTGCGGGGCCGCGACGCGATCCGGGGCGTGGAGGGGGCCCGGAGCCTGCTGAAGGGGCCGGATGCCATCACGCCCATCGGCATCGCCGTGGCCGCGCGGGACCACTCCACCCTGGGATTTTCATATGTCTACGTGAACGGCGGCGGGGTACGGCTGTTCCGCCCCGGCCGGCTGACCGTGGCAGACGCGCTGCTGGCCGCCGGGATTTCCATCCGTGAGCTGCAGGGAACCGTTGGCAAGGGGTTGACGATCACCGTCAACGGGGAGCTGCGCATGGTGCCCGGGACCTTCGGCCGCCCCGCCCGCATCCTGCTCAACGGCGAACCGGCGGGGCTGGACACGCCGGTTCAGCACCACGACCGCATCGACGTGGAGCCGGGCACTCCCGGCGAACCCGGGCGCGCCACGGTCGCCGAGGTCGCGCCTGAGGCCGTCTGCCAGCTCACCGTGGTCCTGAACGGCACGCAACACACCCTCTCCCCGCTGGTGACCGTGAACGGCGAGCCTGGAGAGCCGGACCGGGAGCTGGCGGACAACGACGTGGTGGTCGTGCGGCCGCTCCGCACCGTGGAGGATGCGCTGACCGCCCTCGGCTACGCCGACCTGTCGACAGCCGAAGTAATTCGGTACACACTGAATGGAAAGCCGGGTTCCGTCCTGTGGCCGCGCTATGTGCTTGCCATCAACGGCGCGCCGGCAGAGCCCGACGCTCTGGAGGCGCCGGTGCAGTCCGGCGACCGGTTTGAGATCCGCGACAACCCGCCTCTGACCGCCGGCGAGCTCGTAGAGCGGCTCGGCGCGGGCGCAGAGGTGCGCGTTCGCCTGAACGGCGAGGTGTACGCGGT
Organism: Bacillota bacterium; assembly: GCA_023623185.1. GTDB lineage: Bacteria > Bacillota > Sulfobacillia > Symbiobacteriales > Symbiobacteriaceae > Symbiobacterium. Next base: position 38,128 of record JAMNXV010000022.1, read on the forward strand.
GCCGGCCGGCAGTCTGCGGGTGGTGCGCAACGGCGTCCTCGCCGGTCCGGCCGATGCGCTCCGGGAGGGCGATGAGATTGTGATCACCACCAGCGAGGAGCCGCCAATCTTTGCCAACCTGCTCGTTGCGGCCGGGGTGACGGCCACGCCGCCCCCCGGAAAGCGGCAGCTCGTGATGCGCCTCAACGGGCGCGAAGCGGAGTTCATCACCCCGATCTCTGAGGGTGACGACGCAGAGATCGAATGGATCTGACGGGAATCTGCGCCGCCCGCCGCAATAGATTTAGAGCGAGTGGCAGCCCACAGGAGGTGATAGCGCGGTGAACCTAGAACGCCTGGGTTCCATTACATCGGAACTCTCCTCGAACCTGCTGAAGGCCATCGTCGTGCCGCAGGGGGGCCTGCGCGCTTGGTTCGCCCGCCATCGCTCTTCCGCCCAGCGGAACAAGAACGGCCGCCCGGAGGCGCGGCCCGAGCGTGAACTAGATGTCTCCACCGCGGAGTTTCCCGCCGGTCCGGTGATCCTCATGGGAGGAACCCCGGTGCCGGATGAGGCCGTTGTCGCAGCCGTTCACCTCTCCGGAGGCAGGAGCTCGCGGGTCGCGATTGTGCCCGCTGCGGCCAGTGGCGATCCGGAGGTGGCGGCCGCCGCGGCGGCGCGGGCGTTCACCCGCTTTGGCATGAAGCAAGTGGAGCCGCTGCTCCTGGACTCCCGCGAAAAGGCTGCGGATCCGCAATGGGCGGCACGGCTGCGCGAGTTCGACGCCATCGTGCTGTGCGGCGACAGCCCGTCCCAGGGGCTGCACGTGCTGCAGTCCACCGCCGCGGCCGCGGCGCTCCGGGAGCACCTGCAGGCCGGGCGCCTCCTGGTCGGCATTGACGCCGGGGCCGCGATTCTGGGGAGCCGGCTGTTCCTGCACGCGGCGGACGACGCCAGCACCGTCGGGCTGGGCATTCTGCCGGCCCTGCTCATCGACTGGGGCTTCAGCGGCGCCCAGCGCTTCAGCCGCCTGGTGCGGGCGATGTCCGCACCCGAGGCCTGCGCCATGATGGGGGTGGGGCTTGACACCTGCACGGGGCTGCTGGTGAGCGATGGCGAGGCAAAGGCGCTGGGCGAGGCCACGGTGACGGTTCTGGACCCGTGGGAGCGGGGCACGCCCAGCGAGGACCGGCCTGGCGGGCTGAAGGTCCACCTTCTGACAGACGGCTACCGGCTGAACTTCCGCACGCGCCGGGCGTTCCCCCCCGAGCGCCAGGAGGCGGAGGTCAGGTAAACGGCGAATCGCGGGACCACCGAACTCGGTGGTCCTTTTTCGCTTTCTTGGGAACCTTTCGCCCGCCCCGTTTGTCCTGTGTGTGGCGGCCGCCGGACGGAGGTGAGTGGATGCTGACGCAGGGGGAGTTCCTGCGTCTGTTGCAGGAGCAGGAGGGCCGGCTCTACCGCATCGCGATGGCAATCACAGGCAGCGATGCCGACGCCTGGGACGCCCTGCAGGACGCCGTGGAGGCCGCGGTACGCAGCCTGCCGGAGCTGCAGGGCGGGGCTGATGCCTTCCCCAGCTGGATCAGGCGCATCGTGGTGAAGCATCCATAGCGGCCCGGGAGATCTGGGGGCTGATGGATGAACTGGACGCGGGGCAGCGGCAGGTGGTCGCCCTGCGCTACCTGGCCGACCTGCCGCTGGAGGAGATTGCCCGCAGGCTTGACCTGCCTGTGGGTACGGTGAAATTTCAAGCTCAGTGCTCGGCTCTCGCACTGATCTGGAACGGAATGCCGAACTTGTCGGTCAGGGAGGCGTAGGCGGGGCTCCAGTCGGTTTTCTGCAGCTCCATCTCGACCTTCTGCGCGCCTTCGGCGAGCCGGGCGTAGATGCGCTCTGCCTCTTCCACCGAGTCGGGCATGACGGTGACCATAACCTGTTCCCCGAAGGTCAGCGACTGTCCCGGGAAGCTGTCGGAGAACATCAGCGCCGCATCGCCGATGGTCAGGTGGGCGTGCATCACGCGATCGTTTGCCTCTTCGGGCATCCCGGGGAACGGGCTGTCGCCGTACG